>DATAQE010000143.1:0-13701 GCA_036264835.1 Candidatus Elarobacter sp.
GACGACGAACGCCTGCTGCTTCTGAGCTAACGCACGACCGCGCTCGCCGCGAGCATCGCGCCGAGCGCGGCGTGCTCGGCGAGCACGCCGCCTTGCAGATAGACCTCAAACGGTTCGCGCAGCGGCGCGTCGCACGAGAGATCGATCGTCGCGCCGCTCACGAACGACCCGCTCGACATGATGACGGGATCGACGTAGCCCGGCACCGGCCCGGGTTCCGGCGCGAACCGCGCGTTCACCGGCATCGCGAGCTGCAGCCCGCGCGCGAACGCGATCAGCCGCTCGCGCGAGCCGAGCCGGATCGCCTGCACGATGTCGGTCCGCGCTTCGCCCGCGGCGGGATCGGCGCCGAAGCCGAGCTCCGCGAACAGCGCCGCGGCGAAGTCGAGCCCGCGTAGCGTCTCGGCGACGACGAGCGGCGCGTAGAACAGCCCTTGCACGAGCGCGCGCCCGAACCCGAGCGTCGGCCCGAGTCCCGCGCCGAGCCCCGGCGCGAAGACACGCGCGGCGATCCGCTCGATGAGCTCGGCGCGCCCCGCGAGATACCCGCCGGCCGGCGCGAGCCCGCCGCCGACGTTCTTGATCAGCGAGCCGGCGATCACGTCGGCGCCCACCTCGAGCGGCTCGCGCGCTTCGACCAGCTCGCCGTAGCAGTTGTCGACGAAGATCACCGTCTCGCTCGGCACCGCGCGCACCGCGGCGACGAGCTCCCCGATCGCATCGATCGAGAGCGAGCGCCGCACCGCGTAGCCGCGCGAGCGCTGCACGAAGACGACCGCCGGACGCAGCGCGCGCACCGCATCCGCGAGCGCGCCGAGATCGGTCTCACCGTCCGCGGTGCGCGGCACTTCGTCGTAGCGCAGGCCGCGCGTGACGAGCGCGTGCGGCGCGGTCGCGATCGCGTGGCGCAGCGTGTCGTACGGCGCGCCGTTCGCGGCGAGCAGCGTCTCGCCGGGCGCGGTGAACGCGTCGAGTCCCGCGACGATCGCGTGCGTCCCGCTGACGATCGAGAGCCGCGCCAGCACCCGCTCCGCGCGAAAGACGCGCGCGAGCAGCGACTCGTAGCGCTCGCGCGCCGCGTCGTCGTACCCGTACCCGGTCGTCCCCGCCAGATCCGACTCGGCGATCCCTTCGTCGAGGAACGCGCGCAGCACGCGCGCGCGCACCGCCGCCGTCCGCGGATCGCGCCGTTCGAGCCACACCTGCGCGCGCTGCGCCGCCGCGCGCACGCGCGGATCGACCTTGGCGCCGGCGAGCAGGGTCTCGACGTCGCTCACGCCGCGCGCGCCGTTTCCGCGCGCAGCGCTTCGGCGCGCTCGTAGACGCGCACGAACGGGAGCCAAATCGCGCCGGCGATCGCGAGGTTCACCGCGACCAGCACGCACGCGCGCCAGTCGAGCGTCGCGAGGAAGACGTTCACGAGCGGCGGCAGCATCGAGGGCACGTAGAACAGCGGCTTGCCGACCAGTCCCAGCGCCATCGCGGCATAGGTCGTGCAGGCGAGCGCGAGCGGCGCGAGCACGAACGGCACGGCCAGCACCGGATTGTACACCACCGGCAGCCCGAACATGACCGGCTCGTTCACGTTGAAGAGACCCGGGAGGACGGTCGCGAGCCCGATCGCGCGCAGCCGGCGCACCCGGCTGCGGGCGAGCAGCGCGACGAGCGGGAGCGTCGCTCCCGCGCCGCCCGGAAAGACGAACAGGAACGTCGAGACGACGACGATGTGCGGCGCCGGGTGGTGCAGCGCGACCGCCGCGGTGTTCTGCGCCTGCAGCGTGAGGTACACGGGCAGGACGAGCGCCGCGAGCAGCGCCGGACCGTGCAGCCCGACGAGCCACAGCAGCGACTCGACGGCGACCAGCACGGCCAGCGCGGCGAAGCTGTCGCCGAGCGTGGCGAGCGGCGCGAGGACCGTCGCCAGCCCGCTCGCCGGCGAAAGCCCGAGCGCGAACAGCGCCGCCGCGACGCCGACCGCCGCGACAGCACCGGCCGCGGTTCCCAGCCGCGCGCCGAACCGCCGCCGCGCGAGCGCGACCGCGCCGGCGACCGCGAGCGTCACGACGATCGCCGTGAAGATCCCGCTGGTGCCGAGCGTCCGCGTCGCCGCCTCGAGCCGTGCTCCGTCGCCGCCGCCGCGCGCGAAGGCGGTCAGCGCGGCGACCGTCTCGCGCGGGACGGAGAGCGCGAACGCCGCGAGCGACGCCCCGGCGAGCGCGGCGCGCGAGCATTCCAGCCGCCTCGCGAGCCGCAGCGCGAGCACGACGGCCGTCACGACCGACGCCACCGCGAACCCGCTCATCAGGGACGGCAGCACGTCTTTGAGGACGCCGAGTCCCGGGAACGGCCTGCTCAGCAGCGCGGCCGCGAGCCGCGCGACGAGCACGAGCAGCGCGACCGCGAACGCGACGGGGAGCGACTCCTGGAGCGCCTGCACCGCCGGCGCCTCGGCGATCCGGTGCGCGTACGGCGCGGCGGCGCGCTCCAGCCGCGCGACGAACCCGTCGCCGGCCGGAGCGCTCAGCTGCGGGGTGCCGTCCTCAGAGCTTGCGGATGACGGCTTCGACGCGGCCGACGATCGTGACATCGTCCGCGTAGATTGGCGCCATGGTGGCGTTCTCCGGCTGGAGCCGGACGCGCCCGGTCTCGCGGAAGAACCGCTTCACGGTCGCCTCGCCGTCGATCATCGCGACGACGATCTCGCCGTTGTTCGCGGTCTGGCGCGGCTCGACGACGATGAGGTCGCCGTCGAGGATCGCGGCGTCGACCATCGAGTCGCCCTTGACGCGCAGCATGAAGCCGCCCGACCGCGGCACCCACGAGGCCGGGAGGACGAACTGGTCCTCGAGGTTCTCGGTCGCGGTGATCGGGACGCCGGCCGCGACGCGGCCGACGAGCGGCAGCATCGCCGACTCGACGGCCGGAACGTCGTCCTCGCTGCGCGCGGCGACGAGCGCCCGCGGCTTGGTCGGGTCGCGCCTGAGGAGACCGCGGCGTTCCAGCGTCTTGAGATGCGACTGCACCGTCGAGGACGACGAGAGCCCGACGCGCTCGCCGATCTCGCGCACCGACGGCGGATAGCCCCGCTCGCTCGTGAACTCGCGGATCACCTCGAGGATCCGCTGCTGCTTCTCGGTCGTGGCCCGTTCGGCCATCATCCCTCCTAGAGAATGCCACCCAGTAGGCACTGCGCCGTGAGACGCTCGCCGACGGCAGCCGAAGCTACCGCATTGATTGGCGCCATCCTAACACAGAACTCCGCCGAGAGCAAACATACGTTCGTAACCCATTGACCGCGGCGGACCGCCTTGCTATCATATGGTGGACGAACGAGCGTTCGGCACAACATCTAGGGGAACGGCACACACGATGTACGGCAAAAAGCAGAAACCGACCCTGATGCCCCTCGTCGCCCTGGGCGCCCTGAGCTTGGCGGTCACGCTCCCGGCGCTGTCGAGCACGGTCCACGCCGCCCCGCGCGTGACCTACGCGACGGTCACGGTCCACCGCGGCGACACCCTCTGGTCGATCGCCGAACGCAAGACCGCCCCCACCGCCGACGTCCAATCCACGGTCGACCAAATCATCGCCACCAACCACCTCGACACGGCAAGCCTCGCCGTCGGCCAAAAACTACGAGTCCCCCAGTGAAAGCCCTAAAAGCCCTCTAACCGCGGCCCCGTCTGCGCGCGCCCCCGCGGTGTGTCCCCGCAGCGCGCCCGCGCCGGGCACCGCCGTCCCCCGCAGCCGTATCCACCCAACGCCGCCCGCGCGCTCGCCGCCGCGGGCGCCGCCATATTCAGGCCCAAGAGTGCTCCCCGATAGCCTCGACGCACGCTCACCCTTCGACAAGCTCAGGGTGACATAAACCGCACCTGCCGCCCCCGAACGAGCGGAGTCTCGTGCCTGGAGGGGCGGGGGCGGGTGTAGTCCGTTCCGGGGTACTCGCGGAGGAGCGGAGCCCGGAGGGCGGGAGCGACGGAGCGCGTAGCGACCGGAGCGCAGGATGCGCGGAGGGAGCGTGCCCCGGAACGGACTACACCCGCCCCCGCCCCGAGCCCCACGCCGCAGCAGCAAAAAGAAGACGGCCCCCGCCAAAGCGAGAGCCGTCATTCGTGTTCGCGATGCCCGCGAGCGCGTCAGATCAGATCTTGATCCGCGCCTCGAAGTACATATTGAACGGGAACCCCGAGAAGATCGGGTCATACGGCGTCCGCAGGAACGGCTGCGGATTATCCCCAGGGTTGAACACGTTCCCGACCGGAGTCGGCCCCGACCCCGCCCCGTACGTCGGAATGTACGCGCACGCCTGACTGATCGCGAACGCCACCTTGGTCCCGCCGAAGCAGCGGTTGACGATGTTCGCGAAGTTCCCAACCAGCGTCACCCGCTTGTTCACGTCCCACGAGACTTGCGTGTGCAGTTGGATGTTGTTCGGCGCCACGAACGCGCCGATGTTGTCGAAACGCCCGGTGTAGATGTTCGGGATCGCCCCCAGCGTGCCGCACTGCGCGGCGTTGATCGGCGATCCGCCGCCGGCGCCGTACGGGTACCGAGGATCGTTCGTCGTCGTACCGGGAAGGACCGCCGACTGTCCGCTGCCCGCAACGATCGAGCAGCCGAACGGATCGAGACCCGGGTTCGAGAGCGGCACGCCGTAGCGAACGCCGCCGCTGAACTGGAGCGCCGGGGTGATCGAGAGCGGACCGTGCTTGTACTGCACGAGCAGCGTCGCGACGTGCGGCGCACCGTACTGGGTCACCGGCGCCGAGCCGACGCCGGCGGGGAACAGGTCGTACGGGATGTACGACGCGTTCGGATCCATCAGCGGCTGGATCGGGGCGTTGTAGTACGGGTTCGCGATCGAACCCGCGGGGCACCCGGGAGCCATAGCCGCCGGTGTGGTCACGTTGCCGGTCACGGGGTCCGTCACCGCCGGGGTGTAGCACGCCGAACCGCCGCCGGCGCGGGTGTACGAGTTGTACGCCGTGATCGCGTCGTTGAAGTTGTCGATCACGGAGATCCCGTTCGAACGCTGGTACTTGATCAAGCTGTTCGTGTACGTGTACGTCAGGCGGCCGGCCCAGCCGTTCCGCGAGAAGTCACCCTTGTCGAGCTCGAACTCGAAGCCCTGAGACGTCTGGCGGCCGACGTTGAGGCCGGAGACGAAGTTGGTCTTCTGGTCGAGGTAGAACTGCTGGATCTGGTCCTGCGTCGAGCGGAGGAACGGCGTCAGCTTCACCGAGGTGTCCCGGTTGAACTGATGCTCGAACGAGAAGTCGTAGTTGTTCGCCACCGACGGACGGATCGCGTGCGCCGGGGTGTTCCCGACGCCGAGCACGACGAAGCCGCGGAGCAGCGCCGGCGCGTTCGGGTTCAGGAAGTTGTACTGCTCGAACGCGCTGTTCGGGGCTTGCGCGTACCGGCCGTAGCTGGCGCGGATGACCGTGCTCGGGTTGAGCGTGTAGGTTCCGCCGATGCGCGGCTCCCACTCGTTGTACGCCTCGATCTGGTTCGAGACGTTGAACTGCGGAGTCGACGGGAACTGCAGGTTCCACGCGTTGTAGAAGAACGTGCGCGCGGCGCCGCCGTTCGTCGTGTCCGAACCGTCGAACTCGAAGCGGTCGAACCGCATCCCGAGGTCGAAGCTCAGCCGGTCGGTCGGCTTCCACTGGTCGGTGACCGAGAAGGCGTAGAACTTCGGCACGACGTTGTTGTAGGTCGCGTACGAACCGTTCCCGAGCGACATGTACTCGCACGGTCCGTTGCCGCACGTCCCGGTCGCAACCGGAACGGTGCCGTTGTATGCCTGGCTCCACGTGAAGTGGCCGATCGCGCTGTTGTAGCTCGTACCCAGGCCGCTGTAGCAGTTCGCCCTCGTGCCGGCCGCCGTATAGCACATGCCGTTGTACGGGTTGCTGCTGTCGACCAGGATCCCGGCGTAGTTCCGGATGCTGGAGGAGCCGCCGAAGTCGACCATCTCGGTGTTGTTGTCACGCAGCGTGGTCGCCGTCGTGTACGCCCCCTGCACCGAGAAGAGGTGCTGAGGGTTGAGCTGCGAGGTGAACTGCGCGCTCACGCCGCGGGTGTGGCTCGAGAGCTCGTAGTCGCAGGGAACGTAGCCGACGAAGTTGGCGTAGCAGCTCTGCGGCCCGGTCTGGAGCCAGTCGGAGTAGTACGTGTACCCGTAGACGCGCAGGAACGCGTTCGTCCCGAAGTTACGCTGGTACTGCACCTTCTGGATCGACTGGTTGTTGTTGAACGCGTCGCGCCGGTCGGGCTCGATGCAGCCGCCGAACGTCGTGGACGTGTTCGCGATGCTGCAGTTGAACTCGCCGATCGCGCGCGTCGTCGGCGACTGCGGGAAGTAGTAGATCGACGCGCCGCCGCCGGTGTACCCGATCGGCAGGAGCTGACCCGGGCGGAAGCTCGTCTGGAACCCGTCGAGATACGCCGGGACGCCGAGGCCGATGTCGTTCAGGAACTGCGCCCCGCCGAGATCGTTCGTCGAGCTGTAGTACGGGTTGGCGATGAAGTTGTTGTCGAACAGGACCTGGACGTCGTCGCGGTTTCCGTCCTTGCGGGGGATCCCGAAATGGAAGTTCGCGATCGTGTCGCGGTCACGGACGTTCGCCAGGAAGATGTTGTCCTGGTACGGCCCGAGCGCGTACGCCGGCAGGTAGCCGGTGTTCGTGTACGGCGTCGACGGGTTGGCGTAGCACGACGGCGCTTCGCTGTACGGGATGCCCGCCGGGCACTGCGCGAGCGGCGTCCCCCAGTTGCGCTGGAGGCTCGCGCCGTTGTAGTTGTCGTAGTACCGGTACGACTGGTTGTACGCGCCCGCCCCGATGTAGTACGAGAACGTGCGCGCCGGGTTGGCGCCGCCCGCCTCGAACGCGAGCTTGTCGTACTGCGTCGGCGTGCCGACGGCGATGGTGAAGTTGCGCGAAGCCGGCGCGGTGCCGGTGCGGATCACCTGGTTGATGTAACCCGAGATCCCGTTCGCCTCGGCGTTCGCCGCCGGTGCCCCGGTGTAGACCTGGAGCTCTTGCTGGCCGAGTGACGACAGCGGTCCCGAAGGATAGTTGTCGAACGCGCGGTTGACGGGGATACCGTCCAGCTCGTAACCGATCTGGTCGTAGTCGCCGCCGCGGATCGAGACCGTCGCGCCGGCACCGATGTAGCCTTGCTGGTTCGGTGCGACGTAGACGCCCGGAACCGACGAGATCGCGGACCACGCCTGGTTCAGCGTGCCGCCGCCGCCGAGCGCGGAGGCCTTGTCCTGCGTGACGGCGTTGATCGAGTAGACGTCGGCCGTCGTACCCGGCTTCACCAGCGCCGCGGCGGCGCGTGAGGTGACCGAGCCGATCTGTTTGAGCCTCGGCGTCTGCTGCAGGTTGACGGTGACGTTTTGGTCCGCCTGCACCGTGATGCCGCTGACCTGCGCCGCGAGTCGCGTGCTGGACTCCGGCACCGAGACCGTGTACGTGTCCGGCGTCAGCGAGACGAAGTTGAAGCGTCCGGTCGCATCCGTGTTCGTCGACGCGGTCTGCGAGGGGCTCGTGACCGTGACGCGGATGCCCGCGACGGGCTGGTTGGAGTTCGTGTCGACGACCGTTCCGCTGAGCGATCCCGTCGTGCCGGCCAGAACGCTTGTCGTTCCCTGGAGCACGAACGCGATCAGCAACAGAACCGCAACGACACCTCTCCGCACCGCATGAGGTATTGCCACAGGCACCGTTCCTTTCGAATGGTGGAGGTGGATTGTTCTTCCGACGTTAGTCGGACGCTGGGATACTTCTGAGGCGGACCGCTCGCTTCCCCTCGGCCCCTGTCGGGTTAGCGGCCCGCCCTTTCCACCACCACGACGCTATGACCGTCGTGGTCCTCGAGGAACGCCAGACCGTCGTCCATCCAGCCGTCGAGCCCCCCGCTCAGGTGCCGCTGCACCTCGCGGACGACGTGGCGGCGGCTCTTGAGCCATTGGAGCTCGGACCGCGTGGTCGCGAGCCAGATCGCCTCCTCGCACTCTTCGCACTGGTAGCCGAATTGCATCGAGGACGGCGCAGACGCGGCAGTTCTAGACGGGGACGGTCTTGAGGCGCTCGGCCAGCAGCCCCGGGATCTCCGAAGGCCGGTCGGCGACCGGGACGCCGGCCTCGCCGAAGGCGCGGACCTTGGACTCCGGCGTCCCGGTGTTGCCGGAGATGATCGCGCCGGCGTGCCCGAGGCGCTTCCCCTTCGGGGCGCTGCGGCCGCCGATGAACGCGACGACCGGCTTCCCGGCCAGGTGCTCCTTGATGAAGGCGGCGGCGTCTTCTTCGTCCGAGCCGCCGATCTCGCCGGCGACGACGACGGCGTGGGTCTCGGGGTCGTTCGCGAAGGCGCGCAGGCAGTCGACGAAAGTCGTCCCGATGATCGGGTCGCCGCCGATCCCGACGCAGGTGGACTGCCCGAGCCCGGCGCGCGTGAGGCCGTCGACGATCTCGTAGGTCAGCGTCCCCGACCGCGAGATCATCCCGACGTTCCCTTCCTTGAAGACGTGGGCGGGCATGATCCCCATCAGCGACTTGCCGGGCGAGATGACCCCGGGGCAGTTCGGGCCGATGATCCGCATCCCGGGCGTCGTCGCGACGACGCGCAGCATGTCGTGCGCCGGGATCCCCTCGGTGATGCAGACCGCGAGCTCGATCCCCGCGTCGTAGGCTTCCCAGAGCGCGTCGGCGCCGGCGAACGGCGGGACGAAGATGATCGAGTGCGTCGCGCCGGTCGCCTCGACCGCGTCCTTGACGGTGTTGAAGACCGGCTGGCCCGTCTCGATCGTGGTCCCGCCTTTGCCGGGCGTGACGCCGCCGACGAGGTTCGTCCCGTACGCGAGCATGCGCTGCGTGTGGAACGCGCCCTCGCGCCCGGTGATCCCCTGCACGATCACCTTGGAGTTCTTGTCGAGGAAGATCGCCACTGGTCTACTTCTTTCCGTTCGTGTTCGCGTGCGCCAGCTCGACGGCGCGCTTCGCGCCCTCGTCCATCGTCTCGACCGGGACGAACCCCGCCTCGGCCAGGATCGCGCGGCCTTCTTCCGCGTTCGTGCCGGTCAGCCGCACGACGAGCGGGACCTCGCGGACGTCGCCGCCTTTGAGCGCCTCGACGATCCCTTTCGCGACTTGGTCGCCGCGCGTGATCCCGCCGAAGATGTTGATGAACATCGCACGCACCTTGGGGTCGCTCGTCACGAGGTCGTAGCTCTTCTTCACCAGCTCGGCTTGCGCGCCGCCGCCGATGTCGAGGAAGTTCGCCGCCTCGCCGCCCGCGTTGCGGATCGCGTCCATCGTCCCCATCCCGAGGCCGGCGCCGTTCGCGATCACGCCGATCGTCCCGCCTAGCTTCGCATAGTTCGACATCCCGAGCCCGATCGCGACCGCCGCGGCTTGATCTTCGTCCGCCGGCGACTGTTTGTTCCACTGCGCGATGTCCGGGTGCTTGTAGAGCCCGTTGTCGTCGAGCTCGACCTTCGCGTCGCTGGCGATCACGCGGCCGTCGTCGGTGAGGACGAGCGGATTGATCTCGACGAGGTTCGCGCCGTAGTCCATGAACAGCGTGTAGAGCGCGCCGAGGACCGCCGGGAACGCTTTGCGATAGCCTTCGGGGAGCTGCGCCTCGAAGGCGAGCTGCCGGCCGATGAACGGCGAGTAGCCGATCGCGGGATCGATCCAGTACTTCTTGATGTCGTCGGGGTTCTTCTCGGCGACCTCTTCGACGTCCATCCCGCCGAAGCGCGTGACCATGACGATCGGCTTCTTGCGGGCGCGATCGATCGCGATCGAGACGTAGGCCTCGCTGGCGATGCGAACTTTCTCCTCGACGAGGAGCGACTTCACTTCCTCGCCGTCGGGGTTCTGCACCGAGCGCAGCACCTTCCCGATCAGCTCGCGTGCGAGCGCCTCACCCTGCGGCGCGTCGTCGGCGAACTTGATCCCGCCGGCCTTGCCGCGCCCGCCCATCATGACTTGGCTCTTGAGCACCCACGAACCGGGATGCGCGCTGATGTACGACCGGACGTCGTCCGCGGTCGTGGCATAGACCCCGTTCGGCGTCGGGATGCCGACGCGGCGGAACAGGTCCTTGCCCTGGTACTCCATGAGCTTCATCGCGCGCCGAGCGTTCCGCGCGCCGCACACGCCCCCCTGGACGAGAAACGTCGCAGCGAAGGCGCGGTGCCGGGCGAGCGGCGAACTGCACGGCGAGGGAGGTGCGCGATGATTCGAACGCTGCTACTCGCGACCGCTTGCTCGCTGCTCGCCGCCGGAGTCCCCGCGACCGGCTGGGCTCAAGGGAGCCCGCCCGCCACGAAACCGCTCCGCACGCTCGTCTACTCCGTGCAGTTCAGCGCGACGACGACGAACGAGGAGCACAGCTCGGGTTTCAACGGCAACAACGGTTTGAACCCGTACGGCAACGCGACGACGCGCCGCACGTCGAGCGCCGACGATGAAGGGACGCTGACCGCGAACGTGATCGCGGCGACGAAGGACGGCGGCTTGGCGATCGACACCGCGTTCGCCGGCAAGACGACCTCGCAGCCGACGGTCCGCGTGATCCTGTACGGAGACGGCCGCGTCTCGGCCCCGTCTTCGCCCGAGCTCAGCCCCGAGGTGACGCGGCTGCTGCCGCTGCTCGCGCGGGGAATCGTCGCGGAGCGCACGATCCAACCCGGTGCGACGTGGACGATCCCGACCGCTCCGCCGGTGAAGGGCGCGTACACGTACCACGTGACGGCCGTCGACGGCGACGCCGCGACGCTCGCGATCGACGTCGACATGTCGGCGACCGGCCCGCGCGGCTTCGACGAGCACGGCAAGGCGACGGCGACGTACGACACCGCGCGCCTGTGCCCGCTGAAGTACGACTACAGCGGTATCTCGCGCCACTCCCCGGCGATGGACCAGTACGTGACGACGAGCGCGCACCTCAGCGCGACGCTCGTGAGCGACTCGTTCGCGAAGAGGTAGCGCCGCCATCGAAGACCGCGAGCGCGCGATCGTCCTGTTCGACGGCGTGTGCAACTTCTGCAACGCCGCCGTCCGCTTCATCGCATCGAACGACCCGGCAGGCCGGTTCGCCTTCCTCCCGCTGGAGTCACCGCGCGCGCGGGCGCTCCTCGGCGACGACGATCCGGCATACCGCGAACAGCGCACGGGCGCGGCGCCCGAGACCGTCGTCGTCCTCGACCGCGGCCGGCGCTACGACCGCAGCGACGCGGGGCTGCACGTCGCGCTGTACCTGCGCTTTCCGTGGCCGCTCGCCTTCGCGGCGATTCTGCTCCCGCGCGCGTGGCGCGACGCAGCGTACGGCCTGATCGCGCGCAACCGCTACCTGCTGTTCGGAAAACAGGACACGTGCCCGCTCCCGCCCGCCTCGCTGCGCGAGCGCTTCCTCGACCCCGACCTCCCGCAGCCCGGCGCGCAGGGACCTTAGCCGAGACGCCCCAGCAGACCGCGCGCGATGACGAGCTGCTGGATCTCCGAGGTCCCTTCGTAGATCTCGGTGATCTTCGCATCGCGGTAATAGCGCTCGACGGGAAACTCGGTGGTGTACCCGTAGCCGCCGTGGATCTGCACCGCTTCCGCGGCGTGCTCGCGCGCCTTGGTCGACGCGAACAGCTTGGCTTTGGACGCTTCGACGACGAACGGCCGCCCCGCGTCGGCGAGCGCCGCCGCGCGGTAGACGAGCAATCGTGCCGCGTCGAGATCGGTCGCCATCCGCGCGATCTTGAACGAGACCCCTTCGAACGCGCCGATCGGCTTCCCGAACGCAACGCGCTCCTTGGCGAACTTCACGGAGGCGTCGAGACACGCGGCAAGGATCCCCACAGCCTGCGCCGCGATCCCGATCCGCCCCGAGGTGAGCGTCATGAGCGCCTGCGTGAACCCCGCGCCTTCGGCCCCGAGCATCGCCGACGCGGGAACGCGCACATCGTCGAACGCGAGATCGACGGTGTTCGACGTATGGATGCCGAGCTTCTCGGTGGTCTTCTCGACGACGATCCCCGGCAGATCGGCGGGGACGAGGAACGCGCTGATCCCTTTCGCCCCGGCTCCGCCGGTGCGAAACATCCCCATGACGACGCCCGCATAGGCGCCGTTCGTGCACCACTGCTTCCGCCCGTTGAGCACCCACGAATCCCCGTCACGCCGCGCGCTCGACCGCAGCGCCGCCGCATCGGACCCCACATCCGGCTCGGTAAGCGCGAACCCCGCAATCACATCCTCGCTCGCAAGCGTCTCGAGCCACCGATCGCGCTGCTCTCCGGACCCGAGCTGCGCGACCGCATTACAGATCATCGAATGGACGGAGACGGTCACCGCCGTCCCGGCGTCGACGCGCGCAAGCTCTTCGATCGCAAGCACATACGAAACATAATCCGCCCCGACGCCGCCGTACTTCTCGGGGACGAGCATCCCCATTAACCCGGCCTCGGTGAGCTTCGAATACAGCTCGCGCGGAAACACGTGCTCGCGATCCCACTTCGCGATGTGCGGCGCGATCTCGCGCTCCGCAACGTCGCGCGCAACGTCCCCGATCGCGCGCTGATCGTCGCTGAGCTCGAACGAAACCGGCCGCGCGGCCTCGATCACCGAGCCGCCGCGGCGACCGGCGCCGCCGCTCCGTTCGACGCCGCCGAATACTCGTAGAACCCGCGCCCCGACTTCTTCCCGAGCCACCCCGCCGCAACGTACTGCTTGAGCAGCGGACACGGCCGATACTTCGAGTCCCCGAACCCGTCGTACAACACGTTCATGATCGCAAGACACGTGTCGAGCCCGATGAAATCCGCGAGCGTGAGCGGCCCCATCGGATGGTTCATCCCGAGCTTCATGACGGTGTCGATCGCTTCCACCGACGCAACGCCTTCGTACAGCGCGTAGATCGCCTCATTGATCATCGGCAACAACACGCGATTGGAGATGAACCCCGGAAAATCACGCACTTCGACCGGCGTCTTGTCGAGCCCGACCGCAAGATCGCGCACGAACCCGAACGTCGCATCCGACGTCGCGATCCCCCGAATCACTTCAACGAGCTTCATCACCGGAACCGGATTCATGAAGTGCATCCCGACCACACGCTCCGGCTTCGACGTAACCCCACCCAAAACGGTGATAGAGATCGAAGACGTGTTGCTGGCTAGAATCGCCTCAGGCGGCGTATTCCGATCGAGATCGCGGAACAGATCGAGCTTCAGATCGAGCCGCTCGGTCGCCGCCTCGATGGCGAGCTCGACATCCAGATCGTGGAAGTGCGGCCGCGCATCGATGTGCGTGAGAATCTCGCCGCGCTGTGCCGCTGTGATCTTGCCTTTTTCGACGTCGCGATCGAGCCGTTTGGCGATCCCGTCGATCCCTTTTCGAATCCGCGCTTCATCGACGTCATTGAGGAGAACTTCGTGGCCTTTTGCGGCGAGCACTTGAGCAATGCCCCCGCCCATCTGTCCCGCTCCGACGACTAATACTCGCACGAGATTCTCTCCTCAACAGGGTGACGACTAGAGGCTATTTCACCCTTCGACAAGCTCAGGGTGACATTTGGGGACTTACCCTCATCGTGCCGAGGGGCGCCGCGTGCATGTGTTCGTCACAGGGCGTCGCAGAGAGGGCGGAGGCAGGATGCCGGGAGCCCTCGGAGCGCCGAGTTGGGGTTCCA
>DATAQE010000147.1:0-5340 GCA_036264835.1 Candidatus Elarobacter sp.
GCTTCGCGATCGCCGGGCTGCTGTTCGTGCTGCTGCAGCGCACGATGCTCGGGATGATGATCCGCGCCGCGGTCGACGACGAGGAGATGGCGCGCGGCGTCGGCGTCGACGTGAACCGCGCGTTCTTCGTCGTCTTCGCGATCGGCGCGTTCGTCGCCGGGCTCGGCGGGCTGCTCGGCGGCCCGATCACGAGCGCGTATCCCGGGCTCGACGGCGAGCTCACGCCGCTCGCCTTCGCCGTCGTGATCGTCGGCGGGATGGGGAGCCTCAGCGGCGCGCTGGTCGGCAGCCTGCTGATCGGGCTGGTGAACGCGTTCGGGAAAGCGCTGTTCCCGGAGCTCTCGTACTTCACGATCTTCGTCCCGGTCGCGCTGATCATGGCGTTCCGGCCGCAAGGGCTCTTCGGTCGGAATCCGTGAAGGCGCGGCTGCGGCTGATCGTCGTCCTGGCGGGGCTGGTGATCGCGCTGCTGCTGCCGCGGCTCGGCGTGCCGACGTTCTACGTCTCGCTGCTGACGCAGACGTGGATCTTCGCGATCGTCGCGATGAGCCTCGACTTCCTGATCGGCTTCACCGGGCTGGTCAACTTCAGCCAGGCCGCGCTGTTCGGCGTCGGCGCGTATGCGGTCGCGATCGGCGCGACCAAGTTCCACGTCACCGCGTTCGTCCCGGTCGTCGCGCTGGGGATCGTCTCGGCGGTCGCCACCGCCGCGATCTTCGGGCTCGTCGCGCTGCGCAGCGAGGGCGTCGGGTTCATCATCATCACGATCGCGCTGAACGAGATCGTGTGGGGGCTCGCGTACCAGTGGGTCTCGGTCAGCGGCGGCGACAACGGGATCACCGGGATCGTGCGCCCGCCGGTCGGCCCGTTCGACGTCTCCGCGAACACCGGCTACTACTACGTCTGCCTCGCGTTCTTCGCGATCTCGCTGCTGCTGCTGATGCTGATCGTGCGCTCGCCGTTCGGCCTCGTGCTCAAAGGCGTGCGCGAGACGCCGCGCCGGATGCGCGCGCTCGGCTACAACGTCTGGCTCTACCGCTATCTCGCGATGATGATCTCGGCGGCGTTCGCGGGAGTCGCCGGCGTGCTGTTCGCCTGGTACAACCAGTTCGTCGGGCCGGTCGCGCTCTCGCTCGACCAGTCGACGCAGATCCTGATCATGGTGATCCTGGGCGGCATCGGGACGCTCTACGGCCAGCTCTTCGGGGCGTTCGTCGTCGTCTTCCTGAGCAACGAGCTGAGCGCGGTGACGCAGCGCTGGGAGATGGTGCTCGGCGTCGTCTACTTCATCGTCGTAATGTACGCGCCGGGCGGGCTCGTCGTGCTCGTCCCGCGGTTGTGGGCGCGGCTGCGCGGGCGCCGTGCATCGCTCGTGCCGTCGGAGCCGCTGCTCGCGACGAGCGGCGGCGTCGCGAACGCGCCCGCCGAGGCGGCGGAAGAGCCGTGACCATCCTTCGACAGGCTCAGGATGACATTGCGGCGGGCGACGGCGTCTGTCTCGCGCTCGAGGGCGTGTCGAAGCGGTTCGGGAGTCTGAGCGTGCTCGAGGACGTCTCGTTGAAGATTCGTCCCGGGGAGCGGTGCGGGATCATCGGACCGAACGGTGCCGGGAAGTCCACGCTGTTCAACATCGTCGCGGGAGAGCTGCCGTGCACGCGCGGGTCGGTGCGGTTCCTCGGCCGCGACGTCACGCGGCTCAGCGCGCACGCGCGGGCGCGGCGCGGCCTCGCGCGCACGTTTCAGACCACCACCCTGTTTCCGCGGCTCACCGTGATCGAGAACATCGTCCTCGCATTGCAGGCGGGCAGCGCCGAACGCTTCGCGATGCTCGCGCCGCGCGGCCGCTACCGTGCACGAGACGACGAAGCGCGCGCGCTGCTCGACCGCGTCGGCCTCGCGCGGCACGCCGAGTCGCCGGTCGACGCGCTCGGCTACGGTGACAAACGGCAGATCGAGATCCTGCTCGCGCTCGCGCAGAAGCCGAAGCTGCTGCTGCTCGACGAGCCGACGGCGGGTCTGGCGCCGGCCGACGCATCGCTCGTCACCGAGATGCTCAAGCGCGAGCGCGGCGGCGTAACAATGGTGCTGATCGAGCACGACATGGGCGTCGTGTTCGACGTCGTCGAGCGGCTGACGGTGCTGCACCACGGCCGCGTCGTCGCGGACGGGCCGCTCGACGCGATCCGCGGCGACGCGCAGGTGCAAGAGATCTATCTGGGCGGGAAGCTGTGAGCCTCCTCGACGTCGACGACATCCACACGTACTACGAGCACAGCCACATCCTGCAAGGCGTCTCGCTGCACGCGCACGCCGGCGCGGTCACCGCGCTGCTCGGCCGCAACGGCGTCGGGAAGACGACGCTGATCCGCTCGGTGATCGGGTTCACGCCGCCGCGCACCGGCCGCATCAGCTTCGGCGACGAGCGGATCGAACGGCTCCCCTCCCACGCGATCGCGCGCCGCGGCGTCGGCCTGGTCCCGCAGGGCCGCCGCATCTTCCCCTCGCTCACCGTCGAGGAGAACCTCCGCATCGGCGCGCTCCCCGCCCGTGGCGGCCGCTGGTCGCTGGACGCGGTGTACGAGATGTTCCCCCGGCTGCGCGAGCGGCGCGCGAACTACGGCGGGCAGCTCAGCGGCGGCGAGCAGCAGATGGTCGCGATCGGGCGCGCGCTGATGGCGAACCCCGTGCTGCTGCTGATGGACGAGCCCTCCGAGGGGCTTGCGCCGCTGATCGTCCGCGAATTGGAGGCGACCATGCACCGTCTGAAGGAGACTGGGCTGGCGATCGTCCTGGTCGAGCAGAACCTGCCGCTCGCGCTCGCGGTCGCCGACACGGCGTACATCATCAGCAAGGGTCGCGTGGTCTTCCACGGCGACCCGCAGACCATTCGCACCGACGGCGAGGTTCGCACGAAGTACCTAGGGATATAGCTTTCACGTTCAACGGAGGATCATCGATGAGGATGTCCATCAGGGCCAGATTCGCAGCGCTGGTCGCCGTGCTCGCGGTGGTGTGCGCCGCGGTCCCGACCCCGACGCGCTCGGCCGACGCCGGCACGATCAAGGTCGCGCTGCTCGCGCCGACCTCCGGCTCCGCGGCCGCCGCCGGACACGACATGGTCGCGGGCTGGGAGCTGTACTGGAAAGAGCACGGCGGAAAGGTCGCCGGCCGCACGATCGTGACGACGGTCTACGACACGGCCTCGAACCCCGCGCACGCGCTGGACCAGGCACGCCACGCCGTCGAGCAGGACGGCGCGCAGATGATCGTCGGACCGTACCTCGCGAACGAAGGCCTCGCGGTCGCGCCCTACGGGATCCAGCACCGCATCCCGATGTTCTTCCCGACCGTCTCCGCCGACGATCTCTCGCAGCGGCAGGCGAACGCGTTCGTCATCAAGGTCGCCGGCTGGACGTCGAGCCTGCCGACGCACGCCGCGGGCGAATGGGCGTACGAGCAGGGCCACCGCAAAATGGTCACGCTGGCGAACAGCTACGCGTTCGGCTACGAGAACGCGGGCGGCTTCGCGCAGACGTTCACGCAAAAGGGCGGGAAGATCGTCGACCAGATCTGGGCGCCGCTCGGCACGACGGACTACACGCCCTACATCAGCAAGGTCCAGGCGGCGAACCCCGATGCGCTGTTCGTCGAGATGGTCGGCGCGGACGCGGTGCACTTCCTCCAGCAGTGGAGCCAGCTCGGGCTCAAGAGCAAGATCCCGCTGATCGCGAACGAGACGACGACCGATCAGTCCAACATCCGCTCGATCGCGCCCGAGATCGTCGAGGGGATCACGAGCTTCGGGCACTTCGCCGAAGGCCGCGACGCGCCCGCGACGCGGAGCTTCATCGAGAAGTACGGCAAAGCGGAAAACGTGCTGCCCTCGTACATGGCGACCTCGTTCTACACCGCCGCGCAGTGGATCGCGCAGGCGCTCGACAAGGTGCACGGCAACGTCGCGGACTCCGGGACGCTGCTGCGCGCGGTCCGCGAGATCAAGCTCGCCGACTCGCCGTTCGGCCCGATGACGCTCGACCAGTACGGCGCGCCGGTCGAGAACGTCTACGTGCGCAAGGTCGTCGCGACGAGCGGCGAGGCCGCGAAGTACGCGAAGACCTGGAACGTCGTGGTCAAGACGTATCCGCACGTCTCGCAGTTCTGGACCTGGAAGCCCGCCGACTACATGAAGCAGCCCGTCTACTCGCCGAGCTATCAAGGATACACGAAATGATCGCGATCAAGAGATTCGCCTGGCTCGCCGCGGCGAGCTTCGCGCTGACGAGCGTGGGGGCGCAGACGCACGGCGCGAACGCGCAGGCGCGCACGTTCAAGATCGGGTTCCTCTACCCGGTGACCGGGGTGTTCGCAGCGCCCGGAAAGTACATGCAAGAGGGGCTCGAGCTGTACCTCAAGGAGCACAACAACACGCTGGACGGGCTCAAGGTTGAGGTGGACGTCGCGGATGACCAGGGGAACCCGTCGGTCGGGCTCACACAGATCCGCAAGCTGGTCGAGCAGGATCACGTCGACGTGATCTTCGGGCCGCTCTCCGCCGCGGTCGGCTCGGCGATCGTGCCGTACATCGAGCAGCACAAGGTCGCCGCGCTCTACCCGATCGTCTCCTCGGACGATCTCACGCAGCGCACGCCGAGCGAGTACATCGTGCGGACGGAGTGGACGAGCAGCCAGCCGACGCACGTGCTGGGCGACTACGCGTACAAGACGCTCAAGTACCGCAAGGTCGCGACGGTCGCGTACGACTTCAGCTTCGGCTGGGAGAGCATCGGCGGGTTCGTCGACACGTTCCAGCGCGACGGCGGCAAGGTGGTGAAGCAGGTCTGGACGCCGCTGGTGACCTCCGACTACTCGCCGTTCATCTCGTCGCTCCCGCGCGACGTCGACGCGGTGGTGTGCAGCTACTCCGGCTCGGCGGCCGTGAACTTCATCAAGCAGTACAAGGCGTTCGGGCTGAAGATGCCGCTGATCTGCCAAGGGAACACCACCGACGAGAGCACGCTCTCCGACACGCCCGACGCGGTCGGGATGATCACCGCGCTGCAGTATTCCGCCGCGCTGAAGAACCCCAACAACGAGAAGTTCGTCGCGGCGTACACGAAAGCGTACGGCCACGAGCCGTCCTACTACGCCGAAGGGACGTACGTGGGCGCCGAGTACCTCAACCGCGGGCTCGCGGCGGTGAAGGGCAACACGTCCGACGCGATCGCGTTCGCCAAGGCGATGCGCGCGGTCCACGTGACCGACGCGCCGCGCGGTCCGGTCCGTCTCGACGACCGCGGCAACCCCGTGCAGAACATCTACATCCGCCGCGTCGAGAAGCAA
>DATAQE010000154.1:0-40305 GCA_036264835.1 Candidatus Elarobacter sp.
GACGCGTCGGACCGCATCGCGGCGTTCTCGCGCTCGGCCGATCCCTGGATCGTCGCGGTGCACATGGTGAGCGAAGGCGTCGACATCCCGCGGCTGCGCGTCGGCGTCTTCGCCTCGAACGTCGTTACCGAGCTGTACTTCCGCCAGTTCTGCGGGCGGTTCGTGCGCACGATCGACGGGGTGAACGATCCGGAGGCGTACGTCTTCGTCCCGGACGACTCGCGGCTGCGCATGCTCGCGCACGGGATCACCGTCGACGTGCGGCACGGTCTGCGCGGTCGCGACGAGCGCGAGGACGAGCTGGTCGCGCTCGACCTCGCGCGGCGCGACGAGCGCGCGAGCGACGCGGGCCTCTACGAAGCGATCGCGGCGCGGACGACCGGCGAGCGCGTCGTCGACCTGGGCCCGCTGTTCAACCCTGCCGCGTTCGCCGCCGAGCCGAGCGCGCCCGAGCCCGCGCCCGAGGAGATCGCCGCGCCGCTCTCGCTCACGAGCGCGGAGCGGAAAGAGTCGATGCGGCGCTCGCTGCACGGGCTCGTCTCGCGGGTGAGCAACCGGTTCGGCGTCGAGCACCGCACGATCCACGCGACGCTGAACCAGCGCCTCGGCGGCAGCGTCGTCACCGCGACCGAACGCGAGCTCGACCTGCGGCGCCGCGTCGCGGAGTCCTGGCTCGCGCGCGACCGCTACGACGGCTTGCGCTAAGGCTTCGCGGTGGTGACCGGCGCCGGCGAGGGCTGCGAGACCGGTTCGCTCGTGATCTCGGCGGACGGCGACGGCGACGGTTTCGGCGTCGGCGCGGGCGGGATCGTCGGCGTCACCTTGCCGTCGAGCAGCGCGAGCCGCTCCAGATCGGTCTCCACGATCGCCGGCGTCTCCGACGGATCGGGCGTCGGCACGCCCATCGCGAGCTTCGCGCGGCCGACCTTGCCGTAGACCGTCTGCGGGAAGTACGCGGTCAGGTACGAGATCTGCCGCAGCGCGCGGCGGTGCGCCTCGTCACCGGGGATGTGCTCGTACATCTGCTCGAGCGCGTACGCGTAGCGCGGGAGCCACTTGTCGAACGGATACTTCTTCGCCCAGTCGCGCATCGCGTCTTCGACCCACACCGCGTTCCCGAGGATCGCCTTCTCGTGGTCGGGATGGATGTCGGCGTCGAGGCCGAGGTCCTTCACCTTGTTGCGCACGCCGAGGATGCTCATCTGCAAGCGCCCGAAGTACTCGTCGGCCGGCGCGGGTCCGTTCTTCGGATGATATCCCGCGACGGGCTTCTTCGCGACGGTCTTCTTCGCAGCGGTCTTCTTCGCTGCGACAGGCTTCTTCGCTGCGACTGTCTTCTTCGTGCTCGCGGCGGTCGATGTCGTTTTGCGCGAGGCCGGCGCGGCCGGCGAGGCGAGCGGGATCGTGCCGAGCGTGAAGGCGGCCAGCGCGAGCGCGGCGAGGACCGTGCGCGAGCGGCGCGTGTGCGTAATCGGTAACACCTGCGCAACAAACGTCAGAATCAGGGCTCGCGTTCCGGGGCCTCGGTCCGCGGGCGAGCGTGCGCCCGGCGCGCCATGTGTTTCCGGGCGAGCGTCGAAGCCTCGCCGCGTGAACGAGAATCAGACCGAGACGCAAGCGGATCCGCTCGAGAATGCGGACCTCACCAAGCATCTCTCCGAGGACCTCCGCGCGATCCTGCGCCGCGTCGACGAGGGTGACGACGCCGCGCGCGCCGAGGCGCTCGCCCCGGCCGCGGCGATCGTCGACGCGCTCGCGGCGGTCGGCCTGCTGGAGTTCGCGTATCTCGCCCCCGGCGAGGACGACGAGGAAGACGGCCCGATCGCGTGGTTCGAGGCGAGCGAGGCGATCGTCGACAAGGACCGCGACTCCGTGGTGATCGCCGGCAGCGAAGTCCTCGAAGTCTTCGACGGCCCGATCACCGTCGAGGATCCGCCGGAGCACGAGCACGACCCCGGCGAGGACGTGAGCGCCGCGGAGTAGCGGCTAGGGCGCGAGGCTCCACGCGCCGGCGTTCCACCACGCGGTCGAGAGCGAGGTCGTCTGACCACGCAGCCGCGTGGTGAACGTGTCGAGCTCCGGGCGCTGGTAGAGCAGCGCGATCGGGATCTCCTCGTGCAGCAGCGCCTGCACCCGCGCGTAGATCGCCTTGCGCCGCGCGAGGTCATACGTGCGCTGGCCTGCGGCGAGCAGCGCGTCGAGGCGCGGGTCGCAGATGCGCGACTTGTTGTAGCCGCGCGGCGGGACCGTCGCGCAGCTGAACTGGTCGGTCGTGTCGGGGTCGTCGCCGTTGACGAACGGGTAGAGCGCCATCTGGAACTTGCCGCCGTAGACCGGGCCGCCTTGGTTCGCGGGCGCGACGAACTGCGTGACGTTGTAGGCTTTGAGCGTCACGTTCGCCCCGACGGCGTGTTCGTATTGCGCGACCGCGTTGCCGATGATCGCGTCGCCCGGCGTCGCGGCCTGGATGATGAACAGCACGTCGAGCGGCCTCCCGTCCTTGCGCCGCACGCCGTCGGGTCCCGGCTTCCAGCCCGCGGCGTCGAGTAGCGCGCGCGCGTGCGCGGGGTCGTACGCGACGTCGGGATAGGCCGTGCGGTCGTACGCCCAGATGAAGAGCCCGCGCCCGGCGTCGCGCGTGCTCACCGCGCCGCGATAGGTCTTCTGCATCGTCGAGGGGATGTCGATCGCCGTCGCGAGCGCGCGGCGCACGCGCGGATCGCTCGTCACCGGATCGCGCGTGTTGAAGATGATCGCGCCGACCGCGTTCAGCGGCGTGCGGGAGACGCGCATCCCGGGGATCCCGTGCAGGATCGGGTAGTTGCCGTAGTCGAGGTCCGAGAAGTAGCCGCCGGCCTCGTTCGTGCGCAGCAGGTTCATCGCGGTGTTCGGGTCGGCGACGAAGCGCACGCGCAGGTGCTCGATCTTCGGCTTGCCGCGGAAGTAGTACGGGTTCGCGCGCATCTCGACCGAGTCGCCGCGCGTCCACTTCGTCACCACGTACGGTCCCGAGCCGACCGGCATCGCGTCGAACGGGATCGCGTTGAAGTCGTGCAGCTTCGCGAGCAGGTGCGCGGGCAGGATCGGGAAGCCTTGCGGCGCGAGCACGAGCACCAGCAGCGGCGCGAACGGGCGCTTCAAGTGCAGCACCAGCGTCGTGTCGTTCGGCGCCTCGGCCTTGCGGACGACGTCGTAGCCGAAGCGGGTCTGCGGGTTGTTGTTCGGGTCGTTGATCGCGTCGATCGAGTAGACCGCGTCCTTCGCGGTGAGCGGCTCGCCGTCGGCGAACCGCAGCCCGTGCCGCAGATGGTACGTGATCGTGAGCCCGTCGCGGCTGATCCCGCCGTTCGCGGTCGACGGCACGTCGGTCGCCGCGTCGCCGATCAGCCTGCCGCGGTCGTCGTACTTCACGAGATACTGGAACAGCAGCTCGCCCCACTCGGTCGACGACGTCCCGTTCTCGAGCGCGGGATTGAGCGAGCCCGGCTCCCGCTGCTGCGCGACGACCAGCGTACCGGCCGTCGTCGTTTGCCGCGGCTCCGTCCCCGGTGAGCAGCCCGCGAACGCAAGGGCGCAGCCCCCGATGATCGCGAGCGCCGCAGCCGCCCGGAAGGCACCTAGCTTGAGATGGTGAATAGGACTAGCGAGAACTCTGCTGAGTCTCAATACTGTACCGGCGGGCTCTCGGTCATCTTGAGAGAGGGGAATCACGATGGAACTCGACCCACGGTTCAAATTCGTCCCAATACCCGACACTCCACAGACGGTCAGGCTCCAGATCGCCGGGCTGGCACCGCCGACGACCGATCTGGGGCCGCTGGAGGTGATGCTCGGCCCCGGCGAAGCGCCCGCGAAGTGGAAGGGCACCGGCTTCAACACGATCTGGCGCCCGCGCTCCGACCCGGCCCAGCGCCACGATCTCGAGCTCAACCTCACCGACGAGTCGATCGATTTCTCCCGGATCCCCGGCAACATCCCGAACCGCGGGTTCCTGCAGCACGACATCAACATGTTCGGGGTCAACTACCTCCAGCAGATCTCGGACGCGAACCTCAAGGCCGGTCTCCACTTCGAGCCCGGGATCTGGGCGGTCGTCCCGCCGACGAGCAATCCGCTCGAGCCGCAGACCGTGGTTCGGATGGCGTCGATCCCGCACGGGACGGTGATTCTCGCGCAGGGTACCGCGGACCGGTACCCGCTGGCCGGCGGGCCGGTGATCCCGCACATCACCATCACGCCGTTCGTCGAAGGGCAGCCGAGCGTGCTCAAGCCGTTCCCCCTGCAGTCGACGCTGAACCCGCACAACCCGTTCACCATCGGCAACCTCACCGGGATCACGCAAGCGATGGTTGACAACCCGAACTCGGTCCTGGTCGACGCGCTCGCGAACGTCCACCCGATCCAAACGTCGACGCTGCGTGTCTCGACGGCGCCCACGCCGACGCCGGGCGGCGGAACCGCGAACACGGCGTTCCTCCAAGGGACGCCGAGCCCCGTGCCGGACGCGAATGCGAACGCCCGTGCCGCCGAGGCCACGGCGATCTTCTGGTTCACGGAGGTTCAGACGAAGAAGGGAGCTCACGAGATGTGGCTGCTCTACACGCAGCGCGTGTTGCTGAACTTCGGCGGTCTGAGCTGGCCGCACGTCACGGTCGGCGTGCTGGTGAAACAGTAGCCCGTCGCGATCCCGGCGATGCGGTCAGCTGATTTCGAGTTCGACCTCCCGGAGCGCTTGATCCCGGCCTTGCCGCTGCAACTGCGCGGCAGGCGCCGGGACGACGCGCGCATGGCGGTCGTGCACCGCGCGGAGCGCCGCGTCGAGCACGACCACTTCACGCGGCTGCCGGAGTATTTCGAGCCGGGCGACGTGCTCGTCGTCAACGACAGCATGGTCGTTCAGGACCGGCTCAAAGGACGGACGAAAGCGGGCGCGGCCGTCTCGGTGATCCTGATCGGCCAGCACGAGGACGGCTTCCACGCGATCGTCCGGCCGGCGAAGCTCGCGAAGCGCAACCGCGTCGTCGAGATCGGCGAGGGCGCACTGCGCGCGCGGATCGTGAAGCCGACCGTCGACGGGATGTGGCTGGTGCGCTTCGAGCACGAGGGCGATTTCCACGCGCTGCTCGCGCGCTACGGCGACCGCGCGATGACCGGGATGCAGCGGCTCGCGAAACGGATGGAGACGTACCGCAACGTCTACGCGACCGAGCCCGGCTCGCTCGAAGTCCCCTCCGCCGGCCTGCACTTCACGCACCAGACGCTGCAGCAGATCGAAGCGCGCGGCGCATCGATCGCCCCGATCACGCTGCACATCGGCCTCTCCGAGCGCTTCTACCATTTGTGGACGAGCCGCGTCGAGGACCAGCTGGTCGGCACCGAATGGTACCGCGTCGGCGCAGCGGCCGCGAGCGCGATCAACGCGGCGCGCCGAAGCGGGAAGCGCGTCTTCGCCGTCGGGACGACCGTCGTGCGGACGCTGGAGACGATCGGCTTCGACGCGGCCGCGGACGGCTCGGTGAAGGCCGCTGAAGGCTGGACGGATCTGTGCATCCGCCCCGGGCACCGCTACCGCGTCGTCGACGCGATGCTCACGAACCTCCACCAGCCGCGTTCGAGCCATCTGCTGCTGGTCTCGGCGTTCGCCGGCCGCGAGCTCACGCTCGAGGTCTACCACGAGATCGTCGAGCAGCGCTACCGCTTCGACCTTTTCGGCGACAGCATGTTGCTGCTCTGACGACGCCGAAGCGCCGGGGTCGGCATGGGAGCGTACGGGTCTGGTGGCTCGCCCAGTCTTCAAAACTGGTGAGGCCGTCGCAAGGCGGCTGGTCGGTTCGATTCCGACACGTTCCCGCCACGCGCCGATGTGCACCCGGCGCTCTTCGGCGCCGTCAGGTCGCGGCGTCCGCCTCGCCGGCCTCGGAAAGGTCGTTCCGCACGGTCTCGACCGTGCCCGCGCTCCGGCGTTCGATGGTCGCGATCGCCGTGCGGCGGCGCTCGCCCTTGCGGCGGTCTTCGGGCAGGCCGCCGATCAGCATCGCCAAGAACGGCTTGCCGTAGAGCTGGCGGCGATCTCCCTTGCGGCGTTCTTCCATGTGCGGCGGCCTCCGTTCTGCGGTTCGGCGGCGCGGCGTCGGAACGCTCAGACGCGCCGCAGACGCCAGATGTGTTCCGCCGGCCAGGCGCGCGCCCATTCGTACGTCACGTAAAGATCGTACGTAGTTTGCGCGCCTTCGGGCGGGCGCAGCTCGATCAGATCCTCGACCGCGAAGCCGTTGGCGCGGAAGAGCCGGATCCACTCGCCGTACGGCAGCGAGAAGTTCACCGCTTCGCCGTCGTCGGTGCTGCGGGTCTCGAAGTAGTTCCACCGCAGCCGGTCGCCGACGACGTTCGTCGCCTCGTCCCAGCAGATGAAATGCAGCGGCGTCTCCGCGCTGAACGCGAACAGCCCGCCCGGCCGCAGCAGCCGCGCCGCTTCGGGGACGGTGCGCTGCGGGTCGGCGAACGTCATCGCGCCGTGGTCGCAGAAGACGACGTCGAACGAGGCGTCCGGCAACGGCACGTCCTCCGCGCTCGCGTGCACGAGCGGGAACTCGACGCCGGCCGCCGCCATCCCGCGCCGCGCGTGTTCGAGCTGGCGCTCCGAGTTGTCGAGCCCGACGCAGCGCGCGCCGAGCCCCGCGAGCGCGGTCGCCCACTGCGCCGCGCCGCACCCGAGCTCCAGGACGTCCTTGCCGCGCACGTCTCCGAGCACGCGCAGCTGCGATTCGGGGATCGACCACACGCCCCAGGCCATTGGCGCGCGCGCGAGCTGCGCGCCGTGGCCGGCCTGGTAGTCGTCGGCCTCGGCGTCCCAGTGCGCGCGGTTCTTGCGCGCGTGGTCGCTCAGCTCCAGGGCTGCGTCAGGCGCGCTCGCGCTGGACGCGCGGGACCTGCAGGCGCTGCAGCATCTGCTGCGTCGGCAGCTTCACGTCGCGCGCGAGCTTCAGCCACGCCAGCACCTTGATCGTCCACCAGGTGAAATCGACCTCGAACCAGCGCAGGCCGTGCTTGGCGCTGAACGGGAAGGCGTGGTGGTTGTTGTGCCAGCCTTCGCCCCACGCCAGGATCGCGACCCACCAGTTGTTCGTCGACTTGTCGCCGGTGCGATAGCTCTGGTAGCCGCTGTAGTGCGCGGCGCTGTTCACCAGCCACGTGATGTGGTAGGTGATCACCACGCGCACGAACAGACCCCAGACCAGCCACGACCAGCCGCCGATGACGAACAGCGCGATGCCGAGCCCGATCGTCCACCAGATCGCGGTCGCTTCCATGAAGCGGTAGAACTTGTCGTTCGCCAGGTCGGGCGCGAGCCGGAGCTGTTCTTCCGGCGAGAGCATCGCCTCGTTCCGCTTGTAGAGCCACTCCATGTGCGCCCACAGCACGCCGCGGTTCACGTCGTGCGGATCGCCCTCTTTGTCCGTGTGCGCGTGGTGCGCGCGGTGCGTCGAGATCCAGTCGATCGGGCCGCCCTGCATCGCCAGGACGCCGAAGACGGTGCAGACGTACTCGAGCGGCTGCCACAGCTTCAGGCTCCGGTGCGTGAGCACGCGGTGGTAGCCGAGTGTGATCCCCCATGCGCCGGTCGTGTAGTACAGAACCGCGAGGACGATCAGCGCGCTCCAGTGGAAGGTGCCGGGGATGAATGCGCAGAGCGCACCGACGTGGATGAAAGAGAGCGCGACGAAGGTCACCCAAGCGGGGGTTCGCCGCGCGCGCTTGGCGGTCGCAGTCTGCATAGGCTCGGGAGGTGCGCCCTCCGGCAAGGGACTCCTGGCGGGCGGGCGAGCCCCGTGCTCAAAGATTCGGTTCGGCATTCCAGAGAGGTATCGACCGCACGGGGTGTCCGGCTGAGGAGGTACGCGAGCTCGTGATCGACGTCCACACGCATCTGCACCCGCCGCGGCTGTTCGCGGCGATCCGGCGCTGGTTCGCCGAGCGCAGCCCCTGGGTGCTCGAGCACCCCACCGAGCCGCACGACGTGGCCCGCCTGCTGCACGAGAACGGTGTGGAAAAGTTTACGTTCTGTTCGTACGCGCACAAGCCGGGGATCGCGCGCGACCTGAACGGCTGGCTGAACACGACGGCGGGTGAGCTCGGTAACGGCGCGATCCCGCTCGGCACGGTGCACGTCGAGGATGACGATCCGGCCGGCGACATGCGCGAGGCGCTGCGCGCGGGCTGCGCGGGGCTGAAGGTGCACGAGGACGTGCAGCGGTTCGGGCTCGACGACGCGCGGCTCGCCGGCGCGCTCGACGCCGTCGCGGAGCACGAGGGCTTCGTCCTCGCGCACGTCGGCCACATCCCGTGGTCGGCGGAGACGAACGACGGCCCGCGCCGCGTCGCCGAAGTCCTCGCACGGCATCCCGCGCTGCGCGTCGTCGTCGCGCACTTCGGGATGCCGGATTACGCGCGCTATCTCGACCTCGCGCAGCGCGAGCCGCGACTGTTCCTCGACACGACGATGGCGTTCGCGCCCGAGTCACCGTCGCGCATTCGCGTCGCGCGTGAAGACGTCGAGCGCGGCGCGCGCCAGATCGTCTACGGCACCGACTGGCCGAACATCCCGTACGCGTACGACGGCGATCTGCGCGGCCTGCGCGCGCTCGGCCTCGGCGACGCCACGCTGCGCGCGATCACCACCGAGAACGCGCGCCGCCTGACGCCCGCGCTCGCCTAGCGCTGCGCTGACGCGCTACGCGGGCGTCCCGGCGACGCGGCCGTGCAGACCGCGGATGCGGAACGCGAGCCCGATGAAGAGGATCCCCGCGAGCAGCGCGTAGACGCTGATGATCCAGACGATCGCGAACGCACCGGCCGCCGGGACGAACCAGATCGCGATCCCCGCGGCGACCGACAAGACGCCGAGGAGAATCGTGAGCCACTCGTTCACCAGCGGGCGCAGGCGAATGGCGGCGACGATCGCCGCGATCCCGGTCAGGATCGCCCACGCCGCGAACAGGTAGATCAGCCACAGCACGGTGATCGTCGGGTAGAAGAACGTGATCACGCCGACGAGCACGCCGAGGACGCCTTCGACGAGGAGCCATCCCCAGTTGTGCTCGGCGTGGTTCATCCGGATCGCGGCCGCGATCGCGACGATCCCGTCGACGAACGCGTACGCGCCGAAGAGGATCGCGAGCACGTAGATCGTTGCCCCCGGGAAGAGCGGCATCAGGATCCCCAGCGCGAGGGCCAGGATGCCGCGGATCAGGAACAGCCACCAGTGCGAGGTGAGGCGCTCGATCATGGCTCTGCGCTCCTTCCAGCGAACTCTGATCGTAGCACCGGCAGGCCGTTCGCGTCCAGGGGCGTCCCGACCAGCAGCTTCAGGAAGAACCCGTACGAGGCGACCCCGCCCCGGACCCGGTTCGCGCGCAGGAAGCGGTCGTAGAAGCGCCACTGCATCGCGAATATCTGCGGCTTGTAGCCGCGCAGAAACCGCTCGCGGCTGGCCTGGAAATCGGTGATCACGCGCGGGTCGAGCTTGAGCCGCCGGCGCTCGGACTCCGGCAGCTCGCCGTACGTCCAGAACGCGCCGGAGTAGCGGATCAGCGGGTCGTCCGAGCGCAGGCACGCGAGCGTTCCGATATAGTTGGCGTCCCCTTCGTCGGTGAAGCCGCCGGCGTGCGACCACTCGTGCGCGAGCGCGCGCGGCACCTCGAACGAGAGAAACGACGCGTTCAGCATCGTCTCGAACGAGAACGGCGAGTACTGCCCGCCGATCCCCGCCGCTTCGTAGTACGGTTCCAGCACGGTCGTCTTCGCGTTCGTCACTTCGACCGGCCACGTGTCGCCGAGCCGCTCGACGACCGGCGCCCAGGCCGCACGCAGCTTCGCGCGGTCGAGCGTCTCGGCGTGCGCGGCGGCGACGTTCTCGTTCAGCGTCGCGACGATCCGCTCGCTGAAGCGCGCGACCGCCGCGTCGGTGACGCGCGCTTCGCTGTAGTCGACGCGCTGCACGACGGTGAGCCGCTCGTAATTCAAGCCCCACAGCAGCTCGAACAGCACGATCCCCAGCGCGGCGAAGCCGAGCGTGTGCGCGACCAGCAGCGCGGCCGCGCGCAGCTTGCGCCCGCGCGGCGCGCGCCGGATCGCGCGCACCCACCACACGATCAGCGCGACCAGCACGACGATCAGCTCGAGATCGCCGACCGCGAAGGGCACCAGGTTCGTGAGCGGCACGAGCGCGCGGTTCATCGCGGCGAAGATCCCGTTCGCGTACCCGTTCTCGATCCAGCCGCGCGGGAGCGGCGACGACGAGATCGCCCAGGCGAGCACGATGGCGACCGCGTCCAGCGCGAGCGCGGCGCGCGCACCGGAGCTCCGTCGAGGAACGCCCCTCACGGAAACAGGTACGTCGCGAACGTGCCCACGCGGGTGAAGCCGAGGCGTTCGTAGAGCGCGATCGCGGGCGCGTTGAAATCGTTGACGTAGAGCGAGAGCGTGGCCTCCGTGGCGAACAGGCGGCGCGCGATCGCCGCGAGCGCGAGCGAGGCGTAGCCCTTGCCGCGTTGCGCGGGCGGCGTCCAGACGCCTTGCAGCTGCGCGGTCGCGCCGGTGCGCGGGCCGACGTTGAGCTGGAAGCGCACCTCGCCGTCGACGATCCAGACCCACCACAGCTTCAGCCCGATCGCGCGCCGCACCGTCGCGACGAACGCCGAGCGGTTCGCGCGCGGGTCGTAGCCGAGCTCGGCGAGGATCATCCGGCCGCTGTGGTCGGCGACGAGCTCGGCCTCTTCCTCGCGCGCCGGCCGCACGTCGACGTCGGGGCCGCTCGCGCGCAGACCCGCGGGGACGAGCGCGTAGAGCGGCTGCGCGCCGCGGAGGATCGCCGGCGCCGGATGCCAGCTCTGCACCCGCGACCACAGCGCGTCGACCGCCGGCTTCGGGCCGACGAAGCTGCGCAGGCCGCGGTGCTTGCGCGTCTCGACCGCGATCGCGTCGACCGCGCCGTCGGCGTCGGCCGTGAGGACGAGCTGCGCGCCGTAGTACACCATCCCGTTGATCCGCCCGCGGTAGTCGCGGTTGAAGATCACGTCGTCGGGCACGCCGGGGCCGTGGCCGCCCTCGAGCACCCATTGGAGGAACACGTTGTCGTACGGGCGGCGCGCGGCGTAGGCGATCGCCTCGCGGCGCGTCGCGCGGGTGACGGGCTCGAGCAGCGGCGGTGTTCTCTAGGTCAGCTGGCGGACGAAGGTGGGAGTGGAAGTCGGGGCTTTGCTCCCGCCCTCCGGTTCGACGCTGACCGCGACGGTACCGACCCGGGTCGCGTCCACGCGCAGCGGGACGATCGTCATGCTCCCCGGGTTCGGGACGAACGTCGGTCCGGGCGCCATCTTCTCCGAGCCCTTCACCGCGGTCCACGCCTGGTAGACGTGGCCTTTCGGGAGCGGCGGGAGCTTGGCGAGCGCGACGTAGAGCCGGTCGCCGCGCACGACGACCGTTCCATCGGCGACGTCGTAGCGCTTCGCGTCGGGCGCGAACAGGTCGCCGAGCATCTGGCGGTCCTGCGCCGCGGCGCGCTCGTTCTGCGCGATCCGGCTCTGGAGCAATGCGACGCGGCGGTCCGCGGCGGCGAGATCGCCGCGCAGCGTGAGGTCCTGCGCGACGGTGACGACCGCGAAGACGATCGCCGCGGCGGCCGCGAGGCCGGTCCCCCAGAGCCACGCGGGATACGAGGCGGTCGCCCGGCGCGGCGTCACCGTGCCGCGCGGCTGCGGTGCGGACGCCGCCGCGGCGTCGGCGCGCACGCGCGCCATCAGCCGTTCTTTCATGCGCGCGGAGCGCGCCGAGTCGACCGGTTCCTCCGCGGCCTGCGCCAGCGCGTCGGCGGATGCGCGCAGCTCGAGGTACTCGCGGCGCGCGTCGTCGTCGTTCGCGATGAACGCGGCGATCAGCGCGGCTTCCTCGCGCGGCAGCACGCCGAGCGCGTAGAGCGCGACCGAGTCGAGCATCGCCTCGCGGTCCGGCTGCGCGCTCATCGCGGAGCCCTCTCGCCGAGCGACTCGCGCAGCCGCCGCAAGCCGCTGCGGATGCGCGTCTTCACCGTGCCGAGCGGCGTATCGGTGCGGCGCGCGAGCTCGTGATGCGTCGCCCCGCCGAAGAAGCCCATCTCGATCAGCGCGCGCTGCTCGGGCGGAAGCGTGCTGAGCGCGTCGCGGACGCGCTGCGCGTCGAGCCGTGCGAGCACGTCGTCGTCGAGCGCGCCTTCGAGCGGGAGATCGGCGGGGATCTCGAGCTCCGGCCGCGCCGAGCGCGCGCGCAGGACGTCGAGCGCGCGGTTGCGCGCGACGCGCGAGACCCACGCGACGAACGACCCGCCGCGAAACGTCTCGGGCGCGGTCCAGATCTTCACGAACACGTTCTGCGTCAAGTCCTCGGCGGAGGCCGGGTCGCCGAGCATCCGCAGGCCGATCCCGAACACGAGCCGGTGGTACCCCTCGTAGAGCGCCTCGAAAGCGCTCGCGTCGCGCGCGCGAACCCGCTCCATCAGGCGGACCCCCGGATCCATTGGGCTGCCGTTCGCGTCGCCGAACCCCTCACCCCTGGGAAACGCCGGCCCGCGACGGACGGATGGCACTGCGCCGCGAAGCGCGCACGATGCACGTGACGGAGGAGGATTTGGACGAGCTGCGCGAGCGGCTGAGCGCCGCGCGTTCGGTGATGGTGCTGACCGGCTCGGGGATCTCCGCCGAGAGCGGGCTGCCGACGTTCCGCGGCGTCGGCGGGCTGTGGCGCACGCACCGCGTCGAGGAGCTCGCCTCGCCGCAAGGGTTCGCGCGCGACCCGATCCTGGTATGGAGCTGGTACCGCGAGCGGCGCCGCGCGCACGCCGCGGTCGGGCCGTCGCCGGCGCACGTCGCGCTCGCCGAGATCGAGCGGCGCGTCGCCGACTTCACGCTCGCCACGCAGAACGTCGACTCGCTGCACTTGATCGCCGGCTCGCGGAACGTGCTCGAGCTGCACGGCAAGATGCGCGAGGCCAAGTGCACGCGCTGCGACGCGCGCCGGCCTTTGGACGATGTCATCGCGCGCCTCGATCAGGACCCGTCCGATGTCGCGGTGCTGCGGCACGAGTGCGGCGGGATGTGGCGGCCCGACATCGTCTGGTTCGGCGAAGCATTGCCGGCCGATGCGCTCGAAGCGGCGTTCGAGGCGGCGCGGCGGGCGGAGCTGATGCTCGTGGTCGGCACGTCCGGGATGGTGCAGCCGGCGGCCTCGCTCGCGACCAAGCGCGCGACGCGCGCCTATGTCGTCGAGATCAACCCCGAGGAGACGGCGCTGACCGCGCACGTGGACCGCTCGATCCGCGCGCGCGCCTCCGACGTGCTACCGCAGCTCGCGCGATGACCGAGTTCGCCCACGGCGTCGGGGCGTTCACCGTGCTGCTCGGCGCGGCCGTGCTGGTCGCGATCCTCGCGCAGCGCGTGCGCATCCCCGCGGCGGTCGCGCTGGTCGCGATCGGGACGGTCGTGCCGATCTCGCCGCCGTTCGCGTTCGGCGACACGCTGCTGTTCGTGTTCCTGCCGCCGCTGATCTTCGAGGCGGCGTGGAATCTCGATCTGCAGCAACTGCGCTCGCTCGCGTGGCGGATCGCGCTGCTCGCGGTCCCGGGGACGATCTTCACGGCCGCCATGGTCGCCGGCGCGCTGGTGCTGGTGCGCGCGCTGCCGTTCGGTTCGGCGCTGCTCTTCGGCGCGATCGTCGCGGCGACCGACCCGGTCGCGGTCGTCGCCGCGTTTCGCACGGTTCCGGTGCCCGCCTGGCTGCGCACGCTGGTCGAAGCGGAGTCGTTGAGCAACGACGGCGTCGCGCTCGTGCTGTTCGGCTTCGCCTCGGCGCTCGCCGCCGGTCAACAGGTCTCGCTCGGCCTCGACGCCGTGCTCGGCATGCTGCAGGTCCTCGGCGGCGTCGCCATCGGCGCGTTCGCCGGCGTGGTGTGCGCGGGCGTCGTGCGCGCGACTGACGCTTCGGAGTACGAGATCACGGTCACGATCGTGCTCGCCTACGTCGCGTATCTCGCCGCGACGGCGGCGCACTGCTCGGGGATCTTCGCGACGGCGGCGGGCGCGATCGCGCTGCGCGCGCTCGCGCGGCGCGTTCCCGGCGCGATCAGCAATACCGACGACGTCGACCGCGCGTGGAGCGCGCTGGCGTTCGTCGCGAACGCGGTCGTCTTCATCGCGACCGGGCTGCTGATCCGGCCGGAACGGGTCCTCCACGAGCCGCTGCTGGTCGTCGTCGCGGTCCTCGCCGTCTCGCTCGCGCGCGTGCTGATCGCGCTCGTCGCGGCGCGCGAGCGCGGCGACCGGATCACGGTCTTCCTCGCCGGGATGCGCGGCGCGCTGCCGCTCGCGCTCGCGCTCTCGCTCCCCGACTCCACGCCGAACCGCCCGCAGATCATCGACGCGACCTTCGCCGTCGTGCTGGTGACGATCGTCGCGCAGGGCGCGCCGCTCGAGGTCGTGCTGAAACGAATCTACCGCGAGGCGCGATCCTAGCGGCGATGGAACGCGAGCACATCGTCCTGCCGCGCGGCCCGCTCCCCGCGGGCCTCACGCGCCTGCCGTTCAGCGACGCCGTTCGCGCCGGCGAGACCCTCTACGTCTCCGGCCGCCTCGGGCTCGATCCGGCGACCCGCAAACCTCCGCAGGACGTCGCGGACGAAGCACGGTTCCTGATGGACGACCTGCGCGCCGTGCTGGCCGCCGCGGAGATGACGACCGCGGAGCTCGTGATGGTGACGATCTTCGCCCCGGACGTCGCGCACTTCGCGGCGTTCAACGCGGTCTACGTGGCGTATTTCGAGGGACCGCTCCCGGCGCGCGCATTCATCGGCTCGGGTCCGCTGCTCTTCGGCTGCCGCTTCGAGCTCACCGCCATCGCGGTCGCGCGCGGCTAGAGTTGGAACGAGCCGCCGCGGTCTTCGTAGGTCGCGCGCGGCGGCGGCGGGTCGGGGAAGATCGGGCCGTCGTGGATGGACGGCCAGCCGTCGTCACCGAGATCGGGGAGGCCCAGCTCCGCCGCGGCGGTGCGCGCCGCCGGGCGCGGCATGGGCCGCGCGGGCGGGAGCTCCTGCGGCGAGGGCGGCGGCTGCGGTAGCGGCGGGCTTTGCGGCGGCGCCGCGATCGCGGTCTGCGGCGACGCGGCCGGCTGGCGCGGCGGCGCCGGCTGATTCCGAGGGGCTGCCGGTCGCGCGAGCGGCGGCTGTTGCGGTGCCGGTTGCTGCGCCGGAGCGCCGTGCGCCGCCGGCTTCTGCGCGGCTGCGGTTTGTGCGGGTGCCGTCTCCGGCGATCCGGCGGGCGCGTCGGGCGGTACGATCGTCGTCTCGACCATCACGTCGTCGGGGACGCCGGAGCTTTCGGTACCGTGCAGGCGCGCGCGCACGACGTACGCGTCGAGCAGCCGCCGCACGCCGGGGAGCGGGACGCCGCTGACGGGGACGAGCTTGTACTCGGACGCGAGCGACTCGCACGTCGCGCGCGACGCGACGACGAACGCGTTCAGCGCGAACGCGGCTTCTTGCAGCCGGTACGCGAAGATCGCTTCGCTGCCGACGACGGTGAACTCGCGCCGGTCGCGGAACCCCGCGTCGCCCGCGATCACCTCGCCGGTGTTCACGCCGATGCCGACGGTGAGCGGCTTGCGGTGCTGCTGCGCCCAGCGCTTGCGCATCGTGACGACGTGGCGCACGATGTCGAGCGCGGCCTGCAGCGCGTCGTCTTCCTGCGTCGGGTTCTCGAGCGGGACGCCGAAGACGCCGACGATCCCGTCGCCGAGGAACGTCTGGATGATCCCGCGCCGCCGCTGGATCGCGGTCCCGGTCAGCGCGTAGAACTCGTTGAGATAGCGCAGCGCCTGCTCCGGCGAGAGCGGCTCGATGAAGTGCGCGAAGTCGCGGATGCGGCAGACCAGGACCGTCGCGCGGACCGCGCTGCCGGTGAAGAGCCGTTCGTCCTTGCGCGCGAGGAGCACGTCGACGACCGAGGGCGCGACGTAGCGGGCGAAGGTCGCGCGCACGCGCGCGAGCTCCTGCTGCTCGGCGCGCCAGCGCCGCCAGGCGACGAGGCATCCCGCGAGCGCCGCCAGGGCGACGAGCGCGAAGAACGCCTGGAGGACGGACATACCGGGGTTTTCGGCCGAATGCCACCGTAATTCGCGGAATGACCGATCTCGAGGTGCTCCGGAGCCGGGTCCCGGGCTACGCCGGCTACGCGAACGACGCGGCGCGCCACGAGGTCGACAAGCAGATACGGGCCTTCCTGGGCGAGGCGCTGGCCGCCGCGCGCGACCGCCTCCGCCCCGAGGGCGCCCTCGCGGAACGCCTCGACGGCCTGCTGATGCGCTGCGAGTTCTCCGACCAGCGGGTGATCCGCGCCGCCGATCACGCCCGCTTCGATCAGCCGGTCGTCGCGCACATCCAGTCCCTCGACCGTGCGCTCGTCGAGTGCGCGGACCGCATCCGCGCGGTCACGACCCAAGAGCAGCTCGCGACCGAGCTCGACGCCGCCGCGCGCTGTCTCGACGAGCGCTTCGGCGCGGTAATCGACGCGCCGCCGCGCTGAACGACAGCCCACTGCGTCAGCACCCTACCGAGGGCCGCGGTGCGCGTGTCCGGAATCGCACCCGGGCCGCGGACCACTTTTCCGTGGCCTCTCGCTCTCGCGAAAAAGGGTGTAGATCATGAACAAGCTTCTCTTTGCCGTCGCTGCGACGCTCGGCGTGCTTTCGCTAGCCGCGTGCGGCGGTTCGCACGCCGTTTCCGGACCGGTGCCGACCGCCACCGCGCAACAACCGTCCGGCGGCGGACAGTCCACCGGGCGCCGTCCGCAGTCGAGCTGCACGCCGGACTCCTACGGGTACTGCCTCGCGTTTCTCTCGAAGGCGATCATCAACCAAAACTGCGGCGGCCTGATCGTGCAGAACACGACCAAGCGCTATGAGCTCTACTACTACACCACCGACGAAGGAACGTATACGTACACGATAGACAACTGTCAGGGCACGCAGACGTGGAGCCCGGACGATCCGAGCGCCGTCACGGGTGATCCGAATCTACCGTAACGCGTTCTAGCGCGGGACACCGGGGGTCGAGCGTACGCGGTCGCGCACCTCGTCCTCGGCTCGTCCAGCGCGGAGCGTCCGCGCGATCACGGCGAGGCAGACGACCGCGAGCACGCACCACGCGAGGCCCTGTGCGAGATCGCCGAGGACGAGGCGGCCGATACCGAACAGCGCGCCGTAGACGAGGCCGAGGCCCGCGAACCAGTCGAGCAGCGCGATCCCGAGGCGGTCTTCCGAGCCGCCGGGGACGAGCCGCGCGATCGGTCCCCAGCCGTTCCCGGCCGGGCGGACGCGCTCGTAGAAGCGCCGCAGCGTCGCTTCACTCTCGGGCTTGGTGACGAACGTGACGACCACCCAGACGATCGTCGTCGCTACGACGGTGATGAGCAGGCGTTTCGCGGTCGCGTTCGGGTCGTCGCCGGCGACGATCCCGCTGAGATAGCACCAGCTGCCGACGATCGCGGATGCGGCGAGCGCGGAGATCTCGCTCCAGGCGTTGATCCGCCACCAGTACCAGCGCAGGATCATCACCAGCCCGACGCCGGCGGTGAGCGTGAGCATGTACTTCCACGCCTCGCCGACCGAGGTCATCACCAGCGTGACGAGCGCGGCGAGGACGAGCGCGACGACCGTCATCCAGCGCGAGACGACGACGTAGTGCGCGTCGCTCGCGTCGCGCTTCACGAAGCGGCGGTACAGGTCGTTGGTGAGGTAGGACGCCCCGAGGTTCAGCTGCGTCCCGATCGTCGACATGTACGCCGAAAGGAAGCCGGCCATCATCAAGCCGCGCAGCGCGACCGGGAGATGGTCGACGAGCGTCTGCACGTATCCCAGCTCCGGGTCGGGCTTGCCGTTCGCGCCGATCACGCCGTGCGGGTAGAGGACGAGCGCGGCGAGCGCGACTAGGATCCACGGCCACGGCCGCAGCGCGTAGTGCGCGACGTTGAAGAAGAGCGTCGCGATGACGGCGTCCTTCTCGCTGCGGGACGCGAAGATGCGCTGCGCGATGTACGATCCGCCGCCGGGCTCGGCGCCCGGATACGACGACGCCCACCAGCTCACGCCGATGAACACCAGGAACGTGGTGACGGGCATCCAGCTGGCATCCCCGGACGGGACGAACGCGAGGATCGAGCCGCCGCCGCTCGCGACGTGCTTCGCGTCGACGCCGGCGAGCCCGGCTTTGAGCGCGGCGATCCCGCCGACGGCGGCGACCGCCGCGACGGCGAGCACGACCGCCATCGTCATCTTCACGATGAACTGCAGGAAGTCGGTGACGAGGACGGACCAGAACCCGCCGATCGTCACGTACAGCGCGGTCAGCACGAGGCAGACGTACAGCGCGGGGAGCGTCGGCACGTGCAGCGTGAGCGAGAGGATCTTCACCATGGCGAGATTCACCCAGCCCATGATGATCGTGTTGACCAGCACGCCTTGATAGACGGCGCGCACGCCGCGCAGCGCCGAGGCCGGCGCGCCGCCGTAGCGCAGCTCGATGAACTCGACGTCGGTGAGGACGCCCGAGCGCCGCCACAGCGCGGCGAAGAAGAAGACCGTCAGGATCCCGCTGGCGGCCATGTTCCACCACAGCCAGTTCCCGGCGATCCCGTTCTGCGCGACGAACCCGGTGACCGCGAGCGGCGTGTCGACCGCGAACGTCGTCGCGACCATCGACGTCCCGGTCAGCCACCACGGCGCGCTGCGGCCGGAGAGGAAATACTCGCCGATGTTCTTCCCGCTGCCGCGGGCGAACCACAGCCCGATCCCGAGGTTGACCGCAAAGAAAACAATGACGACGGCGATGTCGAGCGGGCTGAGCGCCATGGCGCTCTCTAGTGCGGCCCGCGGTGGGGCGCTCCTGCCGCCTGCAGCGTATTGGCGTGCGAGCCCTACGCGACGAGCGCGTTCAGGGGGACGGTGACGGCGACGGCGATGGCGAGCGCGAGGGGCGAGCCGTCGGCGCGGGGCCGCGCGCCGGCGGGAAACCGAGCGCGCTGCGCGCCGCTTCCGCGGAGAACTGCGCGTCTTCGATGCGCGCCGCTGCGACCGGATCGGAGGCGTGGAGGTCGTAGCGCGCGCGGGCGGCGACGACGGAAGCGATCGACGACTCGAGCGGGACGGTGCTGCCGCCCTTGTCGTCCGGGTAGTGCGCGTTCGAGGCGAAGACGATCGCGAGATCGGTCGCGGGGTCGACCCACACGCTCGTCCCCGACGAGCCGGTGTGGCCGAAGCCGCCGCGCGGCAGCGTCTCGCCGCGGTTGCGCGAGAAGAAGCTGTCGACGTCCCAGCCGAGCCCGCGCAGCTCGCCGTCGCCGACGTAGCGCGGTACCGTCATCGCGCGCACCGTCTGCGGGGAGAGCGCGAACCCCGCGACGCGCTCGCCGCGCGCGGCGCGCAGATACGCGACGGCGAGCTTCCCGACGTCGTCCGCGGTTGCGAGCAATCCGGCGTGACCGTTCACGCCCGGGACGGTGCCGAAGCGCGTGCGCAGCAGCTCCGTCGTCTCGCCGCGCAGCTGCGGCGCCAGGCGCGCGCGGTGCGCGGCGTCGATCGTGACGTCGAACGCGGAGTCGCGCATCCCGAGCGGCGCGAAGAGCGCGTCGCGCGCGAAGCGCTCGTACGGCTCGCCGCTCGCGCGCGCGATCACCTCGGTGAGAACGATGAACGCGAGGTTGCTGTACTCGTTCCCGGTCCCCGGCGCGAAGCGGAGCGGTGCCTCGTAGGCGTGCCGCAAGATCGTCGCGCGGTCCGCCCCGTAGTCCGATTCCTTGAACGAGGGCGGCATCCCGGCGGTGTGGGTGAGCAGCTGCGCGATCGTGACGTCCTGCTTCCCGTTCGCGGCGAACTCCGGGATCCAGCGCGCGACGCGATCGGTGGTGCGCAGCGCGCCGCGCTCGACGAGCGCCATGACGAGCGTCGCCGTCACCGCCGGCTTCGTCACCGAGGCGAACTCGTAGATCGTCGAGGGATCGTTCGGGATCGTGCGCGGCTCGTAGCTCCGCGCGCCGTACGCCTTGCGATAGAGCACGCGGCGCGACGACGCGACGACGACCACGGCGCCCGGGAAATCCCCCGAGCGGATTCCGTTCTCGACGAGGCGGTCGATCGTGCGCGCCGCGTCCGGCGGCAGCGCGGTCGCGACGGCGAGCGTCGCGCTCCGGTCGGCCGCGCGAACCGGAGCGATGCAGGTGAGGAACGCTGCGGCACACAGCGCGGCGAGGAGACGGCGCACGCGCCGGTGTAGCGCGCGACGTGCGATCGTTCCTCGTCGCCGCGTTCGTCCTGCTCGCCGGAGCCGCCGCGACGGGAAGCCCCGCGCTCGCCGCCGGCGCGCCGAACGGCGTCCCGCAACCGGCGCTCGTCCCGCGCCCGGCGAGCATGCGCGCGATCCCGTGTGCCGGGCCGCTCGCGCTCGACCGGCCGCTGCGGTTTCCGCCGTCGGTCGACCGCGGTGGGTTCGAGGTGGTTCGGGAGCGCTGGACCGCGCTCGGCATCCCGGCGCCGGTGATCGCATCATCGCGCCTCGACGTCGCGCTCGTGTACCGCTCCGTTCCGCCGCTCCGCGACCGATCGCAGCCGTCCGCGGCGTATCGGCTCCTCTCCGGGGCGCTGGTCGTGATCGAGGACGAGAGGAACGTCCGCGGGCCGGAGGACGGCGCAGGCTCCGACGGTCAGTTCGACGCGCTGACGACGCTCGCGCAGCTTCCGGTGCGCATCGCCGGACGCTGGGTGTTGCCGTGCGTCGAGGTCGACGACGCGCCGGCGATGCGCTGGCGCGTGGTCTCCGACGACGTCTCGCGCGGGCCGTTCCCGACGCTGGAGTACGCGAAGCGGCGGATCCGCACGCTGGCGTCGCTGAAGATCAACGGCTGGTCGCCGTACATGGAGCAGACCTTCGCCGATCCGCGCTACCCGTTCGTCGCGTGGCCGAGCGGGTTCAGCGCCGCACAGCTGCGCGAGCTCGCGCGGTATGCGCGCCGGTTCCACGTCGCGCTCATCCCAGAGCAGCAAACGTTCGCGCACATGCACGAGACGCTCAAGTGGGAGCAGCTCGCGCCGCTCGCGGAGCTCCCGCACGGCTATCTGCTCGCGGAGAGCGATCCGGCGACGTACCGGTATCTCGAGCCGCTCGTGAAGAGCGTCGTGGACGCGGCGAAACCCGTGCCGTTCGTCCACCTGGGCGCCGACGAGCCGATCGACCTCGGCCGCGGGCGGACGCCGCGCACGCCGCAAGCCTTCGCCGATCACGTCGCGCGCGTCGCGTCGTTCCTCGCGGGGAGCGGTGCGCGCCCGATGATCTGGGACGATGCGATCCAGCAGGACCGCTCGATCCTGCCGCTGCTGCCGAAACAGACGGTCGTCGTCACGTTCCACTACGGCGTCGAGAAGACGTACAAACCGTACATCGACACCGTGGCCAACGCCGGCTTGGATCAGATGATCTCGCCGAGCGCGGCGAACTTCAACGAGATCTATCCCGACCTCGCGACGTCGTACGCGAACGTCGCGCGCTTCGCGGCCGAGGCGAAAGGCGCGCGCGGGATGCTCGGGATGTTCATGACCGTCTGGCACGACGACGGGGAGACGCTCTTCGAGGCGACGTGGCCCGCGCTCGCGTATGCGGCCGCGACCGCGTGGCAGCGCACGCCGGTCGACGACTCGACCTGGCACGCGACGTTCGCGCGCGCGTTCTTCGGCACGGACGATCCCGGCTACGCCGCGGACCTCGACCAGCTGGAGGCGATTCGCCCGCTGCTGCGCACGACGCCGTCCGATCCCCCCGACTACCTCTTCTGGCGCGATCCGTTCGATCCGCAGGTGCAGGCGCGCGCGCAGACGCTCGATCTCGCGCAGATCCGAACGCGCGCGGAGACCGCGCTGCGGCATCTGATGAGCGCGCGTCCGCCCTTGCACGCGAGCGCGGTCGCGCCGATGAAGCTCGGCGCGCTGCGCTACGACCAGCTCGCGCGCCGGCTGCAGATCGGCAAAGAGGCGCGCGACTATTACGACGATGCGCGCGCGCACGCGACCGCGCCGGGCGAGAACCAAGTCTACCGCAGCCTGAACGTCGCGAAGTATCTGTGCTGGGAGCTGCGCAACGGTCTCGCCGACCTCGAGCCCGTCTACGCCGCGGCGTGGCGCGCCGAGAGCACCGAGCCGGGGCTGACGCGCATGCTCGCGCACTACCGCATCGGCGAGGACGACGCGCAGCGCTGCGCCGACCGAATCGACCGCGTGACGCGCGAGGACTACCTGCGCAAAGGGACGGTCCCGCCGTGGGACGAGGTGATGTCATCGGCCCGCTAGCCGGCGTCGCGGTCGTCGCGGTCTTCCTGCTGCTGGCGGGGCTGATGATCGCGCGCAAGCTTCCCGCGCTGCTCGCGGTTCCGCTCATGGCGCTGGCGACGGCCGCGCTCGCCGGCGTGCACGATCTGCCCTCGATCGTCACGCTCGGGGCGGTGCGGCTCGCGCCGGTGTACGCGACGCTGTTCTTCGGCGCGCTGCTCAGCCGCGTCGTGCTCTCGACCGGGATCGCGGAGACGCTGGTCACGTACGCCGCGGAGTTCGGCGGCGACCGGCCGCTGGTGCTCTCGCTGCTGATGTGCGCGGTTGTCGCGATCCTCTTCACGACGGTGACCGGGCTCGGCGCGATCATCATGATCGGGACGATCGTGCTCCCCGTGCTGATGACCGTCGGCGTCCCGCGCGCGACGTCCGCGACGCTGTTCCTGCTCGCGTTCGGCCTGGGCTACATCCTCAACATCGCGCAGTGGAAGTTCTACGGGACGATCTTCGGCGTCGACCGCACCGCATTCCAGACGTACGCCTTCGTGATCTTCGCGATCCAGGCGGTCGTGCTGATCGCGTACGCGCTCGTTCGTGCGCGCGCCTCGCGCGGTTACGCGACGAAGGTCGTTGCGCGCGAAGGCGTGGAGGACGACGCGCCGCGCAAGCGCGTCGGGCCGTTCGCGCTGATCACGCCGGTGCTGCCGCTGGTGCTGCTGCGGGGCTTCGGCGTCGACGCGATCGTCGGCTTCGCCGTCGCCGCGCTCTACGGCGTGCTCGTGACGCGCCCGCGCGAGACCGTGAAGCTCTTGGTCGCGGCATGGATCCGCGGGATCGAGGACGTCGCGCCCGCGACGATCTTGATGATCGGGATCGGGATGCTGCTCGTCGCGGCGAACACGCCGGAAGTCCAAGGCGCGATGAAGCCGCTGGTCGCCGCCGTCGCGCCGCGCACGCCGCTCGCGTACGTGATCCTCTTCGGACTGCTCTCGCCGCTCGCGCTCTACCGCGGCCCGCTGAACCCGTACGGCGTCGGCATCGGCGTCTACACCGTCCTTGCCGCGCTGCACGTCCTCCCCGCGGTCGCACTCGTCGCCGCGGTGATCGCGGTCGTGCAGGTGCAGAATGTCTGCGATCCCACCAACACGCAGAACGTCTGGGTCGCGAACTTCACCGGCACCGGCGTCGAGCGCATCACGCGACTGCTGCTGCCGTGGCAAGTCGCGGTCGCGACGATCGCCGTCATCGTCGCCGTCGCGTTCGGCGCAAGCCTCTTCGGCACGCCGCTCTTCCCGCCGCGCGCCGCCGCGGCCGCGACGTTGTCGGACGGCCTCTACGCGCCGGCGTCATCGGCGAAAGCGGTCGCGGTGCTGGACGACGGAACGCCGGACGGTGCGCGCGCCGCGCGCGAAGTCGCCGAAGCGCTCGCGCGGGGCTGGCAAGGCTATCGCGTCGTCACCGCGACCGGCGATCCCGCGTCGGCCGACTGCCGCGTGAAGCCGTACGCCGCCGCGATGCGCCTGACGGTCACGCCGCTCGGCGCGGACGGGCGCGACGTCGGCCTCGAGCTGCTCGACTGCGCCGGCTGGAGCGTCGACCAATGGCACGCGCAAGGCGAGATCCGCGCGGCCGCGCTCGACGCGCTCTTCCGCGTGCGCGTCTGGATGCGCGAACATCCCGCGCTCGCCGCCGAGGTCTTCGAGCGCGGCCTCGCCTTCGACCCGTCCGTTCCGAAGCCGACCTACTTCTACGTCCTCTTCAAGCCAGCCGACGGCTACATGCGGACGCTGGTACGTCCCGGCGGTCCCGCCTACGCGGCGGGTCTGCGCACCGGCGACGTCGTCGACAAGCTCGACGGAAAGTTCTGGTGGGAGTACGGCACCTACCAGACCCAGCTGCGCGCCTACGACGGCAAGCCGCACACCTTCGACGTCGAGCGCGGCAAAGTCGGCGGCCCCCCCGGCCACGTCGAGCTCGGAGCGCCCTTCGCGGGCTGAGATGGAGTGCCGAGACTTTCAGGAGTGAACGAGAAAAGAGATGTCGCGCTTGCGCGCCTCGTGGTCGTATAGCGGGCGCAAACGCTGTTTCCAAACCAATTCACGTGGGTGCTCGATCCCGCGGCGAACGTTCCGTCGAAATTGCAGTTCATCTTCGCACGTTTCGAGGATGACGAACCAGATCGGGGCAGCTGTGCTGTTCCAATGGCGCTGCAAGAGCCGATTCGGGTGTTTGTTCTTCCGAAGATTCGAGGCATGCACGCAACGGCGCGTCGATAGATGCACTGCGCGCCCGACATACAGCCAATCGCACTCGGAGGCAATCGCGTAGATGCCCGGGAGATGCCAGGCCAGGTTCGTGGGTCGGCGATCTGGACGCAACGTGCGCATGTCATCGTGGAGAAAGCCCTCCGCTCGATAGACCACGTGATGTAACTCAGCCCGATCGTCGCTGCGGCGAATCCCGCAACCGTCGAAAGACGCACCGAGCCAAGCGCGTAGCCGGACTCGGTCCTCGGATTCGAGTCCTTCGATTTCGGCTTTGATCTCGCGTAGACGGTCCGCGTGGCCCATGCTCACATCGTGACACGCCGGGGTGCCAAGGGCATGGCGTATTCGAGCCGTGCCGTGCGAATTGGCCGTTCGTGCGGCAGCCACGGGGTATTGACATCTTATACCAACTGGATTAGTATAACCCGTACAAGTAGTACGATCTCTGCCCGAGGAACCCGACATGACGAACGAGACCTTCCGCCCGATCCGCCGCCCGCAGCCGTCCGTGCAGCCCGGGCCGACTCTGATCCGCCGCCCGCAGGACTCCAGCTTGTTCCGCGGCTGGGGCGTCACGCTCTAACCCTTGTGCCGCCCGCCTTTTTCTCGGTCGATCCGCACGGTGGAGCACCGCTCTATCAGCAGCTCACCGAGCAGATCAAGCGAGCTATCGCGATCGGGGCGCTCGCGCCCGGCGAGCGGCTCCCGACCGTGAAGGGGCTCGCGCTCGACCTCAAGCTCAACCCGAACACCGTCGCCCGCGTCTACCGCGACCTCGAACGCGAGGGCGTGATCGCGACGGCCCCCGGCCGCGGCTCCTTCGTGAGCCAGAACGGCGCCCTCGGCGACGCGCGCCGGATCGCCCTCGAGGTCGCCGGACGCGGGATCGAAGGCGCGGTCCGCGAGGCGCGCTCGCTCGGAATCACCCACGACGAAGTGCGCACCATCGCCGACGCGGCGATCGGCCGCGCCTACCCGGAGGAGCAGCAGTGATCGCGATCAGCGGTCTGACCAAACGCTACCGCGACGTCCTCGCGGTCGACGATCTCTCGCTCGACGTTCCGTCGGGCTCGGTCTGTGGACTGCTCGGCCGCAACGGCGCCGGCAAGACGACGACGTTCAAGTGCCTGCTCGGCTTCGCGCAGGCCGAGAGCGGTTCGATTCGCTTCGACGGCGCGCCGCTCACGCCGCAGACGTTCGCGAAGCTGGGCTACGTCCCGGAGCGCCCGGCGCTGTACACGTGGCTGCGCGTCTCCGACCATCTCGAGCTCGTGCGCCGCACGCAACCGGCGTACGACGCGGCCTACGCGAAGGAGCTGCTCGCGACGTTCCGGCTCGACGGCCGCAAGAAGGCCGGGAGGCTCTCGAAGGGCCAGCAGACGGCGCTCGCGCTGATCGTCGCCCTCTCGACGCATCCCTCGATCCTGCTGCTCGACGAGCCTGCGAGCGGGCTCGACCCGGTGATGCAGCGCGTCGTCCTCGATCTGCTGATCGAGGCGGCGTCGAACGGCGCCGCGATCCTGCTCTCCTCGCACCAGATCGGTCAGATCGACCGTGCCGCCGACCGCGTCGCGATCATGCGCGACGGCAAGGTCGTCGTCTCCGGCGAGCTCGACGCGCTGCGCGAGAGCTCGCGCGTCGTCGAAGCGACGTTCGCCGGCGCGGTCCCCGATCTCGGCGAGATGGCGAGCACGATGAAGGTCGAGCAGATCGGCACGAACGTGCGCATCCACGCGAACGGGCGCGCCGACTCGGTCGCCGCGCGCTGCGGCGCGCTGGGCGCGGTCGGCGTGCGCGTGCTGGACCGCTCGCTCGAAGACATCTTCCTGGAAGCCGTCGACGACGGAGGAAACCGCTGATGTATTACGTGGAGCTGCTGCGCGCGCGGCGCGTGCTGATGTGGTACACGATCATCGTGTTCGGCATCATCGCCATCGTCGCGCTGAGCACGATGGGCCAGCACGGGTCCTTGGGTGCGGCGGACACGATCCCGCTCAGCGACATCTTCCTCGGGTGCGCGTTCGGCGGGTACGTCGTGGCGACGATCGTCTCGACGAGCCTCGTCTCGGAGTCCGCGACCGTGCCCATCACCTGGACCCGCCCGGTCTCACGCGAGCGCATCGCGTGGAGCTTCATCGCGGTCGACGTCGCGACGATCCTGGCCGGCTATCTCGTGATGATCGCGGCGGTCTTGCTCTGCATCGCAGTGATCGGCCTGAGCGGCTACCTGCGCGCCGGTGCGGCGACGTGGGAATTGTTGCTGCTCGGATTCGGGAGCGCGGTGCTGTGGTACGCGCTCACGCTGGCGGCCTCGTCGCGTCTGGGCGGCCACGGCGTGCGCGTTGCGACGTTGAGCTGGCTGGTGTTCCTGGTGATCGGCTCCGTATGGGGCGCACCGGTCCCCGCGCCGATCCACGCGCTGCTCACCGCGCTGAACTACCTGAACCCGATCGCGTATCTCGGCGGAATCTCGGGCGCGACTCATACCCACACCGGCGGTCACCCGATCGTGCTCTCGCAAACCCCGCGGACGCTCCTCGCCTGGGCGCTCGCCGCCGTCGCCGCGTTCGTGGCGGTGCGGCTATGGTCGACGAAGGAGGCGTGAGCGATGACGATCATGGCCGCCCACTTCGGGATCACGCTCGGCGTTTGGCGCCTACGGCTGCGCATCGACATCGACGAGCCGCGCGAGTCCGAGTTGCGCGACGAGCCTGCCGCGCAGCCGCGCGTCGCGCCGAACGCCGCGCCGTACGCCGACCCGCCGCGCACCGCGACGTGGGGGCGCGGCTGACGACCGCGCTCCTTCCCGGATAGGCCAGGGGCCGCGGCGAAGGGGACGGCGATGCTCGCTCCCCACGCCGACGCCCTCCTCGGTCACGTACGCGCGAACCGCGACCGCTATCTCGACGAGCTGAAGGCGTGGATCGCGGTCCCCTCGATCTCCGCGCAGCCGGATCACGCCGCCGACGTGCGGCGTTCCGCCGAGCACGCGGTCGAGCGGATGCGCGCCGCCGGGCTCACCGAAGCCGTCGTGCTGGACACGCCGGGCGGCGGACATCCGGTCGCGTACGGCGCCTGGCTCGGCGCGCCGGACGCCCCGACGATCCTGATCTACGGCCACCACGACGTGCAGCCCGCCGACCCGCTGGAGCTGTGGACGTCGCCGCCGTTCGAGGCCGAGGTGCGCGACGAGAAGCTCTACGGCCGCGGCGCGGTCGACGACAAGGGCCAGTGCCTGATGCACATCGCCGCGCTCGAAGCGCATCTGAGCGTGAACGGCAAGCTGCCGCTGAACGTCAAGGTGGTGATCGAAGGCGAGGAAGAGATCGGATCGCCGCACTTCGAGGCGTTCCTCGCGCGCGAGAAATCGCGGCTGGGGTGCGACGCCGTCGTCGTCTCCGACACGGCGGTGTTCGCTGAGGACGTCCCCTCGCTGACGACCTCGCTGCGGGGGTTGGTGCACTGGGAGATCACCGTGCACGGGCCCGCGAGCGACCTGCATTCCGGCTACTACGGCGGGGTGGTGAAGAACCCGCTGGAGGCGCTCGCGCAGATCATCGCCTCGTTCAAGGACGTGCACGGGCGGATCGTCGTCCCCGGTTTCTACGACGGCGTCCGCGAGCTGTCGCCGCAGGAGCGCGCGGAGATCGCGGCGCTCCCGCTCGATCCGGCGAAAGCCGCGCACGAGCTCGGCGTCACCGAGCTCGCCGGCGAGACGTCGCGGCTGCCGCTCGAGCGGATGTGGTTCCGGCCGACGCTCGAGGTGAACGGGATGTGGGGCGGCTACCAAGGCGCCGGCTCGAAGACGATCATCCCCTCGTTCGCGAAGGCGAAAGTCTCCGCGCGGCTGGTGCCGCACCAGGATCCCGAACAGGTGAAGCACGCGGTGACGACGTTCGTGCAGCGCGTCGCGCCGAAGGGCGTGCGCGTCGAGGTCGAGGCGCACGGCGACGTGCGCGCGGTCGAGACGTCGCGCGATCATCCGGCGGTCGCCGCGGCGGCGCGCGCGATGGAGCTCGGGTTCGGGAAGCCGCCGGTGTTCATCGGGACCGGCGGGACGATCGGCCCGGTCTCGTCGTTCGACCGCATCCTGCACCTGCCGCAAGTGCTGATCGGCGTCGGTCTCCCCGACGACGCGATCCACGCGCCGAACGAGAAGTTCGACCTGCACCAGTTCTTCGGCGGGATCGAGACGATGACGTATCTCTACGACGAGCTCGCGAACGCGCTGGCGAGCCGCGCGAAACGCCCCGCCGCGGACCGCACGTGAGCTTCACCGGCCGCTTCACCGAGCGCGCCGGCGCGTACGCCGCGGGACGGCCATCGTATCCGCCGGAGGCGATCGACGTGCTGCTCGACGGGCTCGGCGATCCGGCGGAGGTCGTGGTCGCGGATCTCGGCGCGGGGACGGGGATCTCGGCGCGGCTGCTTGCCGAGCGCGGCGCGCAGGTCTTCGCGGTGGAGCCGAACGACGCCATGCGCGCGGCGGCCGAGCCGCATCCGCGCGTGGAATGGGTCGCGTCGAGCGCCGAGCACACCGGGCTGCACGAGGCGAGCGCCGATCTCGTGACGGCGTTCCAGGCGTTCCATTGGTTCGACGCGCGCGCAGCGCTCGACGAGATCGTGCGGATCCTGCGCCCGGGCGGCCGCGCGGCGGTGATCTACAACGAGCGCGACGAGCGCGATCCGTTCACCGCGGCGTACGGCGACCTCGTTCGCACGTACCAAACGGACGAAACCGAGCGCCGCCGTGCGGACGGCCTGGAGACCTTCGCAGCCTTCGAGGCCTGGAAGGAAAAGCGCCGGATCGAAGTGCGCAACGAACACGTCCTCGACCTCGACGGCCTCCTCGCCCGCGTGCGAAGCACGTCGTATCTCCCGCACGACGGCCCGGCGGCGGAAGAGCTGACCGCGGCCGTTCGCGCGCTCATGGAACGGTTCGCGCGCGACGGTCGGGTCGTCATGGCGATGCGTACCATCGTGGTCGCCTGCGACATCGGGACCGCGGGCGGCTGAGAAACGAAGCACGGCTCAGGATCGGGATCGACGTCGGCGGGACGTTCACGGACGTCGTCGCTGTCGATGCTGCGTCGCGCACGATGGTCGCGTCGGTGAAAGTTCCGACGACGCACGATCATCCGGACGGCGTCGCGGCGGGGATCGTCGACGGACTGGAGCGATTGCTGAGCGAGCACGCGATCCAGCCGGGCTCGATCGCATTCATCGCGCACTCGACGACGCAGGCGACGAACGCGCTGCTCGAAGGCGACGTCGCGAAGGTTGGGGTCGTCACACTCGGCGGTCCGTTCGCTCGCGCGTTCGCGAAGTTCGCCCCGTTCGCGCTCGCTGAAGGCGTGCGGTTCGCGCCCGCGTGGTTCGACGGCCGCGACGGCGCGGTGGTCGAGCGCGCCCGTGCGGCGGGCATCGAGGCGCTGGCGGTGAGCGAGCCGTTCGCGGTCGACCGGCCGCAGCGTGAAAGCGCGATCGTCGCGGCGGCGCGTGCCGGCGGGCTCGCGGCGACGAGCGGCGCGGAGGTCTCGACGCAGTACGGTCTGCGCGCGCGGACGAGAACGGCCGCTCTGAACGCGGCGATCTTACCGCGCATGCTTCGTACGTCGCGCGTGACCGCGCGTGCGGTCGCCGACGCGCGCATCCCGGCGCCGCTGATGATCATGCGCAGCGACGGCGGCGTCATGGACGTGACCGAGGTCGAGCGCCGGCCGATCCTGACGATGCTGTCGGGTCCGGCGGCGGGGATCGCGGGCGCGCTCTTCCACGAGAACGTCACCGACGGAATCTTCGTCGAGGTCGGCGGGACCAGCGCCGACTGCTCGGTAATTCGGCGCGGCCAGCCGCAGATGCGTCCCGCGCGGATCGGCGGCCACCGGACGCTGCTGCGCACGCTCGACGTCCGCACGATCGCCGTCGCCGGCGGATCGCTCGCGCGCGTCGATGAGGGCCGCACGGGCGGAACGGACGGAACGGGCGGGCGCATGACGCCGGCCCGCATCATGGACGTCGGTCCCCGCTCGGCGCACATCGCCGGGTACCGGTATGCCGCTTTCACGGACGCGAACGCCGTCCGAGGCGCGCGGGCGGAGTTCGCCTCGGGTGTCGTGGCGCTCGTAGCGGCGGACGGGACGCGCATCGCCATCACGCCGACCTGCGCGGCGAACGTCCTCGGCGCGGTTCCGCCGGACGCGTTCTCGCGCGGCGACGCGGAGTCGGCGCGCATCGCGTGCGAGATCGCCGGCGCGGCGCTCGGGCTCGGCGCGGAGTCGCTGGCGCGCGCAATCCTCGACCGCGCAACCGAACGGCTGCGCGCGACGCTCGACGAGCTGATCGCCGACTACGCGCTGGAGCGCGCGAACGTCGTCCTGGTCGGTGGCGGAGGCGGCGCGGCTGCGATCGTTCCGTACGCCGCGGGACGGCTAGGCTTCGACCACCGCATCGCGCGCGACGCGCAGGTGATCTCGCCGCTCGGCGTCGCGCTGGCGCTCGTCCGCGACGTCGTCGAACGGACGGTCGTCGATCCCACGCCGGCCGATCTCGCGCGCATCCGCCGCGAAGCGATCGACGCGGCGATCGCCTCCGGCGCGGCGCCCGACCGCGTCGAGGTCGTCGTCGAGGTCGACACCGCGCGCAACCGTGTGCGCGCCACCGCTTCCGGGGCGACCGCGCTGGTCGAAGGAGCGCACTCGTCGGCTGCCGCCGACGTATCGGCGCAGATCGCTGCGGCCGCCGCTCACATGCGTACGAGCGCGCATGACCACACGGGCGTTCGCGTCACGGCGAAAACCGCAGGGCTCGTCGTCGTCGCATCGCCGGGCGAGAGCGCGGTCGTCGACGAGCGCGCCGTCGTCCGACTCGTGCTCCCCGGGGCGGTGACGTACGAGACGCAGTGCGGCGACGTCGAACGTGTGCTCGCGCGCGCGGTCGACGAGCACACGGCGTTCGGCGACGTCGGTCGCGCGCTGCCGGACGTGTTTCTGCTGCGCGGCTCGCGGATCGCCGAGTTCGCCGGGATGGCGGAAGCGGAACAGATCGTCGCCTTGGCGCGCGAGGAGCTTGCCGGCGTCGCGGAGGACGATATGGTCGTGCTGCTCGTCGTCCCGAAGCGCGCATAAAAGATGTCCGAAATGGACACACCCCGGCCATCGTCAGGCAACGAGGATTTGCTGTACTCTAAGGGTGACATGGAAGCAGCAATCGTCCAACACGACATCACGGTCGAAGAGTTCGACCTCATGGTTGAATCCGGGGCCTTCGCCGAGCAGCACGTCGAGCTCATCGACGGCAGGCTGATCGACATGCCTCCACAAGGACCGCCGCACGACGGCACGCTGACGGCATTTCTGACCCTCTTTCAGCGTGGGTTCGGACGGCGCGTGCTCGTTCGCATCCAGATGTGTTTGCCGGTCGCGCGTACCTCGGAACCCGTTCCCGACCTCGCGCTCGTACGCTGGGAAGACGGTTTCTACCGCGACCGGCACCCGCGAGCGGAAGAGACGTTCGCGGTCGTCGAAGTGTCATTTTCGTCACTTACGTTCGACCGCAACGTGAAGCGACGGCTGTACGGCGCCGCGCGAATACCGGAATACTGGATCGTCGACGTCACGCAGCACCGGATTGTGGTGAACCGCGAGCCGAATGATCTCGGCTACGCTTCCGAGGAGATTCGCGAGCGCGGTGATTCGGTCTCGTTCGAGGCCTTCCCGGACGTCGTCTTCTCGGTGACGGAGCTGGTCGGTTAGCCGCTCGCGCGAGTGCGGCGCCCGTGCCGAGACGGACGTCCGGTGCGGGGTAGCGAAGGCGGCGGGATGCGCGAGTACGACGTGCTGGTCGTGGGCGGCGGAAACGCGGGGTGCGCCGCGGCGCTCGCCGCGGCGCGGAACGGCTCGCGGGTGATGCTCGCGGAGAGGTACGGATTTCTCGGCGGGACGGCGACCGCGTCGATGGTCGGGCCGTGGATGACGTTCCATTCCGGCGACGACCGGATCGTCGGCGGGATCGCGCAGGAGATCGTCGAGCGGCTCGTCGCGCGCGGCGGCTCGCCCGGTCACCTGCACGACGCGTCGGACTACGTCCCGACGATCACGCCGTTCGATCCGGAGATCCACAAGGCGCTGCTGTTCGAGATGATGCGCGAGAGCGGCGTCGCGCTGCTGCTCCACGCCTGGTTCCTCGAGGCGGTGATGGAAGGACCGCGCGTCGCGGGCGCGCGCTTCGCGACGGTCGGCGGCGTTCGCGAGCTGCGCGCCCGGCGGACGATCGACGCCACCGCCGACGCGTACGTCGCGGCGAGCGCCGGCGTGCCGACGCAGCAGGGCGACGCGCGCGGGCGCGTGCAACCGGCGTCGCTGATGTTCCGGCTCTCGCACGTCGATCTCACCCCGCTCTCGCACTACGTGCGGCAGCATCCCGAGCAGATGCGCAGCTCGCTCAAGACGCACGAGCGGACGCCCGACGCGCTGACGGCGGTCGCGGGACTGTACGAGCTCTGGGATGCCGCGCGCGAACGCGGCGCGGTCGACGTGCCGCGCGAGCTGGTCTCGTTCTTCGCGACGCCGTACTCCGACGAGGTGACCGTCAACATGACGCGCGTCGTCGACGTCGACCCGCTCGACCCCGACGACATCACGCGCGCCGAGGTCGAGGCGCGCGCGCAGGTGATGCAGCTGTTCGAGTTCTTCCGCAGCGACGTCCCGGGCTTCGCGAACGCGCGGATCGCGGCGACCGCGACCCAGATCGGCGTGCGCGAGTCGCGCCGCATCGAGGGCGAGTACACGCTCACCGCGGACGACGTGCTGAACGCCCGCACCTTCGAGGACGCCGTCGCGCGCAGCGCCTACCCGATCGACATCCACAACCCGCGCGGTAGCGGGACGACGACGCACCGGCTCCCGCCCGGCTCGTCCTACGAGATCCCGTACCGCTGTCTGGTCCCGAAGCACGCCGAGGATCTGCTCGTCGCCGGCCGGTGCATCTCGACGACGCACGAAGCGCTCGCGTCGACGCGCTTGACGCCGACCGTGATGACGCTGGGCCAAGCCGCCGGCACCGCGGCGGCGCTCTCGGTGCAGCGCAACGTCTCGCCGCGGGCGCTCGATCCGGCGCTGCTGCGCGAGCGGCTCGTGCGCGACGGCGTCGATCTGCGGCGCCCGCAGCCGAGCCTGTTCTGAGCGCGGCGGTGTCCGGCGTTCGCGAGCTCGCCGCCGCGTACGGCGTTCGCGTGGAGATCGCGGACCTGGGCGACTGGGGACGCGTGCGGCTGATCGCCGAGTACGATCCCGAAGGCCCCGTGATTCGCGTGAACCGATGCGAACGCTCGGTGGAGCGCGCGATCGCGCACGAGCTGTACCATCATCGCGAGGCGATCGGCGAGATCCCGCGCATCCGCGATCGCGCCGCGCGCGAAGCCGCCGCCGACGCGTTCGCCGGCGCGCTCGTGAACGCGCGCTGACGATGCGGTACGTCGCCGGCGTCGACGGGGGACAGTCGTCGACCAGCGCGGTCGTCGTCGACGAGAACGGCGTCGTCGTCGGGCGCGGGAGCGCGGGGCCGGCCGATCACGTCGACGAGCCGTCGGGCTCGCGCAAATGCGCGGACGCGAGCGCGGCGGCGGTCGCGCACGCGCTCGACGCGGCAGGCTTGCCCACGAGCACGCGGTTCGAGGCGGTTCGCATCGGGCTCTCCGGGTACGACGGCGCGTTCGACGGCGCGCAGCCCTCGTTCGCCGCGCGCAGCGTGCGGCTGCTGCACGACGCGCCGATCGCGCTCGCCGGCGCGGTGCCGAACCGTCCGGCGGTCGTCGTGATCGCGGGGACGGGATCGGTCGCGTACGCCGAGGACGCCGCCGGCGCGTCGGTCCGCACCGGCGGCTGGGGCTATCTCTTCGGTGACCCGGGCAGCGCGTTCGCCGTCGCGCGCGACGCGCTCGCGCACGCGATGCGCGAAGACGACCGCGGCGAGCGCAGCCCGCTCGGCGACGCGGCGCTCGCGTTCTTCGACCGGCGCGATCTGCGCGAGCTCGCCACGGCCGCGCTGCTCGGCCGTCTCTCGCGCGCCGAGATCGCGACGTTCGCGCGCGTCGTGCACGACGCCGCGCGGCTCGGCGACGTCCACGCGGCGGCGATCGTCGACGGCGCCGCGACGGCGCTCGCCGAGCTCGCGGCCGACGCGATCGCGCGGCTGAGGCTCGAAGCGGAGCACGTCCCGGTCGCCTTCAGCGGCGGCGCGTTCAAGAGCGAGCCGTTCTTCGCACGCACGCGCGAGCGGCTGCGCGCGCTCGCACCGAACGCGTCCGCAGTGCAGCCGCGCTACGATCCGGCGATCGGCGCGGCGCTGCTCGCGTTCGCCGACGCCGAGCTCCCCGTTCCGTCGCGCATCACCGAACGATGACGCACGCCGCGAACGAGATCCTCGACGGCCTGCGCGGCGGCCTCATCGTCTCGGTCCAAGCCGACACCGACTCGCCGCTGAACGCGCCCGAGCAGATCGCGCTGCTGAGCCGTCTCGCCGTCGCGAACGGCGCCGTCGGGATCCGTGCCGAAGGCCTCGCGCGCCTGGGCGCCGTGCGGCGCGCGGTCGCCGTCCCGGTCGTCGGCATCGTGAAGCGCGCGTATCCCGGCTTCGAGCCGTACATCACCGCGAGCGAGCGCGAGATCGCCGAAGCCGCCGCGACCGGCGCGGAGATCATCGCGTTCGATGCGACCGGCCGCCCGCGTCCCGACGGCCGCGACGCACACGCGGTCGTCGCGGCGATCCACGCGCGCCGAGCGCTGGCGATGGCCGACTGCGCGACCGCGGACGACGTCCGGCGGGCGAGCGCAGCGGGCGCGCAGATCGTCGCGACGACGCTCTGCGGTTACACCGAGCAGACGCGCGGTACGCCGCTCCCCGCGCTCGATCTCGTGCGGGCGTGCGCGGCGAGCGGTGCGTTCGCGATCTGCGAAGGCGGGATCGCATCGCCGGACGACGTGCGCGCGGCGTTCGCCGCGGGCGCGGACGCGGTCGTGGTGGGCACCGCGATCACCAACGTCGACGCGCTCGTGCGCCGCTTCGCGAGCGCGACCCCGCGCGCGGGATAGCACGCAACGGTACACCGGCGCCCAGGCGTCCCCGCCGCCGCCGCGAATCGCCGGTCGGATGCGCCGGGTTCTCGCGATCGCCGCGATGTTTGTCGTGATGCTGACGCTGTTCGTGCCGTCGGTCGCGCGCGCACAGACCGCGCCGTCGGAGCTCGAGGTTCGCGTCACCGACGCCGCCGGGAAGCCGCTCGGCGACGCGCGCGTCTTCCTGAGCGGCGGCCCGGGCGTGGTGACCTCCGCGCTGACGCCGCGCGACGGGATCATTCGGTTCGCCGACGTCGAGAGCGGCGTCTACGCCGTCCGCGTCGCGCTGACGGGCTACGACGCCGTCGACGTGGGCGAGGTCGAGGTGCTCCCCGGCCGCCGCAAGATCGTCGAAGTCTCGCTCGCGCGCAGCCGCCCGAAAGGCGCCGCGCCTAGCCCCGCGCCGTCGGCCGCGCCCGGCACGCTCGCCGAGATCGGCCGCGTGCAAGCGCGTCCGCCGGTCTCGGTGACGAGCGTCGACGTCGACGAAGGGAACCCGATCCGCCGCGTCTCGGAGAACCTCGCCGACGCGCTCGACAAGCTCGCGGGCGTCAGCGTCATCCAGGCCCCGCAGACCGGCACGCTCACGATCTCGCTGCGCAATCAAGACGCCTCGTCGACGATGGCGACGGCCGGCGGAGCGCCGCTCGCCGGCGGCGGCGCCGGCGCGCTGCAGTCGGTCGCCGCCGATCTCTCCACCGGCGTGAGCGTCGACACCGGCGCCAACCTCGGCGGTCTCGGCGGCTCGGTGAACTTCCGAACGCTCGAGCCGACGAAGACCTGGCAGTCGCAGCTCTCGGTCGGGTACGGGTCGTACGAGCACGGGACGGCCGCGTTCTCGCTGAGCGGCGGATACAAGAAGCTCGGTGTCGCCGTGCAGCACGCGGTGCGCGGCGACGACGACCGGCTGAGCGGCCTGACCTTCGCCGACACCAGCGGCGCGACGTACCCGCACGACGGCGCGACCGACCGGTTCGCCGACTTCATGAAGCTGCGCTACTCCACCGGGCCGAAGCTCACGCTGACGGGCTCGTATCTCGGCGGGCACACGCGCTCCGCGCTCGAGTGCTTCGACTTCGTGACCACCGTGCCATGCGGATACGGCCCGGGGAACGAGCTGCGCAGCGACGTCCACTCGATGAATCTCGGTGTGAACGCTCAGGTCGGGAACGTCGCCGCTTTCGGCGGCGTCTACGGCAACGTCTACCATTCGTTCACGGACGAATCGAACCGCTCGGTCTCCGGCATCCCGGAGCCCTTCCAGATGAGCCTCCGGTCGACGACCCTCGGCTGGTACGTCTTCTCGCGCGTCGCCGTGCACCGCCACACGTTGCAGATCGGCAGCGGCGGATTCAACGGGACGACGGCGAGCCGGTCGGCCGGGGCGTTTCAAGGCCCCGGCGCGTCCGTGTTCCGGTTCGGGTACGTCTCGGTCGGCGACGAGCTGAAGATGTCCGACCGCTGGACGCTCTTCGTCGGAGCGGGCACGAACAGCAATGTCGCCTCGACGGGCGGATCGGTCTATTCCGGACTGACGCTGAGGCCGTCGCGTCAGGAGACGCTGCAGCTCTCCGCCGGTACCGGCGCGAACGCGGGCGGCTTCACGACGCTCGGCCCGTTCGGCGTGCCGGCGAACGGCACGTACAACTGCGCCGCCGACGAGGTGCGCGTCTCGGGCCCCGGCACGCTCGCCGTCCCGAGCAGCGACACGTCCTACGATCTGGCCTACGACCGCCGCGGCAAGCGCGGGACCCTGCACGTCGCCGCCTACGACCGCCTCGACCGCGGGAGCACGCTGCAGTCGCAGTTCCCGCTCGTCGGCCTGCCGCCGGACCAGATCCCCGCCGGCTACGTCGACGCGATCCGCGCCATTTGGAGCAGCGACGCGATCTGCGGTGCGCGCCCGTTCGACCCGTCGCGGATCTTCGTCGCGGAGCAGATCGCCGGCCCGGCGGTGCGGTACCGCGGCTTCGACGCCTCGGGGCAGATCATGCTGGGCCGGCAAACCGTCGCGCTCCCCAGCTACGACGTGAACGGCGCGGTGCTCGAGTCGGCCGATCCGCGCCTGCTGGTGAACGGGAGCCCGTACTTCGTGGGCGCGCAGCTCCCGTTCAGGCCGCTCCACCGCGCCGGCCTCACGCTCGACACCCGGCAGCCGCGCGGCAACCTCGAGTACATCCTCGACGGCCGCTGGACGTCGGCGAACAACGCGGCGGGCCTTTCGTCCTACGTGATCGTTTCGGCAGGTGCGACCTGGCAAGCGCAGCGCGGCCGCCTCACGCTGCTCGCGACGAACCTCTTCAACGCCGACACGGGCCTCTTCGCGACGCAGGAGTTCGCGCAGCCGCTCGCCCTGCGCGGCGGCGGCACGTACGTCCCCGTCCCGACGCTCCTTCAGCCGCGCTCGTACACGCTGCTCTACAGCGTCCGAGCGGGCCGGCTGAAGTAGAGAGCGGCGAGCGACCGAGCGCGCGCACCCGATAGAAGTCCTCGCTCTCGGTTCACAAGAACTTCATACTCAGGAAGTCGTGCGCACCCGGGCGGCGAAAGCGCCGCGCGCGGGACCCCACCTGGGTGGGGGAAGTACGTCAGAGAGGATCAGTTGGCACAGCGCGTCGTCAAGCCCAAGACGAACCTCGGCCCGGGGTTCTGGCCCGTCACCGCCTTCATCGCGGTGCTCTCCGCGGTGATGGTCTACCTCGTGTACACTAGTCCGATGCCGATCGGCCTCGTGCAGGCCGGCGCGCCGGCCGACTCGATCGACGAGCTGTTCAAGTTCCTGGGCGCGGTCGCGGCGGTGATCTTCAACATCGTCGTGATCTACACGGTCTACTTCGGGATCGTCTTCGCGCGCCCGAAGAACGCGCCGCCGAACACGATCGGCGTCCAGATCCACGACGCGCCGGTCCTCGAGTTCTGGTGGACCGCGATCCCGACGATTCTGGTGATCGTGCTGTCGATCTACTCGGTGAAGATCTGGGGCGATCTGCAGAACACCCAGGGCGACGTCCTCACGGTCGAAGCGGTCGGTTACCAGTTCGGCTTCATGTTCCGGTACCCGAAGCTCGCCAACCCCGTGCAGAACGAGCTCCACCTCCCGATGGACACGCCGACGACGATCCACATCACCTCGCGCGACGTGATCCACGGCTTCTGGATCCCCGAGCTGCGCATGAAGGCCGACATGGTGCCGGGGCTGATCACGACGATCCGCGTCACGCCGAAGAAGCCCGGCGAGTACCGCATCGTCTGCACCGAGTTCTGCGGCGTGCTGCACGGCGCGATGCGCGGGAAAGCGGTGATCGAGACGCAGCAGGACTTCGCCAAGTGGTTCCGCGCGCAGGGCGGCGGCGGAGCGGGCGGCGGCGCCTCGGGCGGCGCGGCCGGCGGCGGCGCCGCCGGGATCCCGATCGCGCAAGGGAAGGCCGACGCCGGGCAGACGCTGTTCGGACAGAAATGCAGCGCCTGCCACTCGACCGGGCCGTTCGACCAGAAGCAGGTCGGGCCGGGGCTCGGCAAGATCTTCAACGACCCGGCGCATCCGAAGCTCGTGAACGGAGCCGCGCCGACGCCCGAGAACGTCGCGGCGATCATCCACAACGGCTACCAGGGCGACATCGGCGTGATGCCGAGCGCGCAGGTCAATCAGCTGTCGAACGCCGACATCGCCAACCTCGTAGCCTACCTCGTCAGCCTCTCGAAGAAGTAACGGAGATTTTGTAGATGGCGACCGTCGCACCCGGCGTGCCGACCGGCCCGTACCACGCGGTCCTCGACCACATCCATCCCGAGCCGACCAGCTTCGTCCGGAAGTACATCTTCTCGATCGACGCCAAGGTGATCGGGATCCAGTACATGATCACCGGCGCGATCTTCTTCGCGATCTCGGGGTTCCTGGCCGAGCTGATCCGCACCCAACTCCTCTCGCCGAACGGCGCGATCGTCAGCCCGGCGACGTACAACTCGATCTACTCGATGCACGGCTCGTCGATGGTGTGGTTCGTCGTCATCCCGCTGCTGACGGGCGCCTTCGGGAACTTCGTGATGCCGATGCAGATCGGCGCGCGCGACGTCGCGTTTCCGTGGCTGAACCTGGTCGCGTTCTGGATCTTCCCGGTCGCCGGGGTGATCCTGTTCAGCTCGTTCCTCATCGGCGCGCCCGACGCCGGCTGGACGGAGTACCCGCCGATCTCGCTGCTGGGGCCGCCGGGGACGAACCTGTGGTGCATCGCGGTCTTCCTGATCGGCGTGAGCTCGACGATGACCGGGATCAACTTCCTGGTGACGATCTTCAAGATGCGCGCGCCGGGGATGACCTTCACCCGCATGCCGCTCTTCGTCTGGGCGCAGTTCGCGACCGCGCCGCTCTCGTTCATCGCGACGACGGCGCTCGGCGCCGCGCTCGCCGCGCTGTTCATCGAGCGCGTCTTCGGCGTCCCGTTCTACGACCCGAAGCGCGGCGGCTCGCCGGTGCTCTGGCAGCACATGTTCTGGTTCTACTCGCACCCGGCCGTCTACATCATGATCATCCCGGG
>DATAQE010000027.1:0-36357 GCA_036264835.1 Candidatus Elarobacter sp.
GGCGTAGCGCCGACGCGTTCGGCGCTTCACGGACGCCGGCGCCGAGGGATCTTGCCGAGGTACAGCCCCTCGAACATCGCATCGATTGGGTAGGCGAAACCCGGCATCGTGGGATGCGTCACGACCTCGCCCGGACCGAACCGCAACTCGCCGTCGCCGCTGTGCGCGATCACCGTCCGGTTCGGCGGGTCGACCACGAAGATCACGCGCGTCCCGGCCGCGAGATACGCGCCCATCTTCCAGGCCAGCGTGCGCTCCGAGTCCCGGGGTGAAAGAATCTCGACGGCGATCTCCGGCGCTCGATGAGGAATCTCCGAATCCGGCGGGCCGAGCTCGTCGAGCGCCTCGCGTGACAAATACGCGACGTCCGGAACGAGCGACGCGAACGTATGCCCAGGCGATTGGAATTGATAGCGCCATTCGTGGTAGGCGGCACCCCGCCGGCCGTCCCAGTCGGCGAGCGCCATCATCCAGCGATGCTCCAGAGCCTGATGCCGAAGCGTCGGGCTCATCTTCTGCACCAGCCGGCCGTCGATGAGCTCGATCGCCGGTTTTGCCGTCGGGATCCGTACCGGCCAGGTGACTTCCCAGCCGCCGGTCGTACCTTCGAAGACCATCTCACGCATGTCCATCACGCGGTGGTCTGCGGTCGGCAAGGGTTCGTCTTCCTTCGACGATCCGGCCAAGTTCAGCCGCTGGCTTTGGCTTCGCGCTTCGTCACGCGCCAGACGTTGCGGACGTCCTTGATGTTCTGCAGCTTGCGCAGCAGCTTCTGCAGGTGGTCGAGGTCGCTGATCTGCGCGGTCAGCGAGACCAGCGCGCTCTTGTCGCGCTTCGCGCGCGCGTTCACCGAGCTGATCACCGTCTTGAGCTCGGCCGAGACGCCGAGGATGTCTTGCAGCAGGCCGTTGCGGTCGTTGGCCTCGATCTCGATGTCGACCGAGTGCGTCAGCGGCTGCTTGTCGAGCCACTCCGCCTCGAGGATCCGCTCCGGCGCCTCGTTCATGTAGGCGGTGTTCGGGCAGTCGCCGCGGTGCACGCTCACGCCGCGGCCGATCGTCACGAAGCCCATGATCGGATCGCCCGGGACCGGGCTGCAGCACTTCGAGAGCCGCACCAGCACGTCGTCGACGCCGGCGATCCGGATCCCGCTGGAGTTGCGCGCGACGCGGCGCGTCGTCGCCGGTCGCGGGAGCGGGATCGCGACGACGTTGTCGGCCTTCGACTCCTCGCGCAGCCGCTGCACGACGTTGCTCGCCGTCACGTCGCCGAAGCCGATCGCCGCGAACAGATCCGTCGGCGTGCGGTAGTTCAGCTTGTTCGCGACCTTCTCGATCGCGTCGCCGCGCGCGAGGTCCGGGCGCAGGCCCGCGCGCGAGAGCTCACCCTCGACGGCCTCCTGGCCGCGCAGCGTGTTCTCGTCCTTCTGCTCCTTGCGGAACCACTGCTTGATCTTGTGTTTCGCGCCGCTCGTCTTGACGATCGAGAGCCAGTCGAGCGACGGTTTCGAGGACTTGTTCGTCAGGATCTCGACGATGTCGCCGTTCTTGATGTGCGAGTCCAGCGGGACGATCTTCCCGTTCACCTTCGCGCCGACGCAGTGGTGGCCGACGTCGGTGTGCACCTGGTACGCGAAGTCCAGCGGCGTCGCCGAGGCCGGCATCGAGAAGACGTCGCCCTTCGGCGAGAAGATGAAGACCTGCGTGTCGAACAGCGAGACCTTCAGGTTCTCCATGAACATGCGCGAATCGCGCATGTCGTTCTGCCATTCGAGCAGCGAGCGCAGCCAGGCCAGCTTCTCGGAGTCGTCGTTCTTGCCGCCCTCTTTGTAGTGCCAGTGCGCGGCGATCCCGTACTCGCTGGTGCGGTGCATCTCCCAGGTGCGGATCTGCACCTCGAGCGGATCGCCGCCCGGGCCGACGACCGTCGTGTGCAGCGACTGGTACATGTTCGGCTTGGGCATCGCGATGTAGTCTTTGAAGCGCCCGGGGAGCGGCTTCCACATCGCGTGCACGAGGCCGAGCGCGCCGTAGCAGTCCTTGACGCTGTCGACGATGATGCGAACCGCGGTCAGGTCGTAGATCGTCGAGAAATCCCGGCCCTTCTGCATCTTCGTGTGGATCGAGTAGAAGTGCTTGGGCCGGCCGGTGATGTCGCCCTTGATCCCGACCTTGTCGAACTCGGCCTTCATCTCGGCGATCACGCGCGAGACCGCCTCCTCGCGCTCGTTGCGCTTCTTCGCGACGCGCTCGGCGATGTCGCGGTAGGCGTCGGGGTCGAGGTAGCGCAGCGCGAGGTCTTCGAGGTCCCACTTCACGCGCCAGATGCCGAGCCGGTGCGCGATCGGCGCGTAGATCTCGATCGTCTCCTGCGCGATCGCCTGCTGCTTCGCCGCCGGGAGCGACGAGAGCGTCCGCATGTTGTGCAGGCGGTCGGCGAGCTTGATGATGATGACGCGGATGTCCTTGGCCATCGCGAGGAACATCTTGCGCAGGTTCTCCACCTGCGCGTCCTCTTTCGATTGGTAGGGAATCCGCGTCAGCTTGGTGACGCCGTCGACGAGCGCGGCGATCTCGGCGCCGAACTTGTCGGCGACCTCTTCGTTGGTGAGGACGGTGTCCTCGACGACGTCGTGCAGCAGGGCCGCGGCGATCGTCGCGCGGTCCAGCTCGAGGTCTGCCAGGATGTCGGCGACCGCCAGCGGGTGCGCGACGTACGGCTCGCCCGAGGCGCGGCGCTGTCCCTCGTGGGCATGGTCCGCGACCTCGTAGACGCGTTCCAGCCACGCCCCGTCCAGCGACGGGTCGTACTGCCGGACTTTCGCAACGAGATCGGCGACGGTCATATGGATGGAGCCCTTATCCTACTTGAGACCCATCCGCCGAAGCAATCGCTTCGGTGGCCCAGTTAGTACCGGATGAACGAGGTCAGCTCGACGCCGTTGAGGGCGGCGCGGCCGTTCAAGGCCTCGAGCTCGATCAGGACCGCGGTGCCGACGACGTTCGCGCCGAGCTTCTCGAGGAGGCGCAGCGTCGCGGCGATCGTCCCGCCGGTCGCCAGCAGGTCGTCGACGATCAGGACGCGGTGGCCGTTGCCGACCGCGTCGGCGTGGATCTCCAGCGTGTTGGTCCCGTACTCGAGGGCGTACTCCTCGCTGTACTTCTCGCCCGGCAGCTTGCCCGGCTTACGGACCGGGACGAAGCCGGCCCCGAGCGCGTAGGCGACCGGCGCGCCGAGCATGTAGCCGCGGGCCTCGATCCCGACCACCGCTTCCACCTTCGCGTCGCGGAAGCGGTCGACGAACAGATCGACGGTCGCCTTGAAGCCCTGCGCATCGGCCAGCAGCGGCGTGATGTCGCGGAACAGGATCCCGGGGATCGGGAAGTCGGGGATGGCGCGGATCAGCGGCTCGATCTGGGCGGTCACGGCTCGCCCGCTTCGCCCTCGCCCGGAGGGGGCCTGCGACGGGGATCACGCGCGGCGGGGAACCGCGCTGACGGCGCCGCGCGTTTCCTCACGTGGAATGATTCCCCGCTCGGGGAACACGGGAGACGCTATGAACGGAAAGCTTCTGACGGCGGGCGCGCTCGCCGCGACGATGACCTTCGGGGCGGTTGCGCCGGCCCTCGCCAACGGCGCGGCGAGCACGCGCAACATCCTGCTCGGCGGCGCGGCGGCCGCGGTGCTCGTCACGAACTACAACCACAAGAAGCGCATCAAGAAAGAAGAGCAGCGCGAACAGGCGCGGCGCCAGTCCTCGTACCGCTCGTATTTCTACCACCGCTACGGCTACTATCCGAGCGACACGCAGTTCCGAAACTGGTACTACCGCACGTACGGCGTGTGGCCGTCGTAACGGAACGCTGACGGGAGAGATCGCGAACGAGCCACCCCGCCCGGGGTGGCTTTTTCGTCCCGGCGAAATGCGCGCATGGTGATCGATGTCCGCCGCTACCGCGATCGAGCGATCGTCGCGGTCGCGCTCGCAGTCGCACTGCACGAGGTCCTGCTCGGTCTCGTGCACGGTCCCGCGCGCCCCAGCGACACCGAGAAGGTCGCGCAGACGGCCAGCATCGTCATCGAGACGGCGCGTCCGACCCCGCGTCCCACACCGAAACCGACGCCGAAGCCGACCCCCAAGCCCACGCCCCCGCCGACGCCCGAGCCGCGGCTCACGCCGCCGCCGCGCAGCACGCCGGCGCCGGTCCAGCAGATCGCCGGCAGAGCGAAGGGCCGGCCCGCGCGCAAGCACGGCGGCGGCGCGCACAAGGCGATCGCGAAAGCGCCGACCGGCCATTACGCGAACCCGCACGCGGCCGGCGCCGGCCTCGGCACGTCGACCGGGAACGGCGCCGGAAACGCGCCCGGGGCCGGCGGCGCGAACGGCACGAACGGGAGCGGCGATCAAGGGAACGGAAACGGCGCGGTCAATGCGAACACGCCGTGCGGGTACGTCGATTTCAAGCCGTACGCCGCGCCGCGCTACAGCGGCGGAACCGCGTACGAGCCGGTGCAGGCATCCGTGACGTTCCCCGACGGCCATCAAGAGTCGGCGCGCTTCCCGTATCCCTGGATCTATCCGAACGGCGAGCAGAACGACCCGTGGTCGGACACGAATTTGAAGAAGGGCGACTTCGACATCACGCTGCAGCCGCCGCCGCCCGGCGCGGACGTCTCCTCGTATCCGCCGCTCGTGCAGTACATCCTCAGCCACTCGAACTCGCAAGGCTACACGCTGCTCCCGAAGTGCCCCAAAGCCCGCGGGTGAGCGTCGTCCACGTCGCGGTCGACGCGCACAACCTCGCGCGCGACGACCGCGGGATCGGCCGCTACGCGCGCGCGGTGCTCTCGCGCGCGGTGCGCGATCCGGGGTTCCGGTGGACGTTCGTCGTGCGCGATCTGTTTCCGAAGCGCGGCGCCGTCGCGCGCGCGCTCGAGGCGCGCGACGGTGAGGTGGCGGTCGCGCGGCGCGTGCCGCGCGATGCGGACGTGGTGTGGTTTCCGTGGAACGGGACGTTCCTGCGAACCGACGCGCCGTCCGTCGCGACGGTGCACGACGCGGCGCCGTTCGCGTTCCCCGCGGCCGACGCGCGGGTGCGCGCGCGCGAGCAGAACCCGTTTCTGACGACCGCGAACACCGCGCGGCGGATCCTCGTGCAGTCGCGCTTCACCGCGAGCGAGGTCGAGCGCCGGCTCGGCGTCGACGCGGCGCGGATCGTGGTGACGCCGCTCGCGGCCGATCCGGTGTTCTCGCCGCGCGGCGTGCCGGGCGAGCTCCCGGCCGCGCTCTGCGGCGTGCCGTATCTTTTGCACGTCGGCGCGCACGACGAGCGGAAGAACACTGCGACGCTGATCGCAGGATTCGAGCGCGCGGGCGCGGATGACGGCCTCGTGATCGCGTTCACGCGGAAGCCGCCCGCACTGCCGCCGCGCGGCGTCGTCGTGGATGCGAGCGACGACGGCGTGCTGGCGGCGCTGTACCGGGGAGCGGCGCTGTTCGCGGCGCCGTCGACGTACGAAGGCTTCGGCCTTCCGCTGCTCGAGGCGATGGCGTGCGGGGCGCCCGCGCTCGCCGCGCGCGCGGGAGCGCTGCCGGAAGTCGGCGGCGACGCGGCGGAATACGTCGACCGGCCGCTCGACCCCGACGCGTGGGCGCACGCGCTGCGCGCGCTGCTCGGCGACGATGCGGCGCGCGCGCGGCTGGCGGCGCGCGGTCCGGCCCGGGCGGCGGAGTTCTCGTGGGAGCGCTGCACCGCGCAAACGCTCGCCGTGCTCCGCGAGGTCGCGTCGCTGTCGTGAGGGTGTTGGTGATCGTCCGGGAAGACGCCGCCGCCAAACCCGGCGGCGACGTGGTCGTCGCGGAACGCACGGTCGACGCGCTGCGCGACGCCGGCGTGGATGCGGATCTCGCCGCAACCGCTTCACCGGACGCGCGCGGCTACGACGTCGCGCACGTCTTCGGCATCTTCGAACCGGACTTCGCGCGCCCGCAGCTGCGCGCGCTGCGCGACGCCGACACGCCGGTCGCGCTCTCGCCGATCTGGTGGGATCGCACGGATCTCTTCGTGCTCCATCCGCAGTTCGCGCGCGCGCTGCGGCAGTCCGATCCGGCCCGCGTGCTGCGCCGCGCCGCGGAGCTGCGCGATGCGGAGGAACGGCTGCGCGCTCGGCCGGGTCGCGGCGCGGAGCGGCGCCGCCGCGAGCAGGCGGAGTTGTTCCGGATGTGCGAGATCGCGATGCCGGAGAGCGAGATCGAAGCCTTCGCTTGCGCGAACGCGCTGCGTGGGGCCGACGTCCCGATGCTCGTGGCGCGGTACGGTGTCGACGACGACGCGTTCGACGTCGAGCACGGTGCGGAGCGTTCCGGCGTGCTGTGCATCGGGCGGATCGAGCCGCTGAAAAATCAGGCCGGCCTGTTGTTCGCGCTGCGCGACGTGGACGTCGAGGTGACGCTGCTCGGCCAATCGTTCGACCCGGAGTATCTCGCGCTGTGCCGGCGGTGGGCGACGCCGCGCACGCGCTTCATCGAGCGCATCGGCCGCGCGGAGCTGCGCGCGCTGCTCGGCCGCACCGCCGTGCACGCCTTGCCGTCGTGGGGCGAGCTGCCGGGACTCGTCTCGCTCGAAGCCGCCGCGGCGGGGGCGCGCGTCGTCGCCGGATCGCGCGCGGCGGAGCGCGAGTACCTGGGCCCCGACGCGTCGTACGTCGACCCGCTCGACCTCGACGGGATTCGCACCGCCGTCGTCCGCGCGCTGGAGCGGCCGCCGCGCGACCGCGGCGACGCGCTCGAACGCCGGCTCGGCGCGCAGACGTGGGAGCGGTACGCGCGCATCCTCCTCGAGGGATACGCGCGCGCGATGACCGCGCGCCGCTGATGCGCATCCTCGTCGCCGCGGAGCGGCTCGGCCGCGCCGGCGGGATGGAGCGGTACCTCGAGATCGTGCTGCCCGCGCTCGTCGCGCGCGGCGCGGTCGTGCACGTGCTCGCGCGCACGATCGACGCGATCCCGCACGGCGTCACCGCGGAGACCGTCGTGTGGGCCGACGAGCACGACGCGCCCGGCACCGTCGCTCGCGCGGCCGCCGAACGCGCGCTGCGCGCGTTTGCGCCGGACGTCGCGGTCGCGCACAACGTGATGGACGCCGGAATCGCCGAAGCGCTGCGCGCCGCGCCGCGCCTCGTCTATCACCTGCATGACCACCGGCCGTTCTGCCCGAACGGCGACCGCGTCTTCCCGCGCAGCGGGCGCATCTGCGCGCTCCCGCTCGGGCGGCCGTGCGCGGTGCACTCGCTCACCGACGGCTGCGCGTACGGCCCGCGCCGCCGCACGCTCACGCTGATCCACCGTCGTGAGCGCCTGCGCGACGCGATCGCCGCCGCGGAGACGACGATCGTCGCATCGCACTACATGGCCGAGCGCGCGCTGCACAACGGCATCCCGGCGGACCGCGTCGCGGAGATTCCGCTGCCGCTCGCCGACGATGCGTACGCTGAGCGCGTGACGCCGTCCGGTTCGCGCACGGTGGTCTTCGCCGGACGCGTCGTCCCGCAGAAAGGGCTCGAGTCGCTGGTGCGCGCCGTGGCGGCGCTCGAGCCGCGCGCGCGCCCGCTCGTTCGGGCGCTCGGCGACGGACCGGCGCTCGCGGCCGCGCGCGCCGAAGCGGCGCGGCTCGGCGTCAGCCTCGATGCGCCGGGCGCGGTCGCGGAGAGCGCCGTGCGGGCGGCGGTCGACGATGCGGCGCTCGTCGTGATCCCTTCCTTGTGGGCCGAGCCGTTCGGGTACGTCGGGATCGAAGCGTTCGCGCGCGGTCGCAGCGTCGCGGCATACGACGCCGGCGGCATGCGCACGTGGCTCGACGACGGCGGGAACGGCGTCGCGGTCGCGCGCGGCGACGAGCGCGCACTCGGAGCCGCGATCGGGGAGCTGCTGGACGACGCTGCCCGGCGTCACGCGCTCGAAGCACGCGCACGGCACGACGCCGAGCGGTTTCGTCTGCGCCCGATCGCGGACGCGCTGACCTCCGCATACTCAGGGTGAGGGGACGAACCGGACCTCGCGGCGGTCGATCCGGTCGATCTTCCACTCCTCGCCGTCCCAGACGAACTTGACCGTCTCCTCGTACCGGCGCATGCGGGTTCGGTCGGCCGCATCGTGCGCGTCGATGCGCGTCACGGCCGTCGTCGGCGCGACTTGCCGTGCCTTGACGTGCGGCGCGATCAGCGAGGCGTAGCGCTTCTCGAACTCCGGCTGGCTCAGCGAGGCGCGGTAGCGCGCGGAGAGCATCGCGTACGCGAACGGCCAATGCGCGCCTTCGATCAGCTCGTAGTAGCGCTCGATCACCGCCGTGAGGTCCGGGTCGGGCGGCGCCGGACGGTGCGCGCGCGGCGCGCTCGCCGTCGCGCTCGCGGCCGAATCGGCGCGGTGCGCCGGCCCGCAGCCGCCCGCGGCGACGACGGCCGCGAGCGCGGCGGCCGCTGCGAAACGATGGAGATCGAACCCGCACATCACGGGCAGCATTGCGCCGAACGCCGCGCGGACCCTCGCCGCACCACGGCGAACCGGCGCGCATGCGTACATTTCTCGCGGCGGCCGTCGCCGCGTCGCTGGTCGGCGTCGCCGCCTGCGCCTCGGCGCGCGACGTCGCCGTCCCCGACACGTGCACGCCCGCGGTGAACGCGCGGCTCGCATCGCTGATCGCGGACGGCGACGCGGGCCCCATCGACAACGTGATGGTGTGCGGGACGACGATCGGCCCGTCGCGCGTGCAGCGCGGCGGCCCGCACGGCGACCACCAGCTGCTCCCGCTGCGCATCCCCGTCGACGGCGGCCGCACCGCGCTCGTCGAGGTCGTCACCAACGACAGCCTCGACGGCCGCGTCACCGCGCCGCGCGGCGCGGCGGTCTTCGCTTACGGCCAGTACTTCCACACCAGCCGCCGGCAGCGGCCGTTCGTCGCCGGGATCCACGACGTGCACTGCGCGACGCACCGCGCCGCCGACAACGGCTGGGTCGTCGTGAACGGCATCAAGTACCCGCAGCACGCCTGCCGCTTCTAGCGCGAATCCTGCAAATGACTTTCCGTTCGGAGCGAGAAGAGCGCGCGCCCGGGGATCTCGCACGAGGATGACGATGACCGCACTTCTCGAACCCACGATCGTCCGCGCAGGCGGCAAACCGCCCCCGAACACCTTCGAAGGCGACGCGCCGGACGCGCCGGAAGACGCCGAGGAAGAGACCGAGAGCGAGGACTAACCCCCGGAGACCTCGCGCGCGAGACGTTCGCGCAGCACGGCGTTCTCGTGCCGGTACTCCTCGAGCGCGCGCTGCAGCTCGTCCGCGAAGCGCCGCTGTTCGAGCGCGTCCAGATGCTCGTACGTCATCGCGGCGGCGCGGACGAGGCCCTCGACCGCATCGCGCTCGAGCGCGTCGAACCGCTCGCCGTCGGCCCGATCACCGAGCAGCAGAATCGCGACCGGCTCTTGGCGCACGAAGACGGGATACGCGAGTCCGTGCGCGCCGAAGGGGACGGGCGCGTGCGTCGCGAGGATGTCGAGGACGAGCGGATCGTTCTCGTCGACGAACGCGAGCGCTTCGTCCGGCCACGAGCGCTCCGCGACGCGGACGAACACTTCATCGGTGCGCCGGAACAGCGCCGCGGACCGCAGGGCCAGCGCCTCGTACGGCTCGTCGACGAGCATCTGGTCGGCCGCCGTGTGGTGGGTGACGTGCTGGATGCGGCGCGCCGCGGCGGCCAGCCGCTGTTCGGCGACGCGCCGGGCGTGAAAGAAGACGGAGTCGATCAGCCGGTCGATGCGCCGCTGCATCGAGTTCACCCAGAATCCGAACACGACCGCCAGGCAGATGTCCGCGACGACCGCGAGCCGCGTCTGCTGCAGCCCGTTGCTGAGCGCCCAGTCGATCAAGCTGAACGCGATCACCGGGATCGCTGAGAGCACTGCGAACGCGATCGCGCGACCGCCCGCGACGCGCACGTCGAGCACGCGATGGCGGACGATCGCGTACGCGACGGTGAACGGCAGCACGTTGAGGAACTGCGCGTACGTTGCGAGCCGCGCCGGCGCGTTCGCGACGTTCTCCGACGCCCAGAACAGTCCGTAGCTCACCAGGAAGCTGCCCAAGCCGATCGCGACCCAGCGCAGCCGCGCGCGGTCCTCGCCGGACGACCGCAGATAGCGCATCATGAACGCGGCGGTCGCCACGGCGTAGCAGAGCCACGACGCGACGGTGAAGAGCCCGTACAGCCGCGTCCCCGTTTGCGTGTAGGTGCCGCCGGCGAGGAGCGCCAGCAGATAGTCGGCGATCGTGAAGAGCGCGACGAGCACCATCGCGCGTTCCACCCGGCGCCATGACGCGAGCGGCCGGCCCGAGGGGAAGCGCATGCAGAAGATCGCCGCCGCCGCGGGACTGCCCCCGCTCACGACCCCGGTGAGGATGAGGAAGAGCGGTTTCCAGAACAGCGGGACCGCGACGAGCAGCTCGAGATTGTTCGCCGGATGCGCGAGCTCGCCGAACTGCAGGCACAGCGCGTAGAATGCCGCCGTCATGACGCTGGGCCGCAACAGCACGACGAGCCCACCGATCGCGACGATGAGCAGCCCGCGGACGAGCTGCGCGACGATCAAGGTGGCGTCCGCCGGCGAGAGCGGCGCCGCGCGCGGCACCAGCGAGACGACGCGGCGCCGTCCTTCGTGGACGACGGTGTAGTCGGTCGCACGTCCCGCGATCGCGCGGTCGTAGAGCTGCTCGAACGCGGGGGCGTGCTCGGCGCTCGTTTTCACGGCCGCGTCGCCCGGTGCGATGCCGGCACGCTGTGCCGCGCTCCCGGGCGTCACGCTGCCGACGGTGTTCACGTCCGCGCCCGGCGGCAGCACGCCGCTCGCCCCGGCTTTCACGATGCCCACGCTGCCGTAGACGCCGTTCAGCGCGAGCACCGTCGGCACGGCGTACGCGAGCGAGTACAGGACGCCCAACACGACCACAAAGACCCGCATGGATCCTCCGTCCGGCGCGTGACTTGCCCCGTCTATGCGCTTCGCGGCGCGCCGATCCTCCGGGCGGTAGCGCGCGAGCGCGGCCGGTGCTCGACCGGACCGCGCCCGGCGCGGTGGCGATCAGCGGCGCACGGCCGAACCCCTGCTCTTCGGGGCGCGCGCGGTGCTGTTGGGGATGATCGAGCCCGTCTGGACGACCTCGAAGTCGCTGAACTTGATCAGCGTCAGCCCGTTGGCGACGTCGTTCGAGACCGTCGTGCTGTCGAGGTAGTCGCTCGTGTCACCCTCGAGATAGCCCGGTGCTCCGTTGTCCATCACGTACATCCCGTACTTCTGCAGCGCCTTGGCGATGATCGTGGTGACGGGATAGCCGTTGAGCTTCGTCATGTCGAAGCTGGACTTCAGCCGCAGCCGCATCCCCATCGGCGGCGCCCAGGCCGGGGGAGAGGACGGGTAGGACGCGTCGTGGACCGCCGGATGGATGTGTCCCGCCGACGAGGCGGCGACGTGCACGGCCATCGCATGCGTGATCGCTCCGGCTTGCACTTCGTCGCCGCGAATCAGCATCGGCAGATACGGGAGACCCGCGGCGTCCACTCCGCCCCAGCCTTCGGGGAGCAGCGCATCCGACCGGAGGTCGATCACGGAGCTGCCGTAGACGGTCCACGGCGCGTACGGTTCCGCGACGTAGGAGACCTCGTACGACGTGCAGTTCGCCGTGTTCAGCACGATCATGTGATGGTCGGAATAGCGAGTCCCGTAGTAGCTCTGCTGCTCGATCTGCGCGTTCGCGGGGATCGGGAAGTCGCCGTGATCGCTCATGTAGTCCCCGCCGTCGCTTTGATAGTACAGGGTGACGTACTGGCTGGGCTGCTCGTTCACGACGTTGATCGGGACGCCTTGGGGCCCGAGCCCGGCCTGGTTGCCGAACTGCGGTGAGAGCGTCGCTCCACCGGACGACATCTCGTTCATGTAGTTCGCCGAGTTCGGATCGACCGGGTAGCCGGAGATGTCGGTGTTCATCGGGTGATCCGGCGGGAGGATCGGACAGCCCTGATACGTCGGCCCGCCCGACGCGACGACCGGCGGCTTCGGAGCGAGCACGACGATCTCGGCGACCATCGAGCTGTTCTCGCCGTTCTGCCACGACTCCGATGCGGTCACTCCGGTTCCGGACGTCGTCCCGCCCGTCCCGACCAGCTCTTGCGCCTCGATGACCTTGGTCGTGTCGGAGGTCGTCGCGCGCAGCGTGTAGCCGGAGCCGGCGGTGAAGCCGGTCGGGTTCGCCGTCCCGTTGTTGTACTGGTCGAAGAACGCGACGGCGAGGCCGTTGTTGACGGTCGGGCTCGACGCGGTCGAGATCGACATCGAATACCCGCTGCCCTGCGTCGCGCCGTGGAAGACGTTCGCGGGCCGCGACACGTCGGCACCGTTCACCTCGTCGAGGGTCACGGCGAGCGCGTGCGTCGTGTTCGTCGTCGTGAACGCGTACGGTCCGCCCGCTTCGCCGCTCTCCACGGCTTTGGTGAAGATCGCGATCCCGTCGTAGTTGGTATAGCTGACGCTGTCTACGTGCGACCATCCGGCCGGAGCCTGGATCGAGGCGTAGTCCTCGCTCCCGTTGAGCCCCCAGTGGACGGAGGCGAGGAGGACGTCTCCGGTCGCCGGCGCCGACGGCAGCGAGACGGAGATCGAGCTGGCGTTGGCGTTGCTGCTCGACGCGGTCGCGCCTTGCACGAGCGTGATCGTCCCGTTGCCGGCGCCGACCGCCGGCTCGACGAGCGCGATCACTCCGGTCTGATTGCTGTTCTGGCCGTTCGACCACGACTCGCTCGCCGTGATCGTTCCGGTCCCGGCGTTCACGGCATTCTGCACCTGGCTCTGCGCCATCACCATGCTGTTGTAGCCGTGCTGCTGCTCGCTGATCGTCCAGCCGCTCCCCGCGGTGAAGCCGGTGGGCAGCGGGTTGTTGGTCTCGTAGTACTGCGCGAAGTAGGCGACGCCCAGATCGCCGGCGCGCGTCGCCGTCGCCGAGACGCTCAACGAGCGCCCGATCCCGGCCGACTGCGACGCGACCGCGTCGATCGGCTTGGACGAGTCCTCGCCGCTGATCTCCTTCGCGGAGAGCGTGATCGCGTGCTGGTCGCCGGACGGCCCGACGTTCCAGGTGAGGGTCGTCCCTTCCGTGCCGTCCGCGACCCGGGAATAGAGCGCGAAACCGACCGAGTTCGGATTGTCGACGCGCTTCACGAGGTTCCACCCCGACGGCGGCGTGACCGGCACGGTCGGGCTCGACGGATCGTAGGACCACGAGACGCCGACGAGCAGCAGATCGCCGGCGCGCGGCGACGATCCCAGCGTCACGGAAAGCGTGTTGTTGTAGGTCGTGTTCGCCGCGGCGGCCGACTGCACCATCGGACCGATCGAGCGCGGCGCGCGGACGGTGCCGACCGCTCCCGGCCCGCCGCCTCCGGCGGACGGGACGGTCCGCGCGCCGCCGCCGTGCGCGCACCCCGAAAGCGCGACGGCCAGGGCGAGCCCTAGCCGTGCGAGACGCATGTTCTTCATCATTCACCCCTTGAACGGCGCACCACAGCGGGACGCCGTGGGCGGCACTTCGCCGCCGGAGCGCGCCGTCATACCGTGACGGGCACCATCATGCTGTCGGCTAGCGTTTCAGCGGGACGCCGGACGGATAGATCGGGCGGTCCACCAGCGACTCCAAGATCTGAGGCTTCGCCGTCAGCGCGATCTCGCAGAAGCGGGCGAACGCCTCGCGTTCCGCCTCGCCTTCGGCGAAGCGCTCCGTCGCGGCAAGATCGACTTTGCCGGTCACCGGAAGGAAGCGCACGTAGCGGCCGTCGTCGTCCTCGCCGGTCTCGACGAGGCCCGCGTCGTCGAAGATGCGCACGGCGGTCGAGACCGTCGTGCCGTCGACGCGGTCGAGGTCGAGCGTCGCGGCGACGTCGGCGTACGTCATGCGCAGCGTGCCGTCGGACGTGAGGCGCTTCATCGCGGCGTAGAGGCGGCGCAGCGTCTCCAGCGTCGGCGCCGAGCGCTCGAGGATGAAGTCGTTGATGCGGCGGTCCGGCTCGCCGTAGAGCAGGTGGATCAAGGCGTCGTCGCCGTCGCGGCCGGCGCGACCCGCCTGCTGGTTGAACTCGGTGAAGTCGAAGTTCAAGTGGTAGAGGAAGACGTGGCGCACGTCGGGGAGGTCGATCCCCTCGCCGAACGCCGACGTCGCGACGACGACGCGGATCGCGCCCTCGCGGAAGTAGTGCTCGACCTGCGCGCGCTCGCCGCTGCCGACGCCGGCGTGGTAGAAGGCGACGCCTTCGCCGGCGCGCGAGCGCAGCTTCTCCGCCGTCTTCGTCGCCTCGGCGCGCGAGTTGCAGTACACGATCGCCTTCTCGCCGTCGCGCACGATCCGCTCGATGTAGGCGAGCTTGTTGGTCGTGCCGCGCGCGTCGACGACGTGCAGGTTCTCGCGCACCGTCGGGTCGATCACCCACGCGTCGATCCGCAGCGCCGCGCGGATCTTCGCGAACGCTTCGTCGCCCGCCGTCGCGGTGAGCGCGAGGACCTGCGGGTCGCCGAGCGCCGCGATCGCCGCGCCGAGCCGCTGGTACGCGGGGCGGTGCGTCGACTCGGCGAGGTGGTGCGCTTCGTCGACGACGACCAGCGACGGGCGCGAGACGCCGCCGCGGAAGCGGTCGAGGTGGTACTGCACGAACTCCGGCGTCGCGCAGACGACGTCCCACTCGCCGCTCTCCAGCGCGTCGTTCAGCGCGGCGCGCTCGCCGGCGTCGATCGCGCCGTTCGCGCGGTGGATGCGGAGCCCGAGCGGCTCGAGCCGCCGGATCAGCGCGTCGTACTGGTCGTTCGCCAGCGCGCGCAGCGGGTAGAGCACGAGCGTCTTGTCGCCGCGCTCGAGCGCGCGCACCGTCGCGGGGTACTGGAAGCACAGCGACTTCCCGCGGCCGGTCCCGAGCACCGCGAGCGTGTTGCGTCCGGCGTCGAGCCGGGCCAGCACGTCGCGCTGCGCGTCGCGCAGCGGGCGGTCGCCGATCAGCGCGCGCAGCACGTCGTCGTGCGTCACCGCGCTGCGTTCGATCCCCTTGCGCGCGAGCGCCGCGCGCACGCGGGTCACGTAGACGTTCACGCCGATCGAGCGCGTCCCGCCGCCGGTCACCGCGGTCACCTCGGCGGTGTAGCGCTCGCCGGCGTCGATGTTCGGCGCGACGCGCTGCGCGATCTCGCGCTTCAGGAAGCCGAGCTGCAGCGCGCCGTACCAGACGCCGATCGCGTTCGGGTCGTACGCGTTGTCGGGGTGCCGGCGCAGCTCGAGCGCTGCGCCCGGGCGCATCCCGGCGACGATGTCCTGACGCCCCTCGAAGCTGACGCCGACGACCTTCGTGTTGAAGCCGGTCGCATCGCCGATCGTCGCGTACGCGTCGCGGTCGAGATACTCGCGCGACTTCGCGTACAGCTCGTCGAGAAATGCGCGCGCCTCCGGCGGCGCAGCGGCGTCATCGGAGGCGCGTGGGTTCCCGAACTCCGCCAGAAGCCGCTCGAACGCGGCCTCTGACGGCGTGGGCGGCGGAAGCTTCTTCTCCCGCACGCCGGTCTACCGGACGGGTTTGTGTTCGGGGGTCACTTCTCCGTCGGCGTGCTCGTCGTCGCCGAGGTTCAGCGTGATCTCCTCGTGGCCGAGCTCCGCCGCTTCGTCGTGCAGGCCCATCGCCTGCGCGTCGAGCGGATCGATCTCGCCGTCGGCAAGGTGCGGCTCCAGATCGGCCTCCGGCTTGCGCGGGAGCTCGGCACCGAAGTTGCGGTTCTCCAGCTTCTCGTAGTCGATCTCTTGCTGCTGCGAGCGGCGGTAGCGCGGCGGCTGCGTCGAGCGGCGCGAGGCGCCTTGGCGCTCGAGCTCGCGGCGCGCGCGGCGCGCCGCGGCGATCGCTTCGCGGTCGCGCGCGGCGGCCGCAGCACCGGCCGCGCCGCCGCGCGCGGCGGCGACGGTCTTCGGCTGCGGCGCCAGCGAGCTGCGGCGGAAGATCCCGCCGCCGCGCTTGCTCACGCGCTTCTGCAGCACCGCGACGAGCGGCGCCGAGTAGAAGATCGAGTGGTAGCCGCCCGAGCAGATACCGACCAGCAGCGCGAAGGCGAAGTTCTGCAGCGAGGCGCCGCCGAACGTGAGCAGCGCGACCAGCGTGATGACGACGGTCGCGAGCGTGTTCACCGAGCGCGTCATCGTCTGCAGGATCGAGGTGTTCACGATCTCGTCGAACGGCTTGCCGTCCATCAGCTTGACGTTCTCGCGGATCCGGTCGAGGATCACGATCGTGTCCATGACGGAGTACCCGATCACCGTCAGCACCGCGGCCAGGAACGCGTCGTCGACGCGGCGGCCGGCGATCGCGTAGATCCCGATCATCATCAGCGAGTCGCGGACGAGCGCGACGACGCAGACCCAGCCGAAGATCAGATTCCAGCCGAAGCGGAACGCGATGTAGAGGAACTGGATCGCGATCGCGATGACGAGCGCCTTGATCGCGTTGATCAGGTACTCGCGCGAGAGCGACGGCCCGACCGTCGAGATCGACGAGGTCTGCCGGTCGACCGGCGCGACCTTGTTGAGCGCGGCCCACAGCCCCGTCGAGTTGTTGCCGAAGTCGTGCTGGGTCTCGATCGTCCAGCGCTCGTTCGGCGTCTCACCCGGCTTCGAGAGCGTGTTGATCCGCGCGTCGGTGACGCCGACCGTCGCGAGCTGCGAGGCGACCGCGTCCTTCGAGGCGGGGCTGGTGAACTTGACCGTGACGTCGGTACCGCCGGTGAAGGAGAGGCCCAGCCGCAGCGGCGAGCCGTCCTTCCACCAATGGTATCCCATGAAGAGCAGGCCGGCCAGGATGATCGCGTACGAGATCGCCGAGACGATCCGGAACCAGCCGACGACGTTCCAATTCAGGCGGCGGAAGAACATATCAGGAACGAGCCTCCGCCGTGGTCGCGCGCGCGGCGGGCGTGAGCGTCCCGCTCGCGCCGTACGCCGCCTTCGAGGTGACGAGATCGTTGTCGACGATGAGGTCCATGAAGAACCGCGTGATCACGACCGCGGTGAACAGCGAGAGCGCCGTCCCCCAGAAAAGCGTGTACGCGAAGCCCTTCACGGTGCCGGTGCCGAGCAAGTACAGCACGCCGGCGCCGACGATCGTCGTGAAGTGCGAGTCGAAGACGGAGCTGAACGCGCGCTGGAAGCCGACGCGCACCGCGGCGCGCAGCGACTTCCCGGCCCACAGCTCTTCTTTCAGGCGCTCGAAGATCAGGACGTTGGCGTCGACCGCCATACCGATCGAGAGCACGAAGCCCGCGATGCCGGGGAGCGTGAGGACCGCGTGCGCGACCGAGAGCAGCGCCAGCAGCATCAGCACGTAGACCATCAGCGCGACGTCGGCCAGGAAACCGGGGAGCCGGTAGAACCCGATCATGAACAGCAGCACCAGGCCGAGCCCGACGATCGAGGCGACCAGCGACTTCTGCAGATCCTCCTTGCCGAGGATCGGGCCGACGTCGTCCTTCTCGATGATCGTCAGCGAGACCGGGAGCGCGCCGGCGTTCAGCTCGTTGGCGAGCGTCGCGACCTGGTCTTCCGTGAAGCTGCCGTGGATCATCCCGTCGGTCGAGATGATCCCTTCGATCGAGGCGGCGCTGATGTACTTCTTGTCGAGGAAGATCGTGAGCAGCTCGTGCATGTGGTCGTTCGTCAGCTTCGCGAACTTCGTCGGGTTCTTCGTCGTGAAGTTCACCTGCGGCTGGCCGCCCGGGCCGTAGCCGGGCGCGGCGCTCTTCAGCTCGGCGCCGGTGTACACGATCGGACCGCAGTCCTTGTACGCGCCGTTCACGTCGTTCGCGTACTTCTTGTCGGTCTCGGCGCGGTCGCGGACCTTCTGCGGGCAGATCTTGAAGTCGAGGACCGCCGCCTCTTTCAGGATCCGCTCCAGGTCGTCCGAGTTCTTGACGGCCGGGACCTCGACGAGCAGGCGGTCGACGCCGACCTTCGAGATGACCGGCTCCGAGACGCCCATCCCGTTGACGCGCTTGTCGATCACCAGCTCGACCTGGTTCTGAACGTCGGAGGTGATCTTGGGCACGTCCTTGCTGGTCTGGAGCTGGAGCAGGACGCGCGCGCCGCCCTGGAGGTCGAGGCCGAGGTGGATCTTCTTCTGGATGGGCACGATCGCCCAGACGCAGAGGCCGACCAAGGCCAACAGGAGGACCGACTGTACCGGCCTCTTGAGCTTATTCCACATAGTCCTGAGGTACCGAGAGCCTCGCCGGGAGTGTCGCCGGGGCTCCTCGGACGGCGGGGAAGGGGAGAACCCTCGGATCGTAGCATGGGGGCCGGACAGCGTCAAACGGCGCTGCGGTTGTCCCGGCCGGCGAGGGTCTGACGGCTAGGACGCTCACGGAGGCGAGCTGTGACCGACGGCAAGGGGGTCGACGCAGGACTCCTTCAGACGCGCTATCGTTTGACGAAGCAGCGGGCCGCGATCCTGCGCGCGCTGGAAGACGGCGCGCACCTGACCGCCGAGGCGATCCACGAGCGCGTCCGCGCCGAGCTCCCCGCGGTGAGTCTCGGCACCATATACCGCACGCTCGACATCCTGCGCGCGATCGGCCTGGTGCAGGTCTTCGCGCACGGCGGCGCGGCGCGCTACGAGGCCGCGCTCGACAAGCACCACCACCTCGTCTGCGTCGCGTGCGGCGAGATCCTGAACGTGCCGGTCCCGCAGGTCGTCCCGATCGCGCTCGCCGTCGCGCAGGACCACCGCTACAGCGGCGTGGACGCGACGATGGTCATCTCCGGACGCTGCGCGCGCTGCGCCGGGCTGGCGCGGAACGGGATCGGGCTGAGCTGAACCTCGCCGAGGAGATCGCGCTCGTCGAGCTGCTCTCGGCGAGCGCGTGCGCGCGGATCGTGGAGTCGGTTCGCGAAAGCACGGCGTGGCGCGCCGCGCCGCTCTACTCTGCGCCCGGCGCCGAACCCACGGTGAACGCGGCCGTGCGAAATGCGTCGCTGCTGCTCGAACGTGATCTTCCGGATGTCGCTGCGCGCGCCTGTGAGCGCGTACGCGAGCGCGCTGCCCGGCATCGCCGCTCCGGCGCCCGCGGTCTCGAAGCGGGCGAGATCCAACTCGTGCGGTACCGTCCCGGCGGGTTTTTCTACACCCATCAAGACGCGATCGACGCGCCATCGGAATGGCGCAAGCTGAGCTTCGTGCTCTATCTGAACGACGACATCGCGGGCGGCGAGACGTCGTTCCCGTCGCTGGACCTTACCGTCTCGCCGCGCGCGGGGTATGCGCTAACGTTTCCGCCGCACCTTCCGCATCGCGCCGAGCCCGTGATCGCGGGCGCGAAGTACGTCTTTACCTTCTGGCTCGGGCGCCGGGGCGCTCCGACCGGTTAAAGCCCGCCGTTGTCCGTCAGGACCTTGAGCGGCTGCGAGAGCGGCACCTCGCCGATCTCGCGGCGCGTCGCGAGATATTGCTTCGCTTTCCCGACCTCGTCGTTCAGCGCGTCGACGGTCTGCTCCATCGAGGACAGGGCCTTGATGCGGTAGTCGGCCATTCCGTCGATCGTCGCGCGGACGTTCGCGAAGGCTTCCTTCAGCTTCTCGATGTCGACGCCGGGCTGTGTCGCGCCCTCTTGGATGCGGGTCGCGTTCGTGCGCAGCATCTGCGAGTTCGAGACCAGCAGGTCGGACGTCGTCGAGCGCAGGGCGGTGATCTGGTCGAGCACGAGCTTCTGCTGCGCGAGCCCCTGCGCGATGATCACCGCGGTGCGCAGCGCTGCGACGGTCGTCGTGGTCGCGCGGTCTACGCCTTTCACCAGCTCCGCGTTGTTGCGCTTGATCAGGTCGAGCGCGAGGTAGCCCTGGACGTTCACGGCGAGCTGCGTCGCGATGTCTTGCTCCTTCTGGCGCGCGGTGAAGAGCACGTCTTCGCGCAGCGCGCGGGCGCGCTCGGCGTCGGTCGCCTGCAGCGCGTCTGCCTCGCGCTCGACCGCGTCGCCGAGCGCGCGCGCGAGGTACCCGTGCTTCTCGAGCTCGCCCATCAGCGCCCACATCGTCGACTTCTCGGCCTCGATCGACCCGTTGTCGCGCAGCAGCTCGTCCTTGCCGCGCCGCAGCGACTCGATGATCGCGTTCAGGTGCGCCTGCGAGGACTCGTACCCGCGGAAATAGTCGCGCAGCTTGTTGCCGAACGGCAGGACGCCGAGCAGCTTCTTCGGCGAGAACAGGTCGCCCTGACGCGCGGGGTCGAGCTTCTCGACCGTCGCGCGCAGATCCAGCAGCGTCTTCGCGACCGGCGATCCTTCGCCGAGCGTCGCCATCGCGCGCGTCGGCCGCTCGAGCATGCGGTTCGAGACGTTCGCCGAGCGGACGATCTCCGCGTTCGCCAGCGCTTCGAGCGCGCGGACGCGTTCTTTGTACGCGTCGCTCTCGGGCGCGAGGCCCGCCAGCTCCTTCGCGAGCCGCGCGGCGTCGCCGTCGAGCTTCGCGCGCTCCTCGGCGGGGACGGGGACCTTCCCGATCGCGTCGGACGCCGCGACCGGCGCGACCGGTTCCGGCGGCGTGAGCATCGGGGGCTGCAGCTGTTCGTCGGCGGACGGCATCGCGCTAGTCGTTCAACCCGACTTGGAACGTCAGCGGGACGTCCTTCGGCTCGCCGCGCTTCTCGACCGAGGTTCCGATCGCCATGAACTCGATCACGTGCGGGTTCCAGATGTGCGTCTTCTCGACGATCTGCATCCCGACGATCCCGTCGGCGCCGTGGGCCTCGGCCTCGGCCTGCATCCGGCTCATCGCGAGCTCGCGCGCGTCGTAGATCGCCTCGGTGTAGTTCGGGAGCTCGACGTTCGTCCCGAGCGTGCGCATCATCTGCGAGAACCCCTGGTGCGCGATGTGGTACACGCAGTTCCCGAGCACCAGCTCGCGCGGCACGTACCCCGTCGAGGTGACGAGCTTGTAGAAGTCCTGCACGCTGAAGTCGGAGGTGAACGGCTTGTTGTCGCGCGTGCGCCAGCCGCCGTCCGCGCCCGGCGCTTTCACGGCGGTTCCGATCGCGGTGAACTCCAGCGCGTTCTCCGCCCACTCGTAGCCGCCGACCTCGAGCCGCACGCCGACGATGCCGTCGGCGCCGAGCACGTCGGCCTCTTCCTCCATCCGCGACATCGCGAGCTCGCGCGCCTCGTACATCGCCGCGGTCAGGTACTGCAGCTCCTGGTTCTGGTAGAAGTTGCCGTACTGGATCCCGACGTGGTAGATCGAGCTGCCGAGGACGAGCCCGAGCGGACGCCATCCCATCTGCTCGAGCAGCACGAACTCGGAGACCGAGAGATCGCTGGTGAAGAGCGGCGCGCCGCCCTCGCCGCGCATCCGCCGCAGGCGCGAGACCGCGTCGACCGGGACGCCGCCTTCCGTGACGCGCACGCCGGTCTGCTGCTGGTTCCGCTGTCCGATCCCGAAGAAGCTCATCGTGTCTCCCTGAAAAGCCGAGTGAGGATGTCGCGCGCCGCGCGCTCGCGCTCGACGTACGCGCCGAGGTCGGCGATGAGGCCCTGCGTCCACTCGGCGACGTCGACGACGAGCGTCTTGTTCTTGATCCCGCGCAGGAACCGCGTGACGCTCGCTTCGACGGTGCCGTGCGGGGTCCGCGCGAGCGCGTAGCGCAGCAGGTCGTCGCGGCGCGGCACGTCGAGCATGATCGCTTCGACGGGGCCGCGGCCGAGGAAGCCGCCGCGCCGCACCGTCGCGATCGCCGGGAACGCCGCGGCTAGCCGTTCCCCCGCGCGCTCCAGGATCGCCGCGGGCTCCGAGCCGCTCTCGGCTTCCAGGCGTTCGAGGAGCCGGCGGACGAGCGTCGCGGGCGGCGCGGTCCCGGGGTCGATGGGGTCGGCGGCGGCGGGCGGTTCCGGCAGCGACTCGACCGGCCCGAAGCGGTCGGTGAGGAACGCGCCGTTCGCGGCGAGCGCCGTCTCGGCGCTCTCGGAGAGGACGGCGAGGCGCTGCGCGGTCGCGCGCTCGAGCAGGCGCAATTGCTCGACCAGCATCTCGGCGGCGACGGCGTCGCGCCGCGCCGGCGGGATCTCGTCGTACGCCTTCAGCGTGTCGGGGAGATAGCGCCGCTCGGTCTCACGCAGCGCGAAGGCGGCCTCGTCGCTCCCGCCGGCGGCGAGGAGCCGTTCCGCCTGACCGAGCATCGCCTCGATGCGCGCGACCAGAGTCTGCGCCTCCTGCGGCAGCGCGTTCACGCCGCCTCCTACCGGACCGCCGTCGCGATGTTACACCGCCTCCGCGCTACCCCGCGGCGCAGACGAAGGCGGCCATCTTGGTCTCCCCGGTCCAGCGGCCGGGGCGGAAATCGGGGAGCGCCTCGACGACGGTGAAGCCGTGCGCTTCGAGGACGGCCTGCAGCTGTGCCGGCTCGTAGACGCGGATGCGGTCGACGGTCTCGATGCGGCGCAGAACCGCGCCCTCGCCGTCGAGGAACGCGTAGCGCCGGGTGATGACGTTGACGTCCGGCTCGGCGGCGCGAATGGTCTTCGTGCGCTCGAGGACCGTGCCGTCGGCGAGCGTGCGCCGGTAGTCGAGGTGCACGTGATCGGCGGGGAGCGCTTCGACGCGGCGGTCGGGGACGAAGACGTCGAGCACGAGCTCGCCGCCGCGCGCGAGGTGCGCGCGCACCGCGGCGAGGGCGCGCGCGCGGCGTTCCGGCTCGACGAGATACGTGAACGCCGAGTAGGGGCAGAGCACGCGCGCGAAGCGCCGCCCGAGATCGAGCGACGCCATGTCGGCGCGGTGCGTCTCGAGGCGCGCCCGCTCGGCGCGCGTGAGCGTCGCGTCCGCTTTCGCGCGCAGCCGTTCGAGCATCGGCGCCGACACGTCGACGCCGGTGACGGAGTGGCTCGCTCGCACGAGCGGCAGCGTGATCCGCCCGGTCCCGCAGCCGAGCTCGAGCACGGGGCCGCCGGCGTCCGAGCAGCGGCCGACATAGAAAGCGACGTCCGCGCCGCCGACGTTGCGCCCCATGTCGTCGTCGTAGATCTCCGCGATGAGATCGTAGGAGAACGGCGCCGCCGTATCGCGCAGCTCAGCCACCGTTCGCGTGACGGCGCCGGTACACGTCGAGCAGCCGGTTCGCCGACGCCGCCCACGAGCTCGCCTCGCGCATCGCCGGATCCGGCCGTTCCACCGTGAGGCGGTACCGTTCGTCGAGGAGCAGCCGCTCGAGCGGCGCGGCGAACTCTTCGATGCGGTCGACGACGATCAGCGCCGGGTTCGCGCGGTCCAGGAAGCCGCGCGCACCGTCGCGCGTCGAGACGCAGACGCGGCCCGCGGCGATCGACTCGATCAGCTTGATGCTGGAGCCGCGAATCGCGTACTGCGGGTTGATGGTGAGCGCGCACCGTTCGAGCAGCGGCGCGACGTCCGGGACGTAGTCGCGGACCTCGACGCCCGGCTGATCGAAGCACGCCATCGTTCGCGCGGTCTCCGGCGCGCCGTCTCCGCCGAGCACGACGAGACGGACCTGCGGGACGGCGCGCTTCAGCCCGGGATAGACGAGCTCGAGGAACGCGCGAATCCCCTCGAGGTTCTGCGTGTACCGGAACGGCCCGGCGAACAGGATCTCCGTGTTTCCTCGCGAGGGGACGTACGGCACGGCGGCCAGCCGCGTCCCGTTCGGAACGACTTCGGTGCGCAGGCCTCGGACGAGCGCGGCGTCTTCCGCCGAGCACACCACGGCGGCGTCGTACTTCTCCAGCAGCCCTCGCTCGAAGCGGTCGTCCTCGTTCGCCGTCTCCGGCGTGAAGAGCACGTCGTGCAGCGTGAGAAACCACGCCGCGCCGTTGCGGCGTTCGGCGACCGCGGCGGCGAGCTCGACGTACTCGATCTGCACGATCTCCGGCTCGTAGGAGACGAGCAGACGGCGCAGCTCGGCGCGAAATCCCGCGTGCGTATGGTTCAGGATCCGCGGGATTCGCCGTCCGACGTCCTCCGCACGCTCCGCCGGTCTTCCGCCGACGAGATGCACGGCGTCCAAGCCCGCGAAGTGGGCGGTGCTCTCCGGCGTGTAGAGCCGTTCCTCGTCGCTGAGCAGGACGACTCGGTACTTCGCCGCGAGCGTCCGCAGCAGCTCGGCGATCCGGATCGCACCGCCGTGCGCCGGCGGGTAGACGGCATACGGCGACGCGAGCAGCAGCACCGGCTTCGCGGCGGACTCGGGATCGCGCGGCGGATAGTACTTCCGCCGCAGGAAGCGCAGGGGTGCGTCGGCGCACGGTGCACGTCCGGCATGCCATTGCGCGCCGGCGATCGCGAGCGAGTTGCGGATGCTGGTCAGCTCCCGGCGCGTGAGATCCGAAGTGCCCTCGCCGTCGCGCACGACGTCGAGGAACGCACGAACGTCGGTGGCGCCGAGCAGATTGCGCAGCAAGAACTGCATCTCGTTCCGCGCGCGGATGCGGTCGACGTCGGCCGGCGCGAAGAAGCGCGAGATCGTCGCGCGGTGGTGATGGCGCACGCGCGAGCCCGGGCAGAACAAAACCTCGTACCCCTCGCGCCAGGCGCGGATCCCCCATTCGGCGTCCTCGCAGTAGAACGGCGCGTACGGATCGCGCCGGTTCAGCAGCCGCTCGAGATACGCTCTGCGGAAGAGCGAGGAGCCGCCGCCCGCGTACGGATGGCTGCGGACGAAGCCGTCCTCGTCCGGGACGACGTCGGAGAACGAGACCGCCGTGGCTTGCAGCTCGAAATCGGTCCACCCGGTCTCTTCCCGTCTTCGCTGGGGGTCGACGAAGAAGATCTGCGAGGCGATCGCGAAGACGTTCGGCGCGCGCCACGGCAGCAGCTTCACGAGCGCGTCGTCCGCGAGCACCATGTCGTTGTTGAGCAGGTAGACGCCGTCGTACCGTGCTTCGCGCAATCCGCGCGCGATCGCCGAAGCGAAGCTCAGCGGCTCGTCAGCGTGCAGCCAGCGCGCGTCGGGGAAGCGCCGCATCGGATCCCGGTAATCGGCGAGCGGGCTCCCGTTCACGACGACGATCAGCTCGAACGGTTCCCCGGTCGCGCGCGCCGCGCGGTCCGCGTGCTCCAGCGCCTCGCTCAGCAGCACCGGATTCGCGCGCTCGGGGACGACGATGCTGAGCCCGGGCCGCCAGTCGCTCACCGCCGGGCGGCGGCGGCGCGGGACGCGGCCCGCGAGCCACAGCGTCGCGCGCGCGATCCGGAGCGTCGCCGATAACCGCGTCATGCGCAGCGCGCGGCGCAGCTCGGCGAACCGATCCCGCGGCGGGCGCGCCGGCGCCTCGCCGGCGTGGTCGACGAGCTCCAGCCGCCGCAGCGCGAACCCGAGGCCGCGCGAGTCCTCCGCACCATGCTCCGCCGGGCGATAGGTCGTCGCGGTCTCGAACGTGCAGGTCAGTGCCGAAGTCGCCGGCGCGCCGAACGGAAGCGCGGTATCGAACCGCAGCATCTCCGGCGACTCGTTCACGATCGTCCCGATCCGCGTCCCGTCCGCCTCGACGACGAGCTCGTTGCGGCCGCCGTTCGCGGGCGGCAAGATGCCCTCGATGCGCAGCGCGCCGGCCGGCCGGCGCGGCACGAGCGTCGCCAGCGAGCGGCCCATGCTCCACACGATCCCCGGCTCGGCCGGATACCAGCCGCGCAGCAGCCCGGGATCCATCCCCGCGTCCAAGCTGATCGTGCCGTTCGCGTCGGCGGGGCGGTAGGCGATCTTGTACGGGCACGTGCGGCACTCGGCGGCGCGGCCGTTCACGTAGTCCTGGCGGAAGCGCCGGTACTCTTCGCCCTGCCAGATCTCGCGCAGCGTCCGCTCGCGCACGTTGCCGAGCACGATCTTGTCCCGCACCTCGCACACGACGACGTCGCCGTTGGCGAGGATGTGCACGGTGTCCCACGGATCCTGGTCGCACGAGTGGATGCGCGCTCCGTCCGGCAGCGGCCCCGGGAAATACCGCGGGACGCGGTCGAGCTCGTGCAGCGCGCCGACCTCGGGCCTCGAGAAGTCGACCTTCAGCCGCGGGTGCCGGGCCGCGATCTCGGCGACGGTTCGCGACAACGCGCCGACGAACGGAGGCTTGAGAACGCCGTCCTCGAGCTCGTCGTCGAAGCGCACCGGGAGCGGGTCACGGCTGATGACCGGATGGACGAAGAGCTGCCGCACGCCGAGCGATTCGGCATAGTCGGCGATCCGCGGGAGCTGGTCGAGATTGCGCTGCATCGCGACGACCGCGAAATCGAGCGACGGCTTCTCGCTTCCGGCAGCGGCGCGGACGCGCAGGAAGTGCTCGATCTTGCGCTTCATGTCGTCGAGCGACATGTGGCGGTAGACGCCTCGGAACTGCTGGTCGTCGAGCGTGTGCAGCGAGATCGTCAAGCGGTCGAGGCCGCTGCGCACGAAGCGCTCCATCTGTCGCTCGGGGAACGTTGCGAACGCCGAGACGAGCTCGGTGACGGCGCCGGTCGCGGCCGCGAGCTCGATCGCTTCGATGATCCGGGGATGGTGCGTCGACTCGCCGGAATAGTTCAACCGCAGCACCGAGGGGCGAACCAGCTCGCCGACGATCGAGCGGTAGAGATCGAAATCCATGTGCACGCCGTCGCCTCGAAGCGAACGACGCGTGCAGAAGATGCAGTCGAACGGGCACTTCGACGTGAGCTCGATCCACAGGACGCTCGGCATGTCGCCGGTCCGCAGCTCGATGGTGCGATCGAGCGAGATCGCCGTCGTCATCACGCGAGCGCGTCGAGCGTGCGCTCGTCGAGCGCGGCGCCGCTCCCCGCGCGCTCGAAGAGCGCGAGCGCCTGATACGCGAAGACGGTGCACCAGACGTTCACGTGCCGTTGCGCGGCGTCCGCGCGCCGGAAGCGGAGGCCGCCGCGCGGATCGGCGTAGCTCACCAGCGCGTCGGCGAGCCCGGCGAGCCGCCGCAGCCTCCGGCCGGGGAGGAATCCCGCTTCGACGAGCAGCGTCCCGACGCGCAGCGCTTGCGCGGTCACGTCGGAGCGCGGTTCGGAGCGCTCGTCCAAGAGCGCGGAGGGAAGATCGCCGTCGCTGCGCTGGCGCGCCATGATCTCGTCGAAGATCTCCGCGGCGAGCCGCCAGCATTCCCATTCGTCGCGCCGCGCGCCCCACAGCAGCAACCCCTCGAGGTGGTACAGCAGCGGGTGCAGATCGCCGGTCAGCTCGTGCGCGGGATACCAGTCCAGCCAGCGCCGCGCGGTCTTCTCCGCGCTCGCGCGCAACGGCGCGGAGATCCCGGGCGACGAGAGGATCGCGGTGGCGGTCTTGAGCTGGAACGGGCCGTCCGCCGTCGACCAGCGCTCGGGGAGCGCCGCGCCGTCCGCGCGCGTGCGGTGGCTGCGCAGCGTCCCGTCGGCCGCGACGAGATCGAGCAGCGCCGCTTCGATCGCGGCTCGCGTGCGCGACGCGCCCTCGCTCGCGATGCCGTTCAGGCCGCGCAGCATCATCGCGCAGTCGAACGAGAAGACCGCCTCGTTCCGCCAGTCCGGCTCGTCGCGCTCGAGATACACGCGCGTCGGCGGCGGCGCGTCGCGCCAGATCGCGTCGAGCCATGCTTCCGCGCCGACGAGCCGGCGCCGCAGCGGATCGTCATCGTCGTGGTACCGCGCGATGAAGAGTCCGCAGGTCAAGAAATAGCCGGTGATCTCACCGTAGACGAACGCGGCACGGTCCGCTTCGTTCAGCCAGCCTGCGACGCCGCCCCGGTGAGGCCCGTGCACGGGCTGAATCGGTGCGAACAGCAGCCAATCTCGAAGGTCATCGGAACGAATGGCATCGAGACATGGCATCATTGTTGAACGATGCACCCCGTGCGTGGGACGTGGCGATTCCAGCGGAGGTTTCTGTTGCGGCCACCCGCGCAGCGATACCTTCACCCGCGAATCGCCGCAGCCTCCTCGTCCGCACGCGTGTACGCGTCGAGCACACCGGCGGGCTCCAAGACGATCGCGGGCGGCAGCTCGGCGAAGGCGTAGACGGGGATGCCGGGCGCGGTGCGTTCGAGGAACTCCGCGAGGAGCGGGCGGAGCGGGGCGGTCACGACGACCGCGTGCGGTGCGAACGCCGCGTCGTTCGCATAGCGCGCGATCGTCTCGCGCACGCGCAGCGCGGTCCGCGGATCGGGCGCGAGACCGCCGTCCGCCGACCACATCCGTGTGAGCTCGCTCTCGAAGGCGGGCGCGAAGATCAGCGGGCGCAGCGCGCGGGTGCCGTCGCGACGCAGCTGTTGCGGGACGATCGTACGGCGCACCGCTTCGGCGAGCTCGCGCGGATCGCGCGACGTCGCCGCGGCGTCTGCGAGCGCCTCGAAGACCGCACTCGGATCGCGCGGCCACACGCGCTCGCGCACGAGATGGACGAATGCGCGGTGCGCGAGGGCTGCGGGCAGCGCGTCGGTACCCACGTCCTTCACCACGCTCGGCGCGAAGGTGCGCACGTGCTCCACGAGCGTCTGGAACTCTTGGCGGCCGAACAGCTCGGCGGCGTGCGCGCGCGCGACCTCGGCGAGGTGCGAGCCGAGGATCGAGATCGCGTCGAACGTGAGCGCGCCCGCCGCTTGCGCGCGCTCGCGCTCGTCGTACGCGATCCAGCGAGCCGCGAGACCGTAGACCGGCTCGCTGGTCGGCTCGCCGCCGGTGCGCTCGAGGATCTCCGGCGCAGCGACCGCGACGAGGCGATCGAGGCGGACGATCCCTTCGGCGACGATGCAATCGCGCACGCGCAGCGCGTACGTGCGCGGGTCGCGCAGCGGATCGTCGCGCAGGCGCACGCCCGGGATGACGATCCCCGTCTCGGCCGCGAGCGCGCGGCGCACGTCGGCGACGCGGTCGAGGAGCGCGTCGCAGTTCGGTGCGACGAGGAGCGCGAAGAGCTCGGCGCCGACGTCGATCGCGAGCGCGTCGACGCCGACCAGTCCGAACGCGGTCTCGGGTCGACGGACCGCTTCCCGCCGCCGCCGCTCGTGCGCTGCGCGCGCGCTCGCGCCGGCGCGGCGTTTCTGCCGTTCCGCGAGCACCGCGCCGGCGAACGCCACGATCCCGAGCGCGGCGAACAGCGGGCCGGGGAACGACGGCACGAAGGCGAGCGCGAACACGAGCGCGGCGGCGACGCGCAAGACGTCGGGGCGCGCGAGCAGCTGCGCGGCGAGGTCGACGCCGAGCGCGCCGTCGCCGGCGACGCGCGTCACCATCAGACCCATCGCGGTCGAGATCAGGAACGCGGGGAGCGTGGTGAGCAGCGCGTTGCCGATCGAGAGGATTGCGAACGTCTCGACCGCTTCGAGCGGCGCCATCCCATGGTAGAGCGCGCCGACGAGGACGCCGCCGAGCAGGTTCAGCACGACGATCACCAGCGCGGCGATCGCGTCGCCTTTGACGAACTTCCCGGCGCCGTCCATCGCCGCGTAGAAATCGGCTTCGCGCTGCACGCGGGCGCGCTTGCGGCGCGCGGTCTCGGCGTCGAGCATCCCCGCGTGGAGGTCGGCGTCGATCGCCATCTGCTTTCCGGGCATCGCGTCGAGCGTGAAGCGCGCGCAGACCTCGGCGACGCGCTGCGCGCCGCTCGCGATGACGACGAACTGGATCGTGATCAGGATTGCGAAGACGATCAGCCCGACCACGACGTTCCCGCGCACGACGAATGCGCCGAACGCCGGGATGAGCGCGCCGACCCCGCCGGGATCGTGTCCTTCGGTGAGGATCAGCCGCGTCGCGCTCACGTCGAGCGCGAGCCGAAAGAGCGTCGCGAGCAGCAGCGAGGGCGCGAACGCGGAGAACTCGAGCGGCTCTTCGACCCGCAAGCTGATCAGGAGCACCAGCGCCGAGCCGAAGACGTTCAGCGCGAGCAGCGCGTCGAGCAGCGGGGGCGGGAGCGGGACGATCAGGATCGCGACGACGCCGAGCACGGCGACCGCGAACGCGGTCGTCAGACGCCCGTTCACGCGAGCAGTCCCTCGCGCGCGAGCGCGGCGACGACGTGCGCGACCGCGACGTAGGTCTGGGGCGGGATCGCGCGGCCGGTCTCGCCCTGCGCGTAGAGGAGCCGCGCGAGCGCGACGTCCTCCACCAGCGGGATGCGGTGCTCGCGCGCGATCGAGCGGACGCGCAGCGCCGCCTCGTCGAGCGCGCGGACGAGGATCTCCGGTACGGAAACGGCCGGCGGCGCGTAGCGCAGCGCGACCGCGACGTGCGTCGGGTTGACGACGACGAACGACGCCTCGCGCGTCCGCCCCACCGTGCCGCGGACGACCGCGCGGTGCGCGCTCTTGCGCCGCGCGCGCGTGTGGGGGTCGCCGTCGTTCTCCTTGGCGTCGCGCTTGAGCTCTTCGGACGACATCCGCAGGCCGTGCAGCCAGCGCCGCCGCGCGAGCGCGTAATCGAACACCGCGAAAAGCGCGCCCACGGCGAGCGCGGTGCCGCACGCGCGCAGCGCGGCCGGCGCGGCGAGCGCCGCGGCGGCAGCCGGCGAACCGAGCGCGGCCGCTCCGCCGACGACGTCGCGCACGATCGGCACGACGGCGAACAGCGCCGCGGTGAACGCGAGCGCCGCGCGCGCGAGCGCGACGACGGCTTCGATGCCGATCATGCGCTTGACGCCGGCGATCGGGTCGAGCCGCTTCACCTCGAGATGCGGCGGCGCGAGATGCAGCCCGCCGCTTTGCGCGAACGCCGCCAGCGCGCCCGCCGATGCGGCGGCGCCCAGCGGGAGCAGCGCAGCGCAGAGCAGCAGCGCGAGGCTGCTTGCGAGCGCCGTGATCGCGGTGCTCGTTTCCGCCGGCATGGACGTTGCGAGCGCCGTATGCTTCGCCGACTCGCGGACCGCGGCGATCGCCGCAGCCGCAGCGAGCGGGACGGCGACGGCCGCGGTGAGCGTCGCGGCTCCGAATGCGGCGATGCTCGTCAGCTCGGACGAGCGTGCGACGTTGCCTTCACGCCGCGCGCGCCGGCGCTTGGCGGGCGTCGCCTCGTGGCGCTTCTCGCCGGCGTCGCTCACGGCGCACCGCCCCACGGCAGCACGAGCCACGGACGCGAGCCGAGCGGCGCCAGCAGCGGGACCGTCGCCAGCGTCACGAGCAGCGCGGCCGCGAAGACGGCCGGAAAGGCGAGCGTGAAGCTCGAGAAGCGCGGAACGACGCGCGTCACCGCCGCGAGCGCGATCTGGACCACCGCGGCGACCGCGATCGCCGGCGCCGCGACCACGAACGCCGCGCGCAGGATCGTCGCGGGCAGCGCGAGCGCGTACCGCATCCACGCATCCGCCGAGACGGCTCCCCCGGGCGCGACGTGCGCGAACGAGTCGGCGAACGCGCGCACGACCGGAACCCAGCCGTCGAGCAGAACGAACGCGGCGAGGAAGACCGACGACCACAACCGCCCGAACGCCTGCGCGCTGGTGACGTTGGCGCCCGGGACGCTGCCGCGCACGCCGAGATAGTCGTCGATCGTGCGCCCCGCGTAATAGGCGCCGTCGTACAGCAGCGAGGCGCCGAACCCGATCGCCGCGCCGATCGCGAGATCGCTCGCCGCCGCGAACGCGAGCGCGACGACACCAAGTCCGCGGACCGGCGCGACCGACGGCGTGACGGCGAGCGCCAGCGCGAGCGCGAACCCTGCCCGCGCGACCGCCGGCACCGACGGATGCGAGAACCCCGGCGCGCGCGCCACGAGCCCGGCCGACCGCGCGAACACCAGCAGAAACGTCGCGTCGACCGGCGCCGCCATCAGCCGTGCACCAGCTGCGGTATGCGCACCACGACCTCGCCGAACAGCCGCGCGCACAGCTCCATCCCGAACCGTCCGAACAGCACGATCATCGTGCCGACCGCGACGACCTTCGGCAGCATGGTGAGCGTCTGTTCCTGCACCTGCGTCGCCGCCTGCAGAATCGCAACACACGCACCCACCGCCGTCGCCGCGACCAGCACCGGCAGCGTCAACACCGCCGTAACGATCAACCCATCCCGCAGCAGCCCTTCAAACCCGTCCACGCACTCATCGTACCGGGCCCGCGTTGCCGAATCGTGACCATCGGATCAGCGCTTGTCGATCGCTTTCCGTGGCGGCAGCGGCTTGCGCCCCCAAGCCCAGTAATGGTTCACGAGGTAATACCGCGGCGGGCGCATCTCGCCGGGCTTCAGCGGCGGGATGCCGTCCGCTTCACCGATCCGTTCCGCCAGCTCTTCCAGAGCCTTCTGAAACGTGAACGACGATTCTTCCTCGTTCTTGCGCATCGGCATCTAGTGTATCACCTGTCCCTTCAGCGCAGATACCATCATGAGAACCAATCCGGCCAAAAGCAACGTCATCGAGACGAGCGCGAGCGCTCGCTTCATGGAGCGGACGCTGAGGTTCATCTCTCCAGCGTCGATGAGCTGCTCCGTCGCGCTGGCGACCGACTCCGAGCGGCGCACGGCAAGGTCGCGCACGAAGAGCCGGGGGCGCACGCCGTCGGCGATGCCGACGCCGAAACGGAATCCGAAGACATACCCGGCGAACGTCAGCAAGCCCGAAGCGCCCAAGACCAGCATCCCAGCCGTGGCCGCCGCCCGCTCGAGAGTGCTCGATTTGTCCAGCGCGAAGACGAGAACGGCCACGTTGCCGGCAAGGATCGCGGTCAGCGCGGTATCGATGGCGTCGATCGTGCCGACGAGCGTTTCATTGAAACGAGACGCCGCGTCGTAAACGAAGCTCGGGTCGTCATCGCACGATGCTGCAACACCGGCCGATCCCGTGGACGAATCGACGGATCCGCGATCGGTTCGCAGCACGATCGCAAGGACGAGAGCTGTGAGGGCCGCCCGGTCGTACCAGCGCATGCCTCGATTCTGACGGATGCACGTTGCCGTAGCGTTTCCGTGATGTGATCACCAGGCGCGGCGGGCGGCGAGGAGCGCGGAGACGACGGCGCGGGTTGCGGGCGAGCGGTTCAGCGTGTAGAAATGGACGCCCGGGGCGCCGCGCGCCAGCAGGTCGGCGGCCTGGAGCGTCATGTAGGCGACGCCGAGGTCGGCGACGGCGTCCGGGTCGTCGCGGCGCTCTTCGAGCGCGGCGCGCAGGCTGGGCGGGATCATCGCGCCGCACTGGCGCGTGAAGCGGTCGATCTGATCGTAGTTCGTGATCGGCATGATCCCCGGCAGGATCGGCACGCGGATCCCCCAGCTGCGCGCGCGCTCGACGAACTCGAAGTAGCGCGCGTTGTCGAAGAACAGCTGCGTCACCAGGAACTCGGCGCCGGCACGCACTTTCGCCGAGAGCGCCGCGAGGTCGGCGTCGAGGCTCGGCGCCTCGGGGTGCTTCTCCGGATAGCACGCGCCGCCGACGCAGAACGGGAACTCGCGCTTCAGCAGCGACACCAGATCGCTCGCGTAGCGCAGGCCGCCCTCGACGGCGACGAAGGTCTCGCTCCCGCGCGGCGGATCGCCGCGCAGCGCCATGATGTTCTCGATGTCGCACTTGCGCAGATCGCGCAGCAGCGCGCGCAGCTCCTCGACCGTCGCGCCCGAGCACGTCACATGCGCCATCACGTCGAAACCCGCTTCGCTGCGCAGCCGCTTCGCGATCTCCACCGTGCGCACGCGCGTCGAGCCGCCCGCGCCGTAGGTGATCGAGACGAAACCCGGGTCGAGCGGCTTGAGCGTCTCGATCGTTCGAAAGAGATTCTGCTCGGCCGCGTCGTCCCGCGGCGGGAAGAACTCGAACGAGAAGAACGGCCGCCGAGTCCCGAGCTTTTCGGAGATGCGCACGCCGTCCGCTTCGCCGCGCGAGAGGCGGCTACCGCCGCGGGGCGATCACCGCCTCGTCGGGGCCGAGCCGCGCAGAACCGCATGCGGCGCAGCGGTCGTCATGCCCGCGAGCGCGAGCGCGACGTCATCCGGAGATGCAGCCGCCTCACCGCGAATCCACGCGCCGAGCAGGCCGATCTGGGCATCGGCGAGCGCCGCGGCGACGAGACGCAGCGGAACGCCGGGCCGCACACCGCCGCGCTCGGCGGCGAGCGCGGCGAGGCCTTCTTCGAGCAGCTCGGCCAACAGCCGCGCCACCAGCGGTCGCGTCGGCCCGAGCATCGCCGACGCGGTCCGTTCGCGCATCGTCCAGATGTGCTCGACCACGGACCGGAGCGGCTCGGCAGAGCGTTGCGGCGACAGCGCATCGGCGAGCGGCCGCAGCACCGGCGCGATGCTCTCGCGGAGGACGTCCTCCTTGTCCCGAAAGTGCTCGTAGAACGTCGAGCGGCCGACGTTCGCGCGGCCGATGATCGCGCGAACGGTGATCCGGCTGTAGCCGCGCTCGAACATCAGATCGCGGAACGCGGTCAAGACATCCGCGCACGTGCGATCGGCGCGCCGGTCCCGGACATTCGCGCGCCGATGTCCGGAACCGGACACCGCGGCGCGACGCTCCATCGGATTCACGCGGGAGTCTGCTACGGTGGGGACGGCATCACCCGCGAGCGAGGAAGACCGGCTTTGCATTCCAGCGATCCCACACCGGACGGCGCCTCGCCCCGAGCGACGGTCGCCGGAACGACCATGGTGATTTCCGCGGCGCTCGCCGTCGTCGCAGTCGCACACCACCCGTCAGTGGAGCACGCGACGAGCCGCGCCGACGTGCTCGCGCGCATCGTCAGCCTGAGCGGGACGGACGAAGCCGTTCACGCGATCGTGATCGCCGCCGCGTGCGGGCTGCTGTTCGGGCTCGCGTCGTTCGCCATGCGCCGCGGGCTCCGCGACGCGGGCGTGCTCGCCGGTCTGACCGCGTACGCGGTCGGAACGGGGCCGGCGATCGCGGCCGGGTTGATCGACGGCTTCCTGATCCCCGCGATCGCCGCTCGCTACGCGGCCGCGCCGCCGCAGGCGGTCGACACGGCGCTGCAGCTGCTCGCCGTCTGCGCCGCCGCGATCCAAATCACGACGAAGACGTGGCTCCTCGCCACGTCGTTCGCCGTGCTGATCTGGTCGTTCGGGCTGATGCGCCTCGGCGGTCTCCCGCGAACGGCCGGCGCGGCGGGCATTGTCGCGACCGCCGTCGTGCTCGCCGTCCTGGCGTTCACCACGAACGTGAACCCGCACAGCCTCGGCATCGTCGTCCTCGTGCAAACGCTCTGGTACGTAGCGATCGGCGCGCTGATGATCCGCGGCGAGCTCTGACGCGCCGAGTTCAGCGAAAGCTCTGGACCACGCCGGCGCACACCAGCGCCCAGCCGTCGACCATCACGAAAAGCAGCAGCTTGCACGGCAGCGAGAGGACCGGCGGGCTGAGCATCACCATCCCGAGCCCCATCAGGATCGCGGCGACGGCGATGTCGATCGCGACGAACGGCAGATAGAGCGCGACGCCGATCGCGAACGCCGAGCGCAGCTCGCCGACCACGAACGCCGGGATCACCACGGTCAGCGGCGCATCGGGTGCCGCCTCGTCGGGCGGGCGGTGTGCGAGCCGCGCGAACACCGCGAGATCCCGCGCTTTCGTCTGGCGCAGCATGAACGCGCGCAGCGGGCGGCTGGCGCGATCGAGGAACGCCGACTGCGTGAGCTTGCCGTCGGCGTACGGGCGGATCGCGTCGCGCTGCACCGCCTCGAACGTCGGCGTCATCACGACGCAGGTGAGCACGAGCGCGAGCCCGGTCAGCACCGCGTTCGGCGGGAGCGTCGCCGCGCCGATCGCCGAGCGGACCAGCGAGAGCACGACGACGATCCGCACGAACGAGGTTGTCAGCACGAGCACGAACGGCGCGACGGAGAGCAGCGTGAGCGCGGTCAGCACGTCGAGCGGGAGCGCCGAGTGCCCGTGACCGGCGATGCGGAGAAGGTCGTCCATACGACCATCCTGCGCCCCCGCGATTGCCGCCGCGCGGCCGCGGTGTTACGGCTTCTCGATCAGCTCGGTGATGCGGACGCCGAAGTTCTCGTCGATCGCGACGACCTCGCCGCGGGCGACGAGACGGTCGTTCACCAGCAGGTCCACCGGGCCGCCGGCGAGGCGGTCGAGCTCGACGATCGAGCCGGTGCCGAGCTTGAGGATGTCGCGGACCAGCATCTTGCACGTGCCGAGCTCTGCCGTGACCTTGAGCGGCACGTTCATCAGCAGGTCGAGATTCTTACCTTGCTCGGTCATCGTCATACGGGAGCGGCTCCAAGGGCGACGTCGTGGACGAGGAATGCCGCGCGCGAAGCGACGACGCCGGGGACGCCCGTTGCAAGGCGTCGACCCTCAAGCTTCAAGGATGCAGGAGCGCCGACCTT
>DATAQE010000051.1:0-22020 GCA_036264835.1 Candidatus Elarobacter sp.
GACGGCGGCGCACGCGTAGCGGAACCACCACTTGCGCTTGCACTCGGCGTACGCGTTCAGCGACGACGCGCTGAACGTGAGCTTGCGCAGCACGACCGGCGCCTCGGGCTCGTCCTCGACCGCTTCGGCGGGCGCGATCCCGGCGACCGGCGCAGAGCGCGCTGATGCAACACCGAGCTCCGCCTCGATCTCGGCGATCAGGTCGCGTGCCTCCCACGGCTCGGCGAACGCGCGCGCCGCGTCGAAGTCGTGCGCGACGCGCTCGAGCGCAGCGCGCGTCTCCGCATGCGCGAGCGGGAACGCCGCGAAGACCGCGGCGAGCAGCGTTTGCGCCGACGCGTCCGGCGCCTTGTACGCCGCGGTGACCGTTCCGAGCGCGTGCGCGAAGCGGTTCGCGTCGGCGACCGCGCCGCGCGCGATCACGTCGAGCAGGTCGTTGCGGTCGCCCGCCGTCGCGAGCAGCGTGCGCGCGTCGTCGGGTCGCACGCCGCTCTGCGGCGCGACGAGAACGCGCCGCGCGTCGGCGTCGGCCTGCGAGGCCGCGTAGCGAAGCAGCGCGACGACGCCGTCGGCGGCGGCGAGGTCGAGCGTGGCCGTCGCGAGCGGCTCGACCGCCTCGAAGGCGAGCCCGGCCTCGACGGCGAGCCGCCGCCACGCGAACGCGTCGTCGTCGTTGGCGAGCAGCGCCGACTCGACCGCGAGCCGCTCGCCTTCGATCGCCGGCCGCGCCGCGACGGCCTGCCGCAGCGCGCTGCGCACGTCGAGCGCGTCGGCGAACGAGACGAGCGTGCGCAGGTGCTGCACGAGTACCTCGAACGGCGCCGGGACGTCGTCGCGGTCGACCGCGTCGAGGACGCGCTCCGCGAACGACGCGCTGCGCACGACATGCGCCGGCAGCCCGACGTCCTCGTGCGTCGCGGCGATGCGGCGGACCAGCGCGCGCCGCTCGCCCTCGCGCAGGACGCGCCGGCGGACCAGCCGCGAGAGGAACGCGGCCGGCGCGAGCGCGCCTTCGGCGGGGAGCCGCCGTTCGTCGACGAGGAGCACGTCGTCTTCACTTCGGGCGTCGCGCGGGCCGCGCCCCTCGCGCGCTCCACAGAACGCGCCGCACGGAGGTTGTGGACGGGGGTGGATAGCGGGGATGCGATCAGTGCGTCGTCAGCCGAAAGAAGACCGGCACCGCGCGCTCCCCGGCGTTCACGACCGGCTCCGCGCGCACGAGGTACGTGCCGGCCGGCGTCTCCGACTGCACGGCGAGATGAACGGCGGCGACGCCGTCGTCCTGCGCGCGGGCCTCGTATTCGTTCGCGCTCGCGACCTTGCCGTTCTTCACGCGGTTCACGAACTCGGCGTCGTCGCCTTGCTCGGCGGAGGCGAACGTGCACCCTTTCGTGACGCAGGTGAACCTGACGTGGCGCGATCCCTTGCGCGGCTCGGGTCCGATGAAGCGCACGGCGATCCGGCCGGGGAAGATCGTGATGTACGCGGGAGCCCCGACGGCGACGTACGCGTGCTCGACCTGTCCGTTCCCCGAGACGATGACGGCACGCACCGTGCAGGGCGACTTCGCTGCATGCGGATGGTGCGCCGCCGCGGTCAGTGCGAGCAGCGCGGCGGCGAGCACCGCTAGGCGACGGCGGATGCGTCCGCCGCGGCCGGCGGCGCGGCCCACGCGACGCGCGGCGGGATCAGCCGCGCGTCGACGCGCTCGGCGTGCGCGCGTGCGAGCGCGATCAGGCCGGCGATCGTCTCGTCGGAGAGGAGCGTCGGCTCGAGCCCGAGCGAGCGCAGGTTCGTGTTCACGCAGTTGTAGTAGTGCGACTCGCGCTCGACGCGCGGGTTCGCGACGTGCGCGATCTCGCACGCCAGCCCGTGCTCGCGCGCGACCCGCGCGACGCGCTCCGCCAGCTCCGCCACCGAGAACATCTCGGTGAACTGGTTGAACACGCGGTACTGCCCTTCCCGCGCCGGGTTCTCCAGCGCGATCTCGACGCAGCGGACCGTGTCGCGGATGTCGAGGAACGAGCGCGTCTGCCCGCCGGCGCCGTAGACCGTGAGGGGATGACAGAGCGCGGCCTGCACGCAGAAGCGGTTCAGCACCGTCCCGAAGATGTGGTCGTAGTCGTAGCGGTTCGCGAGCGCCGGCGAGAGCGCGGTCTGCTCGGTGGAGGTCCCGTACACGACGCCTTGGTTGAGATCGGTCGCGCGCAGCTTCCAGACGCGGCAGGCGAAGTAGATCTGGTCGCTGTCGCTGACCTTCGTGAGATGGTAGAACGAGCCGGGCTGCTTCGGATACGGCAGCGTGTCGCTGCGGCCGTTGTGCTCGATCGTGATGAAGCCTTCCTCGACGTCGATGTTCGGCGTCCCGTACTCGCCCATCGTGCCGAGCTTCACCAGGTGCGCGTCCGGCGCGTGCTCGTGCAGCGCCCACAGCACGTTCATGTTCCCGACCGTGTTGTTCAGGTGCGTGCGCACCGCGTGCTCGCGGTCGATCATCGAGAACGGCGCGCTGCGCTGCTGCCCGAAGTGCACGATCGCGTCGGGCGCGGTCTCGCGCACGACGCGCGCGAAGCGGTCGTAGTCGGTCACGTCGGCCTGCTCGAAGCGGATCGTGCGCCCGGTGAGGCGCGACCACGCGTCGACGCGCCGCCGCGCCGAGGCGATCGGGACGAGCGACCCCAGCCCGTGCTCGCGATCCCACTCCCGCCGGATCAGGTTGTCGGCGATCGTCACGTCATGCCCGCGCTCCGAGAGGTAGAGGGACGTCGCCCACCCGCAGTACCCGTCGCCGCCGACCACCAGGACCTTCATGCTGCTTTCCGTTCTCCTTGAAGAATGCCGATGAGACGCTCGGCGTGCGCGCCGAGCCGGTACTCCTCCGCGCGCTCGCGCGCCGCGGAGGCGAATCCCGACCACGCCGGCTCGCTCGCGATCGTGCGGATCGCGGTCGCGAGCGCGGCCTCGTCGCCGCGGCGCACGGCGATCCCGGCGCGCGCGATCCAGTCGCCGATCCCGCCCGCGTCGTACGCGACCGCGGGACGCCCGCGCGCCTGCGCCTCGATCCCGACCAGCCCGAACGGCTCCGGCCACAGCGACGGGACGGCGACTGCGTCGGCCGCGTCGATCGCGGCGCGCAACTGCCCGGCGCTCAGCTTTCCGCGCCACTCGACCGCGACGCCGTCACGAGCCGCCTGCGCGCGTGCCGCGCGTTCCTCGGCTTCGCCTTCGCCCGCTACGACGAGCAGCGGGCGCTCGTCCGGTCCCAGTCGCGCGAGCGCGCGCAGCAGCGAGCGCAGTCCTTTGCGCGGCGTCAGCCGCGAGGCGAAGAGCAGGCGGCGTTCGCGCGGCCGCGGCACCGGGGCCGCGACGTACGCGTCGTCCGGGAGCGGCGGCGGGGTGATCGCGATGCGCGCTCCGTCGAGGCCGTTCGCCGTGCACGTCGCGAACATGTGCTCGCTCGAAACCAGAACGGCGTCGGCGCGCGCGATCCGGTCGCGCAGCGCTTCGCGCGCCGCGATGCGGCGGAACGAGGACGGGCGCGGACCGTGGACGCAGCCGCGCGCGAACGTCGCGGCGCGGCACGCGGCGCCCATCGCGGCGCTGCACGGCGCCTCGAACTGCGGGTAGACGCGGTCGCCGGTCGGGCAGAACGCGCGATGGTCGTGGACGCGCACGATCCAGCGCGCCGCTTCGGCGCGGACCGCGTCGAGCACCGCGGGGTCGAAGACGCTCGCGGTGACGACCGCGTCGGGGCGCTCGCGGCGGATCTCCTCGGCGACCGCGCGCGCGGCATCGGCGGAAGGCGCGGCGTCCTCGCCGGACCACGCCAGCTCGCGAGCGCCGAAGCCGAACCTCGCGGTCGCGTCGACGCGGCGCGCGAGGACGCGGACGCGCAGTCCGCTGCTCGCGAGAGCGGGCAGCACGGTCTCCCAATAGCGCTCCGCGCCGCCCACGTCACCGACACGGTCGCAGAGCACCATGACGGCGCGCATACTGCGTTCGTGGTTATCGCTTGCGTCTGTGAGCGGGCTGAGAGCTCAACGCTCAGCGCACGATTCTCAGCCGCGCTTAATCAAAACCAGCGTGCGAGGTGTTCCGACGGCCGCGGCGCCGAAGACGCCGTCGGAGGTGTTCAGCGAGATCGCGGCGTCCGGGCCGCTCGCGAGCAGCACGGCGCGCTCCACCGCGTCGGTGCCGAAGAGCGCGGGCTGCGTCCGCAGGATGCGCGCGAGGTCGAGCAGCTCGACGGGCGAGGTACCGATCACCAGCACGCGCTGTCCGGCGTACGCGAGGACGACGCGCGGCGCTTCCGAGGTGTCCGCGCCGAAGCCGTTGATCAAGCCGCCCGGCGCGACGACGTACGGCCCGACGCCGGTCACCGTGACCCCGTCGAGCGGCAGCGTCACGTCGCCGGTGCCGCTGCCGAGCGCGGCCGTGACGAGCGCGTCGCTCGGCGGCGCGTCCGCGACGCGCGCCGAGAAGCCGTCGATCGCGAGGTTCGCGACCGTCGCGCAGACCCGCGCGCCGAAGACCGGCCCCGTGAACGAGACGACGCTCGCTCGCCCGATCCCACCGAGATTCGCTTCGCGCGCGGTGCACGACGGAGCGGTGGCCGGCGCGGCGGCGGCGGACTGCGCGCCGGCGGGAGCGGCGAGCGAGAGCAGAAACGCGGCGGCGACGAGCGGAGAACGCATCCTTCTCTGAACGCGCGCCGCGCGAGCGGAGTTACCCGGCGAACCGCGCGTTCGCGCGGTGGACGTCGTCGGGGCGGTCGACGTTGAGCGCGATTTGCGGGTGCGTGCAGCGGATCGCGCCGACGTTCGCGCGCAGCAGCCGCGACGCGCGCGCCTCCGCCTGCTCGATCGCGAGCCGGCCGATCGCGAACCGCGCCAGCACGTCGAAGCCGAACAGCCCGGCGAGCCGGAACGGCGACTTGCGTGCGCGGCCGAGCGCGTCCATGAACGTGTTGAGGCGCGGGAGCACGCGCGGGCGCAGCGCGACCAGCCCGCCGCCGCAGTAGCGGCCGTCGCGCATCCGCGCCCAGGTGTGCGGAAACTCCGGATACGCGGCGAGGTGGTGGCGGCGTTCGAGACACGCGTACGCGACGTCGAGATCGCGCGCGAGGACGGCGTCGACGAACTCGTCGACCGCCGGCGCGTCCAGCGCGGGGAGATCCGACGCCGCGACGATCACGATCGCGTCCTCGGTGAAGCCCTGCATCCCCGAGCGCAGGCTCTCGAGCATCTTCGGCCCGTCGCCGCGGACCTCGCTCGCGTTCGCGAGCGCCGGGTGCGCCGCCGCCGAGGGCGGCGCGACGGCGACGATGCGGTCGATGCGCGAGGACGCGCGCAGGCCGACGATCGTGCGCTGCACCAGCGGTATCCCGCCGATCCGCACGAACGCCTTGTTCGGCGCGCCCGGCTCGAGCGCCGCGACCTCGCACGGCGGCCCGCCCGCGAGCACGATCGCGTCGAGTCCCCTCACGGGCGCACACCCACGCTCGCGCGGTCGTCATGCGGTTCGCGCCATGTCTCGCTCGTCGCGAAAGGGATCACGTGCACGGTCGCACCGTCCGGGGCGCGCAGCCGCGACGCGAACGCGCGCGCGGCGTCTTCCGCGGCGAACAGCGCGAAGCACGCGCCGCCGCTTCCGGACAGCATCGCGCGGCCGGGCGCGCCGGCGTCCGCGAGCGCGCGCAGCGCGGCGTCGACCGCAGGATACTGCGCTCGCACGATCGGCTCGAAATCGTTCGTCATCGTCGCGAGGACGCCGTCGTAGTCGGCGCGCTGCAGCGCCTCGCCGCAGCGCACGCTCGCCGATCCGTTCCGCGGACGCGTCGGCGGCGGCGAGGTCTCGCGCGAGCGCGCCAGCGCTTCGTACGCCGCGCCGGTCGCGACCTGCACGGGCGGCACGGCCAGCACGACCCACCACGGCGGCGGCGCGCCGAGCGCGGTTACGCGCTCGCCGGTCCCCTCGACCAGCGCAGGCCCGTCGGCGAGGAAGAACGGCACGTCGGAGCCGAGCGCGCGGGCGTCGGCGACCCAGTCGCGGTCTGCCGTCGCGCCGAGCTCGCCGCGCATCGCCGCGCGCAGCACGCTCGCGGCGTCGCTCGAGCCGCCGCCGAGCCCGGCGCCGACCGGGACGCGCTTGCGCAGCGTCACCGCGACCGGCGCGTCGCCGAGCCCCACGCGCGCGAGCGCGCGCGGGACGAGGTTGTCGGGGGCGAGCGACGGCGGCTCGCACGCGAACGAGAACCGCTCGCTCGGCGCGAACGCGAGCTCGTCGGCGAGCGCGACCGGCACCATCACGCTCCGCAGGGCGTGGTAGCCGTCGGCGCGGCGAGCGAGGATCTCCAGCGTCAGATTGATCTTCGCCGGTGCCAGCACGCCGAGCCGTTCGAGAAGGCCGCCGCGGACGCCCCCGGGTAGAGGATGGACGCCTTGGGATCGACCTTCGACGCGCAGCGCAACGAGCTCAGCGCCTATGTCCTCCGCGAAGAAGAGACGCCGTTCGGCCTGACGCTCGGCAACTTCAAGACGTTCGCGACCTCGACGCCCAAGGGCGGGATCCGCGGCCTCTGGGACGCCGACACCGACCAGATCATCTTCGGCGCACACCAGATCGCATACCGCGCCGGGGACGGGGAGACGCTCTTCCCGCACCAGATCGTGCGCGAGTTCACGTTTCTGCCGTACGCGCAGATCGCCGAGTTCTCGATCGCGCGCGACCTGCACGTGAGCGAGGCGTTCTTCGTCCCGCACGGGCCGAAGCACGACCGCGTCGTCTCGTTCGTCGTCGACGTGATCGTCCACAACGCGGCGCAGGTCACCGCGCACGTGCAGATCTTCCCGTGGGCGCTGCTGATCGGCCAGCGCTTCTACGGCGAGCCCGAGAAGCAGGTCCGCGCGAACGCCGGCGACCGTTTCATCCGCTCGTACGGCGAGGAGTCGGGCTGGGTGCGCTGGTGGGGCGGCTCGCGCACGCCGCACGCGGTCGTCGTCGCGCCGCGCGAGCAGCCGCTGCTCAAAGGGATGACCGACGGCGAGCTCAACGGCGGCGCGCATCTCGGCGAGGTCACGCCGCAGCTGGCGGAGTTCGCGTCGAGCCGTATCTTCGGCGCCTTCGACTACCGCATCGAGGTCCCGCCCGGCGGGCGCGAGTCGCTCCGCCTCGCGGTGGTCTTCCACAAGGACGGCGACGACCGCTCGAAGCCGGTCCTCGAGCAGCTGCTCGGCGATCCCGACGCGCTCCCCGCGACCGAGCGCTACTACGCCGAGAAGCTCGCCGACGCGCGGCTGCTCACGCCCTCGCCGCTGATCAACCGCGGGGTGACGTGGGCGAAGACGAACATGCTGCGCGTCGTCAAGGACTATCCGCAGGGCTGGGGCTCGACGAACTCGCCGCCCTCGGACATTCTCGTCTCGCGCGACACGTCGTGGTTCGTGCACGGCTACGACTACTTTCTGCCGCAGTTCTCGCGCGATGCGATCGAGCTGTTCAACCGCAATCTCGAGCCGAGCGGTCAGGTGGTCGAGTACGTGCGCGGCGTGAGCGGCTACAAGACCTCCTACGAGCTCAACATCAACGACGACACGCCGCTGCACATCATCGCGATCCTGCACCACTACAACGCGACGCTCGACGACGCGTGGCTGCGCGAGGTCTTCCCGCTCGTCCGCAAGATCGCCGACTACATGCTCACCCAGCGCGACGCGAACGGGCTGATCTTCTGCAAGGCCTCGGGCGTCGACATGTTCGGGATCACGTCGTGGCGGAACATCATCCCGTATTACACGCTCGACGGCGCTGTCACCGAGATCAACGCCGAGGCGTACTTCGCGCTCGAGGCGACGGCGCGGCTCGCCGCGATCGTCGAGGACACCGACGCCTGGGAGCGGTACTCGCGCGAGGCGACCGCGCTGCGCGAGGCGATGCTGGCGAAACTCTTCAACCACGACAGCTGCGGCTTCGTCCTGAACTACGACAAGGACGGGAACTATCAAGACAACTTCACCGCGGACGAAGTGTTCCCGGTGCTGTTCGAGGTCGCCGAGCCGAACGCGCGCAAGGCGATCTTGCGGCGGCTGAGCGAGTCGGATTTCACCACGCCGGTCGGGCTGCGCACGATCTCGACCGCCGACTCATGGTACTTCCCCTCGCACGGTTTCGGGTTGCTCGGCGGCGTGTGGCCCGACCTGACGCTGTGGTTCGCGGTCGCGCTCGCGCGCAACGGCGCGCACCAGGAAGCGGCGCACTGGCTCGAGGCGATCTACGAGACGATGGAGGCCGGCGCGCCGCGCAACACCGTGCCGGGGCAGTTCGGCGAGTGGTTCGACGGCGGCTCGCTGACGAACCGCGGCATGTACCTCTCGCCGTGGACCGGCGCGAAATATCTGTGGGCGGTCGCGGAGACCGTCTGCGGGCTCGACGGCTACCGCACCAGCGGGCGCCCGCACATCGCGCCGCTGCTCCCGCCCGACTGGACGTGGACTGCGGCCGTGCGCGTGCACTGGGGCGGGCGCCGGCACTCGTATGTGATCGACGCCGAGCGGAAGATCATCGTCGGCGACATGGACTTCGCCTCGGCGGACGAGCCGTACCGGGTCTACTTCGCGGGGCGCGACGTCTCCGACGAGATCCGGACCTCGCCGGTCGAGGTCGCCGCCGTCGCGTTCGAGGACCCGAGCGGCGCGGTGCTGATCTACCTCTGCAACGACCGCGCCGCCGCGCGCGACGTGGTGCTGGAGTTCCGTGGCGAGACCTACCGGCGGCGCGTCGAGGCGGGGCGGATGCTGGAGATCCGGCTCGGCGAGCCGGTCCTGGTCGACGCGATGCCGGTTCACCTCGGCGCGCGAGAGGCCGCCGCCCCGGTCTGACGAAACCCGCGGACCGTGCTGCCAACCCGCCGCCCGGGGCTCTCCGCGCTCCTCATCGGGGGCGCGATCGTGCTTCTCGTCTCGATCGTGATCGGCCAGAAGATCGGCGACCGCGTCCTGCTCCAGACCGAGCGCCGTGCCCCGATCGCCGGCTCCGGCGTCACCCCGGTCCCCGAGGCGAACCCGTCCGACCACGGCGAGCTGAAGAACTGGAAGCGCCTCCAGGTCGTCTCGGTCGCGACCGACCCGGCGTTCCCGGACCCGCGGGTCACCCGCCCGCCGACCCCGCCCCCGCCGCCGGAGACCCCGACGCCGCGACCACGGCCGACGGCGCGCCCGACGCCGATCCCGGAGGTGCCGCCGCCGCAGGGGATCTACACCTCGCCGCCGCTCCCGATCCCGCTCGTCTCGCACGAGCCGGGCGCCGCCGAGACCGACTCCCCGATCGCCACGCCGCCGCCCGCGACCCCGCCGCAACTCTAACATTGTCCGCATTGTCCGCATTGAAGGCGGGCGATTCGAGCAGGACAATGGAGCGACGATGAATGGACAGACGGGAACCGAGACGGTCAAGCGCGGCCTCGCGCAGATGCTGAAGGGCGGCGTGATCATGGACGTCGTCACGCCCGAGCAGGCGAAGGTCGCCGAAGAGGCTGGCGCGGTCGCGGTGATGGCGCTCGAACGGATCCCGGCCGACATCCGGGCCGCCGGCGGCGTCGCGCGGATGAGCCATCCCGCGCTGATCGAGCGGATCATGAACGCCGTGACGATCCCGGTCATGGCCAAGGTCCGCATCGGCCACATCGGCGAGGCGCGCCAGCTGGAATCGCTCGGGGTCGACTACATCGACGAGTCCGAGGTGCTCACGCCGGCCGACGATCTGTACCACCTCGACAAGCACACGTACAAGGTGCCGTTCGTCTGCGGCGCGCGCGATCTCGGCGAGGCGTTGCGCCGCATCGCCGAAGGCGCGGCGATGATCCGCAGCAAGGGCGAAGCGGGTTCCGGCAACATCGTCGAGGCGGTCCGCCACATGCGCGCGATCCGCGACGGGATCGCGCAGCTGGCCGTGATGCCGCGCGAGGAGCTGGTCGCGCGGGCGCGCGATCTGGGCGCGCCGCTCGAGCTCGTCCGCGAGGTCGCGGCGAACAAGAAGCTCCCGGTCGTGCTGTTCTGCGCGGGCGGCGTCTCGACGCCGGCCGACGCCGCCTTGATGATGGAGCTGGGCGCCGAAGGGATCTTCGTCGGCAGCGGGATCTTCAAGTCGACCGACCCGGCCGCGTTCGCGCGCGCGATCGTCGACGCGACGACGCACTGGCAAGACGCCGGCGTCGTGCTGAAGGCGCACAAGTCGATCCCCGAAGAGGCGAAGGCGATGGAAGGGCTCGACATCCGCAAGCTCGCGGACCACGAGCTCCTCGCCACTCGCGGCAACTAGCATGGCGGCGCCCAAGGTGGGCGTGCTCGCGCTTCAAGGGGACGTCGTCGAGCACGTGCGCGCGCTCGAGCGCGCGGGTGCGGACGTCGCCGAGGTGCGCACGCCCGAGGATCTCGCGCGCGTGGATGCGCTCGTCGTCCCCGGCGGCGAGTCGACGACGGTGATCCGGCTGATCGACCGCTTCGGGCTGACCGAGGCGATCAAGGAGCGCGTCCGCGGCGGGATGCCGTTCTGGGGCACCTGCATGGGGATGATCGTCGCCGCGCACGACGTCGCCGGGCTCGACCAGCCGACGCTGGACCTGCTCGACGTGACGGTCCGCCGCAACGCCTTCGGCCGCCAAGTCGAGTCCGCCGAGGTCCCGCTGGCGATCCCCGCGCTCGGCCCGGAGCCGTTCCCGGCGGTCTTCATCCGCGCGCCGTGGATCGAGCGCACCGGCCCGGAGGTTGAGACGCTCGCCGAGCGCGACGGCCACGGCGTGATGGTTCGCCAGGCGAACGTCCTCGGCACCTCGTTCCACCCCGAGCTCACCGGCGACGACCGCGTCCACGCGTACTTTCTGACGATGGCCGGTCCGGCCGCGGCCCGCCGCGCGCGCGGCGAGGTGAACGCCTAGCAGGGGAGCGAATGGGGAACGCATGCCCCGGACGCAAGGCGTGCGCGCCTCGAGGGTCAGGCCAAGCGAGTGGAACGACACGTGCAGTCGGTCTCCGCAAGGCCCGTTCGCGTCCACGTCCCTTCGAAGCGAGTCACGTCAAGCGGCTCGCTTCTTGCGTTGTAACGACCCCGCCCCGCGCTCATCACGGGAGAGATCGTGACTGACGTCCTGGTCCTGAACTTCACCTACGAAGCGCTCAACATCACCTCGTTCCAGCGCGCGGTGAAGCTGCTGTTCTCGGGGAAGGCCGAGATCGTCCACCGCCGCGAGCACGTCATCAAGTCGACCAGCTACGAGATGAAGCTGCCGTCGATCATTCGCATGCTGTACTACATCAAGCGCCCGATGCAGAAGGTCGCGCTCACGAAGAAGAACGTGCTGCTGCGCGACGATTACACGTGCCAGTACTGCAACCTCAAGGGCGAGCGGATGATGACGGTCGACCACGTGCTGCCGAAGAGCAAAGGCGGCCCCTCGACGTGGGAGAACCTCGTCTGCGCGTGCATGCGCTGCAACAACCGCAAGAACAACCGCACGCCCGAGCACGCCAACATGCGGCTGAAGCGCAAGCCGAAGTCGCCGAAGTACATCCCGTGGATCAGGGTCAAGCGCAACACGCTCCCGGGCGAGTGGCACCAGTTCCTGTTCCTCTACAACGTCTCGATCGAGGAGCGGGCTCCTTTTTAACTGCGGCTCGGCGCGAAGCGCCGAACGCGAAGGGCTCGGCGTGAGCCGAGCCCACGTGGTATACTCCCACCCGTTGTGAACTCGCCGGAGCGGGCGGCGCTGGACCAGACGCGCGCCCCGTACTTCCAGGTCCTGCTCGACTACGTCGACGCGGGCGTGATCCCGTTCCACACGCCGGGGCACAAGCAGGGGATCGGGATGGAGCGCGCGTTCCGCGACTTCGTCGGCGACAACGTGCTCGCGATCGACCTGACCCAGATCCGCGGGCTCGACGACCTGCTGCAGCCGGAAGAGGCGCTGGTCGAGGCGCAGGAGCTGGCGGCAGAGACATTCGGGGCGGAGCAGAGCTTCTTCCTGATCAACGGCTCGACCAGCGGCAACCAGTGCATGATGATGGCCGCGCTCAACCCGGGCGAGAAGATCGCGATCCCGCGCAACTCGCACAAGAGCGCGATGGGCGGGCTGATCATGTCCGGCGCGGTCCCCGTCTGGATGCAGCCCGAGGTCGACGAGGCGCTGCACATGGACCACACGGTCGCGCCGGAGACGGTGCGCGCGACGCTCGAGCGCGAGCGCGACGTCAAGGCCGTGTACCTCGTCTCGCCGACGTACTACGGCGTCGCCGCGGATCTCGAAGCGATCGCCGCGATCGCGCACGAGCACGACGTCCCGCTGCTGGTCGACGAGGCGTGGGGCCCGCATTTCCACTTCCATCCCGCGCTGCCGCTCTCCGCGATGCAAGCCGGCGCGGACATGTGCATCAACTCGACGCACAAGATGCTCGGCTCGCTCTCGCAGACCGCGATGCTGCACGTGCAGGGGAACCGCATCAAGCTCGACCGCCTCAAAGCGGTCTACAAGCTGTTCCTCTCCACGTCACCGAATCTGGTGCTCGTCGCGTCGCTCGACGTCGCGCGCCGGCAGATGGCGCTCGACGGCCCGGCGCTGCTCTCGCGCACGATCGAGATCGCGAACGACGCGCGCCGCCGGCTCAACGAGATCCCGAAGGTGTACTGCTTCGGCGAAGAGCTCGAAGGCCGGCCCGGCGTCTACGACCTCGATCCGACGAAGATCACCGTGACGGTGAAAGACCTCGGCTACACCGGCTATGAGGCGGAAGAGATCCTGCGCCGGCGCTACAACGTGCAGGTCGAGCTCGCCGACCTCTTCAACGTCGTCGCGCTCTACACGATCGGCACGACGCCCGAGGCCTCCGACGTGCTCGTGCACGGCGTCCGCGAGCTCGCGCGCGAGGACCGCCCGGTCGACATCTTCTCGCCCTCGGGCGTCCTCGAGCGCCGCATGAGCACCGGCACGTACAAGCTGCCGACGATCCCGCCGATCAAGCTCGCGCCGCGCGAGGCGTTCCTGGCGTCGACCGAGTTCATCCCGTTCAAGCTCTCCGCCGGCCGCGTCTGCGCCGAGGTGATCACGCCGTATCCGCCGGGGATCCCCGTGCTCTCGCCCGGCGAAGAGATCACGACCGAGATCATCGACTACCTGACGCTGGAGAAGAAGGCCGGCGTCAAAATGCAAGGCCCGTACGACGACGAACTGAAGTTCATCCGCGTCGTGCGCTGACCGTGTAGCGGTCACCCGATCGGGTGATGCGGGCGCCGCGGCGGCGGCGTAGCATCGGCGCATGGCTACCGAAACGAGCGCCCTAGTCGCGCTCTCCAACGACGTCGCCGCGACCGTCGAGCGCGTCGCGGCCGGCGTCGTCGCGGTCGAGGCGCGCTCGCGCATCGGCGCGAGCGGGTTCTTCATCCGGCCCGACCTGATCCTGACCGCCGATCACGCGCTCGAGAACGACGAGGTCGAGATCGTGCGCGCCGGCGGCGAGACGCAGCGCGCGACGATCGCCGGGCGCGATCCCTCGACCGATCTGGCGCTGCTGCGGGTCGAAGCGGCCGGAACGCCGCTCGAGTTCGCGCCGCCGGAGGCGCTGCGCGTCGGCGCGATCGCGCTGGCGGTCGCGCGCGACGACGACGGCGACGTCGCGGCCTCGATGGGCGTGATCAGCGCGGTCGGCGGCGCATGGCGCACCTGGCACGGCGGCGAGATCGACGCCTTCGTGCGGCCCGATCTGTCGCTCTATCCGCGGTTCTCGGGGAGCCCGCTCGCCGACGTGACCGGCCGGGTGATCGGGCTGAACACCGGCGGGCTGTCGCGGCGCCAGGCGCTGACCGTCCCCGCTGCGACGATCGGGCGCGTCGTCGACGCGCTGCTCGCGCGCGGCGGCCGTATCCCGCGCGGGTATCTGGGCGTCGCGCTGCAGGGCGTGCGCGGCGGCGTGATCGTCCTCGGCGTCGAGCCGGGCAGCCCCGCGGAGCGCGGCGGGCTGATCCTCGGCGACGTCATCACGGCGATCGGCGGCGAGACCGTCGAAGACGCGGGCGACATCCACGCGCGGCTCGGCTCGGGGACCGTCGGCGCGCCGCTCGCGCTGGACGTGCGCCGCGGCGGCGCGCCGCAGCGCGTGCAGGTGACGGTCGGCGAACGGCCGGAGCGCGAGGAGTAGGATGGACGCTTCAGTGGTCTCCGGGCCGGCGGTCGAGCGCGATCTCGAAGCGCTCGCGGAGCGGTTGCGCGCCAGCACCGTCGCGGTGCGCGTGGGCCGCGCGGGCGCAGGCTCCGGCGTGATCTGGGCGAGCGACGGCGCGATCGTCACCAACGCGCACGTCGCGAGCCGCCCGCGCGCCGAGGTGGTGCTGAGCGACGGCCGCCGGTTCGACGCGCGCCTCGAGCGCCGTGACGCCGCGCGCGACCTCGCGCTGCTGCGCATCGACGCCCGCGATCTCCCCGCGGCGGCGGTGCGCGAGCCTGGCGATCTTCGGCCCGGCGAAGTGCTGGTCGCGGTCGGACATCCGCTGGGGATCCCGAACGCTCTCACGATGGGGATCGCGCACGCGGCGGTCGGCGAGGGCGCTCGCCGCTTCGTTCAGGCCGATCTGCGGCTCGCGCCGGGGAACTCGGGCGGGCCGCTCGCCGACGCGCGCGGTCGCGTCGTCGGGATCAACAGCATGGTCGCGGGCGGGCTCGCGCTCGCGGTGCCGAGCGACGACGTGCAGCGCTTCACCGGCGCGCTGCGCGAGCCGTCGCTGCTCGGCGTCCAGCTCGCGCCGGCGCGGCTGCGCGACGGGCGTGACGTGCTGGTCGTGATCGCGCTCGAAGCGGGCGGCCGCGCGCAGCGCGCGGGGCTGCTGGTCGGCGACGTGCTGCTCGCGCGCGATCCGCGGCGGCTGCGGTTCGCGAGCGCGCTTGACGTGCTGCGCGGCGGCGCGGCGATCACGGTCCCGGTCCCGCCCGACACGGAGCGCGTGCGCGCTGCCTGAGCGCGCGCGCGTCGCGATCGAGGCCGGCGAGGCGGCGCGCGAACGGCTCGTGCGGCTGCTAGCCGATCGCGTCGACGTCGTCGCGCCGGATCAGGCCGACGTCGTCGTGCGCGACGCGGCCGGTCCGCGCGAGATGCTCGCCGCGATCGCCGGCGGCTTCACCGCGCCGACGATCCTGCTCGTCGACGACCCGCACGCCGACGCCGCGCTCGCCGCGCTGCGCGCGGGCGCCGCGGGCGTGCTGGCGCGCCAGAGCGACGCGCGCGAATTGCTCGCCGCGCTCGATGCGATCGCGGCCGGTCTGGTCGTGCTGGACGCGTCGGTTCGCGACGCGCTCGCGCCGGCGGTGACCGGCTCGTCGAGCGTCGTGCTGGCGGAGCCGCTGACCGAGCGCGAGCGCCAGGTGCTCGCGATGCTCGCCGGCGGGCTTTCGAACCGGCGCATCGCCGAGCGGCTCGCGATCAGCGAGAACACGGTGAAGGCGCACGTCGCCTCGATCCTCGGGAAGCTCGGCGCGACGACGCGCACCGAGGCGGTCACGCTCGGCGTGCGCCTCGGCCTCGTGATGCTGTAGCGGAGGAGTTTCGGGACGCTCTGCGGAGCATCTCGAGGTGACGCTCTCGCCGCGCGGTCTCGCGCTCCCGGTCATCGGTGCGCCGATGTTCATCATCTCGCAGCCCGAGCTCGTCATCGCGCAGTGCAAGGCGGGGATCATCGGCGCGTTCCCCTCGCTGAACGCGCGGCCGGAGCACGTGCTGGAGGAGTGGATCGACCGCATCGAGCGCGAGCTCGCCGAGCACGACGCCGCGCATCCCGAGCGGCCGTCCGCGCCGTTCGGCGTGAACCTCATCGTGCACAAGTCGAACCCGCGTCTGATGCACGATCTGGAGATCTGCGTGAAGCGGCGGGTGAAGCTCGTCATCACTTCGCTCGGCGCGCGGCCCGAGGTGAACGAGGCGGTCCATTCGTACGGCGGGGTCGTGCTGCACGACGTGATCGACGTGACGTTCGCGCGCAAGGCGATCGAGAAGGGCGCGGACGGACTGATCGCGGTCGCCGCCGGCGCCGGCGGTCACGCCGGGACCTGGTCGCCGTTCGCGCTCGTGCAGGAGATCCGCGCGTGGTTCGGCGGGCCGCTCGCGCTCTCGGGCGCGATCGCGAACGGGCGGGCGGTGCTCGCCGCGCGCGCGATGGGCGCGGACTTCGCGTACGTCGGCTCGGCGTTCATCGCGACGCGCGAAGCGAACGCGAGCGAGGACTACAAGCGGACCATCGTCGAGTCGAGCGCGCGCGACATCGTCTACACCAACCTCTTCACCGGCGTGCACGGGAACTATCTGCGCGCGTCGATCGAGCGCGCCGGGCTCGATCCTGACGACCTGCCGCAGAGCGATCCCTCGAAGATGAACTTCGCGAGCGAGAAAACGAAGGCGTGGCGCGACATCTGGGGCTCGGGGCAGGGGATCGGCGCGGTCCTTCACGTGCCCAGCGCCGCGGAGCTCGTCGCGCGGTTATCCGACGAGTATCACGCGGCGCTGCGCGAGCTCACGGAAGGTGAGACCGTGGCGGACGCTTCACGGTGACGCGGGCCGCGTGCGGACGATCGCGAGCCAGTCTTCGACCGTCATCACCGTCTCGCCGTTCTGGTTGAGGACGTCGACCTCGAACGTGAGCGTGCCGCGATCCGGTTTGCTCTGCGAGACGCGGCTGTCGACGATGCGCGCGCGCACGCGCAGCGTGTCGCCGGGGCGCACCGGCAATTTCCAGCGGATCGGGCCGAGGCCCGGTGAGCCGAGGCTCGTCTCCGGGTCGATGAACTCGTCGACGATCACGCGCATCATCATCGACGCGGTGTGCCAGCCGCTCGCGATCAAGCCGCCGTACGGCCACGACTTCGCCTTCTCCGGATCGGTGTGGAACGGCTGCGGGTCGTAGCGCGTCGCGAACGCGCGGATCTCGTCTTCGGTGACCTGCACGCTGCCGATCTCGGCGCTGCTTCCGACCGCGTAGTCCTCCAGATACCGTGTCGCCATGCAGCGGCTTTACGTCGGCCGGGATGCCGCGTCCCGCGCTGTATCGGCACCGTGGCGACCGCACTTTAGCAGGGGTGAGCAACCGAAACGAATCGCGTAAAAATCGGGTATTTGGGCGTGTGCTCCAGGTAATCGGGCAGGCGGGCGGGAAGCCGTCCCACCGTCGCGGTTCTCCGGCGACGGAGGGTGCGACGATCGACAATCGACAGACGTCGACGAGGAGACAGGTTGGCCGTTAACGCCGAGTCCTTCGTGCCGAACTGGGAGCTGACGCAGCTCCTGGACATCTTCCCCCTCCCCATCCGCCAAGCGCTCGTCCGTCTTCCGAATCTCGACAGCGTCATCGAAGTGGTGCTCGACCTCGGCCGTCCGCCGGAGGCGCGCTTCGACGACGACTTCGTGTTCCTGAGCGAAACCTCGGTCACGTCGGAAGACATCGCGCACGTCACCTCGCGGCTCTCGCCTTTCGGCGGCGATAACCGCGCGGGGATCGAGCAGACGCTGCACCGCATCAGCGCGATCCGCAACCGCACCGGGCGCATCGTTGGCCTGACGTGCCGCGTCGGGCGCGCGGTGTACGGGACGATCGACATCGTCCTCGACGTGATCCGCAGCGGGAAGTCGATCTGTCTGCTGGGCCGTCCGGGCGTGGGCAAGACGACGATGCTGCGCGAGTGCGCGCGCGTGCTCGCGGAGGACCGCAAGCGCGTCGTGATCGTCGACACCTCGAACGAGATCGCGGGCGACGGCGACGTGCCGCACGCGGGGATCGGGCATTCGCGGCGCATGCCGGTGACCGATCCGCATCTGCAGCACAACGTGATGATCGAAGCGGTCGAGAACCACATGCCGCAGGTGATCGTGATCGACGAGATCGGCACCGAGGCCGAGGCGTTCGCGGCGCGCACGATCGCGGAGCGCGGCGTGCAGCTGATCGGCACGGCGCACGGGCAGACGCTCGAGAACCTGCTGATGAACCCGACGCTCAGCGATCTGCTCGGCGGGATCAGCGCGGTGACGCTCTCCGACGAGGAAGCGCGGCGGCGCGGTTCGCGCAAGACGGTGTTGGAGCGGAAGCAGCCGCCGACGTTCGACGTCGTCGTCGAGATCCAGGACCGGGACCGGTTGGCGATCCACCAGAACGTCGGCGAAGTGGTCGACGCGCTGTTGCGCGGGTATCAGCCGCAGCCGGAGGTGCGGCAGCGTACCGTCGGCGGGTCGATCGACATCGTGCAGCACGCGAACCCCGAGGCGATCGCGCCGGAGAAGGTTCGGCAGCTGCCGGTGCAGCCGCGCGACGACGAGTCGACGCTGTTCGGGGCGGCCGGCGAGGCGGTCCCTGAGGATGCGAAGCCGTTGATGATCTTTCCGTACGGGGTGTCGCGGAACAAGATCGAGCGGGCGGTGCACAATCTGCGCGTGCATGCGTCGATCGCGCGGAAGTGGGACGATGCGGACGTCGTCTTGACGCTGAAGACGCTCGAGCGCAAGGAGTCCGAGCGGCTGAAGCAGATCGCGGCGGAGAACGTGCCGATCTACTCGATCAAGACCAACACGACGACGCAGATTCAGAATGCGTTGAAAGACGTGTTCAATCTGCCGTCGATCGACGTCGAGGAGATCGCGATGCGCGAGGCCGAGGAGGCCGTGTATCAGGTGCTGCTCGACTCGCGGGCGATCGAGCTCACGCCGCAGACATCGTATATTCGGCGGATGCAGCACCAGCTCGCCGAGCGGTATCGGTTGCAGTCGCGGTCGACGGGGCTCGAGCCGAATCGCCGCGTCCGAATCTTCAAGGGACCCGAAGTCTAGCGATCCTCGTCGTCACCGCTCGAGGGTGACGTTCCCGTGGTCGTCGACGGTGAGGGACGAGTCGAACTGCAGCACCTCGCCGTCCTCGACGCGGCGGCTCGTCACCGCGAGCCGGTGCGCCATGCCGTTGCGCGTCTTGCCGGCGTAGGACATGCGCAGCAGCGGGTTCTTCGCATCGCTCCCGGGCGCGAGGCGGCCTGCGGCGACGAGCTCCGCGACGACCCGCTGCTGCGTCTTCAGCGGCAGCAGCCGGTACGCGTCGTCGTCCTCGCCGTGGGCGCTGAGCTCGTCGGCCGCCTTGTTCGCCGGCTCGGCCAGGTCTTTGCAGAACCGCACGACCGCGTCCCAGTCGTCGGCCGCGATCCCCTCGAAGACGCCGGCGATGATCGCCCAGTCGACCCCCTCGCGCGCCATCGTCCCGTGCCGCGCGACCTTCAGGCGCGCCCGCACGCGGCGGGCGCCGAGGTCGATCGCGACGTCGACGTGCGCGGCGGCCGGCGCCTCGCGCGAGGCGAACAATACGCCCTTCTCGCTGATCTCCAGACCCAGAGCCGAGACAAGCGCGCCGTCCTTCAGCCACCCGATCGGAAAGCGCTTGCGCCTGCGCTCCGCGGCGCGGCGGTCCGCCTTAGCGGCTGCGAGCCGTCTCACCAACTCGTTCAGCATCCTGCCTCCGCGCGATGGCCGTCGAGCCACGATCGCGAAGAGCGGCGGGTGCTCGTCACCTTCGAAGGCATCGAGGCCGCCGGAAAATCGACGCTGATCGCAGCGCTGGCCGAAGACCTTAGGAACGGCGGCGATCGCGTCCTGGTCACCAGGGAACCCGGGGGCACTCCTCTGGGCGATTCTTTACGCGCCGTCTTCCTCGACCCGGCCTTGCGGATCGACCCGCTCGCCGAGGTCATGCTGCTCAACGCCGCGCGCGCTCAGCTCGTCGCCGACGTCATCGCGCCCGCGCTGAAAGAGCGCACGATCGTGCTGTGCGACCGGTTCTTCGATGCGACCGTCGCCTACCAAGCCTACGGACGCGGCCTCGATCTGGAAGCAGTGCTCGACCTGTGTCTCGCGGCGACGCACCGGATCGCACCGAATCTGACGTTCCTCGTCGACGTCCCGGTCGAGCTCTCGCGCGAGCGGGTGCGCGCGCGCGGCGGCGCGGACCGCATGGAGCGCGAGGACGCGGCGTTCCACCAGCGCGTGCGCGAAGGCTATCTCCAGCTCGCGCAACGGTTCTCGAACCGGTTCGTCGTCCTCGACGGGACGCAATCGCCCGAGGCGCTCGCGGCCGCCGCGCGCGAGTGGCTCGCGCACCGCCGGAACGCGGGAAGCCCGCTGTGATCGACGGGCACTTCGACGTCGTCGGCGCGGCGGGGCCGCGCACGTTCTTCGAGCACCTCACTTCGGCGACGCTCTCGCACGGCTATCTCTTCACCGGGCCGCAAGGCGTCGGGAAGAAAGCGTTCGCGCGCGCGCTCGCGCGCTCGCTGCTGTGCGTGACGCCGAAGCGCACGCTGCTCGGGTGGTGCGGGCACTGCAGCGGCTGCACGCGCGTCGACGCCGGGACGCATCCCGACTTCTACTTCGCCGAAGGGCAGCTCAAGATCGGCGACCGCGACGGCGGCGGCGGGTTCCACGAGAGCGAAGAGGCGACCGCGCGGGATCTCGTGCGGCAACTCTCGATGCATTCGTACGCCGGCGGGCGGCGCGTCTTCGTCCTCGGCGACGCCGACTTCACCCGCGAGGCGGCGAACGCGCTGCTGAAGTTCTTCGAGGAGCCGCCTGCCGACGTCGTGCTGATCGTGACGGCGAACGCGGTCGGGCGGGTCCTGCCGACGATCCGCTCGCGGCTGATCGAGGTGACGTTCGCGCCGCTCACCGAGGCGGAGATCGTCGAGATCCTCGAGCGCCGCGGTGTCACCGGCGACGACGCGCGCCGCGCGGCGAGCGTCGCGAACGGCAGCGCCTCGCGCGCGATCGCGTATCTCGACGAAGGCGAGGGCGCGACGCGCGACGCCGCGGTCGAGTGGTTCTTCGCCGCCGCGCGCGGCGCGGAAGCGGACGCGAGCGCATGGGCGACGCGGCCGACGCTGGAAGCAGGGCTCGAGACGGTGAAGACGCTCGCGCGCGACTGGGTCGCGCTCGGCCTGGGCGGAAGCGTCCCGCTGTTGGCGCGCGATCAGCGCGGGCGGCTCGAAGAGCTCCCGACGCGCGAGCCGGCGGCGTTCGCGAAGATGCTCGCGGCGATCGGCGACGCCGAACGGATCGCACGCACGAACGTCAGCCCGCCGCTGGTCGCCGACCTCGTGCGCATGGCGCTCGCACCGTCATCCAGATAGTTCGTGCGGCTCGGCCGAAGGCCGAACGCGAAGAGTTCGCCGTAGGCGAACTCACCGGCCGAACGAGGCGTCGGTGTAGGTCTTGGTGATGATAAGCGCGATGTAGCCGTCGGCGATCGCCATGACGAGCGCGCCGATCAGGCTGTCGACGATCCCCACGCCCGTGTAGACGTACAGCACTTCGGTGAGGTAGAGCGAGAGCTGCATCGCGCCGTAGGTCGCGAGCGCGGCGACTATGGCGGTGATCGCGGCGGAGAGCGGGTTCGCGCGCACGCGGTCGATCGAGACCTGGATCGCATCGCCGCCGCTGAGCCCGCCGACCGCGACCGCCGGGATCGCCCAGATGAGGAAAAAGAACGCGACCGCGGCCAGCACCAACGCGAGGAGCCCGATCAGCATCCCCACGTACTGGATGATGCCGAACACGAACGTGATCAGGAGCGCGGCGAACAGGATGTCGCCGGCGCGGCGGCGCGCCTCGGTCCAGGCGTCGTCGAACGAGGACCGCCCGCGGCGCCACGCGCCGTCGGCGACGATGCACGCGGCGCCGACGCCGAAGAGCTGCAACAGTTGCACCACCAGACCCGCGATCCCGCCCGTCGCGTAGCCGACGAGCCCGCCGCCGGCCGGCGCGAGCACCAGCCCGATCAGGATCCCGGCGACCGCCATCAGCAGCGGCACGACGATGATCGACGGGTTGCGCACCAGCAGGGGGATCGCCTTGAGGTAGACCGTGAGGTCGACCCCCGTGCCCGGCGCGCGTCTCATCGCGTCGCGCCTACGCGCGCGCGCCGGCGAGCGCGCTGCCGCACGAGCACGTGTGCTCCGACGGGATGTTCTCGATG
>DATAQE010000061.1:0-8192 GCA_036264835.1 Candidatus Elarobacter sp.
GATCCCGTGCACGCCGACGATCGCGATCGGCTTCGGCGGCTCGGTGTCGCTCAGCGCGATCTTCGCGACGGGCTCGATCGCCGGCCCCTCCGGCGCGAGCTTGATCAGATCGCTGGTGAGCTCCGAGGTGGAACGGACCTCGTACATGTCGCCTCCTACACCACGTGGACGATGCGAAAGAAGAGCAGCGTCGTGCCGAGCGCCAGGAGCGTACCCGCGACGACTTGCAGCACGGTCTGGGCGCGCAGATAGACACGGGACCAGCCGACGATCGGGATCAGCACGTAGAACGGCGCCGGGCGCTGGCCGAACAGCACGGTCAGCGCGACCAGCGGCGCGGTGATCCCGAGCGCGTGCGTCGAGATCTTCCAGTAGCGCGTGATCCACTGCACGACCAGCGAGCTCACCGCGTATGCCGCCATCGAGGCGGTCATGATCACCGGCGCATGGATGACCCACAGATCGATCGCGCCGAGCGCGTAGAAGACGACGAACGCGATGAAGACGCGCTCGCGCTCGGTCCGGATCGACATGTCGAGATCCGAGATGCGGTCCGTCGCGTACAGGTAGAAGATGAACAGCATCGGCGCGATCGAGGTGAAGAACGCGCTGTTGAAGAGCAGGATCCAGAAGTCGGTCGTGCCGTTGGACCGGGCGCCCGCGAGGATGACGAACAAAGCGAGCGAGGTCAGGAACGGGTTGCAGACCGTCGAGAAGATGCGCGCGGCGTCGGTCCAGACGCGCTTGCGGAACCGGAGGGGGACCGGCGGCGTGACCGGAGCCTGCACGGGGCCGGGCTTTCGACCCCGCGCGGCGAACACCCCGGGATGATCCTGGAGCGCCTCACGACTCCGGCCGACGTCAAACGCCTGAGCCGTCCCGAGCTCGACCAGCTCGCCGCCGAGGTGCGCGAGACGCTGATCCGCGTCTGCGCCGCGAACGGCGGGCATCTCGCGCCGAACCTCGGCGTCGTCGAGCTCACCATCGCGCTGTTCCGCGTCCTCGACCTCCCGCAGGACGCGATCGTCTGGGACGTGAGCCATCAGAGCTACGTGCACAAGCTCCTCAGCGGCCGCGCGAAGCGCTTCGGCACGCTGCGCCAAGGCGGCGGGATCAGCGGTTTCTCGATGCGCAGCGAGTCGGAGTTCGACGCGTTCGGCGCCGGCCACGCCTCGACGTCGATCTCGGCCGCGCTCGGGATGGCGACCGCGCGGGATCTCACCGGCCGCCACGACACGGTCGTCGCGATCATCGGCGACGGCGCGCTCACCGGCGGGCTCGCCTACGAGGCGATCAACAACGCCGGGCTGCTCAAGACCAACTTCATCGTCATCCTCAACGACAACGAGATGTCGATCGCGCCGAACGTCGGCTCGATCGCCTCGTACCTGGGGACGCTGCGCTCAAAGCCGCTCTTCACCCGGGGCCGCGAGATGCTCAAGGGGATGCTCGACCACGTCCCGCTCGGCGACACCGCGCGGCGCGCGCTCTCGACCGCCGAGATGGCGGGGATGCGCTTCACGCTCCCCGACCACAAGGCGCCGGTGATCTTCGAGGAGATGGGCTTCCGCTACGTCGGCCCGATCGACGGCCACGACCTCGACACGCTCACCGACGTGATCTCGAACGCGCGCAAGATCGACGGCCCCGTGCTGCTGCACGTCAAGACGGTGAAGGGCAAGGGCTACGACATCGCCGAGGGCGACAGCCGCACGTTCCACGGCGTCGGCCCCGGCGTCTACCATCCCGACGAAGGGAAGCTCGAGAAGAAAGCCACGCGTCCGACCTTCGCGCAGGCGTTCGCCGACGCGCTGATCGCCGCCGCGCAGCGCGACGAGCGCGTCGTTGGGATCACCGCCGCGATGCCCGACGGCACGGGTCTGGCCAAGTTCGCGAAGCAGTTCCCGCAGCGGTACTTCGACGTCGGGATCGCCGAGGCGCACGCGGTCTGCTTCGGCGCCGGGCTCTCGACGCGCGGGATCAAGCCGGTCTGCGCGATCTACTCGACCTTTCTCCAGCGCGCGTACGACCAGGTCGTGCACGACGTCGCGGTCCAGGGTCTGCCGGTCGTCTTCGCGATCGACCGCGCGGGCTTCGTCGGCGACGACGGCCCGACGCACATGGGGCTCTACGACGTCGCGTATCTCCGCACGCTCCCCGGGATCACGATCATGGCGCCGCGCAGCGAAGCCGAGGTGCAGCCGATGCTCGACCTCGCGCTGACGCTCGAGACGCCGGCCGCGATCCGTTACCCGCGCGGCTCGACCAGCGGGAAGCACGACGAGCCGGTCACGCCGGTCGTCCTCGGCCGCGCCGAGGTGCTGCGCCCCGGCAGCGACGTCGCGATCCTCGCGCTCGGCAACACGGTCGACGCCGCGCTCGACGCGTACGACCTGCTCGACGCGGACGGCGTGCACCCGACCGTCGTCAACGCGCGCTTCGTCGCGCCGCTCGACGAGACGCTGCTGCTCGGGCTCGCCGAGACGCACCGCCGCTTCATCACGCTGGAAGAGCACAGCCTCGCCGGGGGCTTCGGCTCGGCGGTCGTCGAGTTCGTGAACGATCACGGCCTCGATGTCTCGGTCGAGCGGATCGGCGTCCCGAACGTGCTCGTCCAGCACGCCAAGCCGGAAGCGCAGCGCGCGCAGTTCGGTCTCTCCGGCGAGAACGTCGCAGCCAGGGTCCGAGCGCTCACCCCCTCTCGGACCTAGCGGCGAAAGGGAGTTTCCCCAAGGGCCGCCAAGCCTGGGCGGTTTCTTCCCCGGTCCACGTCAGGAGTCCAAGTCACCGTGTTTCCCGTGCTGCTCGCGGCCGCGTCGGCTGCGCCGGCGGCCGCCAAGGCGGCCGCGCCCGCCGTCAAGGCGTCCGCGATCCCGCTGACGCTTCCCCCGAACTTCAGCTTCGACACGACACCCCACTCGCCGCTGGCGCAGAGCTTCCCGTGGATCACCCACACGCTCGCCGGGCTCTTCATCGTGCTCGGCGTCTTGCTGGTCGTGCTGCTCGCGATCCAGACGACGAAGCAGGAAGGCCTCAGCGGGACGGTCGGCGGCCGGGTCGAGTCCGCGACGCGCCGGCTCGGGCTCGACGCGCAGATCGCCGCGGTCACGCGCACCGTCGCGATCCTGTTCGTCTTCGTCGCGACGCTGATCAGCCTGTCGGGGATTTAGCGGACTTGGCCCTGCTCGAGGTCCACGACCTCAAGACGACGTTCAAGACCGAGGACGGCGTCGTCTCCGCCGTCAACGGTCTGTCGTTCGCGATCGAACCGGGCTCGACGCTCGGGATCGTCGGCGAGTCGGGGTCGGGGAAATCGGTCACCTCGCTCTCGATCATGCGCCTGATCGCGCAGAACGGGCGGATCGAGCGCGGCAAGATCCTCTTCAAGGGCGAGAACCTGCTCGAGAAGAGCGAGGCGGAGATGCGGAAGATCCGCGGCCGCGACATCGCGATGATCTTCCAGGACCCGATGACCTCGCTGAACCCGGTGCTCACGATCGGCGAGCAGATCGCGGAGGCGGTCCGCCTGCACCTCGGGCTCAACAAGAACGAGGCGCGCGACAAGGCCGTCGAGATGCTGCGGCTCGTCCGCATCCCGGTCCCCGAGCGCCGGCTCAAGGACTACCCGCACCAGTTCTCCGGCGGGATGCGCCAGCGCGTCATGATCGCGATGGCGCTCTCGTGCGATCCCGCGGTGCTGATCGCCGACGAGCCGACGACCGCGCTCGACGTGACGATCCAAGCCCAGATCATCGAGCTGATGAACGAGATGCAGGCGCGCCTGGGCTCGGCGATCGTGCTGATCACGCACGACCTGGGGATCGTCGCCGAGACCTGCGAGAACGTGCTGGTGATGTACGGCGGCAACATGGTCGAGTACGGCACCGCGAAGCAGATCTTCGAGACGCCGAGGATGCCGTACACGATGGGGCTGCTGGAGTCGCTGCCGCGGCTCGACCAGAGCGGCGCGCGGCTGATCCCGATCGAAGGCCAGCCGCCGAACCTGCTGCGGATGCCGCCGGGCTGCGCGTTCGCGCCGCGCTGCCGCTACCGGATGCCGATCTGCGACAACCCGGTCCCGCTCTACCAGTTCGAGGGCGGACAGGTCGCGCGGTGCTATCTGTACGACGAGCGCGCCGAAGGGCAGAAGCCGATCCCGGCCGAGAACCGCCCGATCGTCCCCGACTCGGTCGTCGTCGCGCATGCCGCGCAGCCGGTGCCGAAATGAGCGCGTCCGGTTTCAGCGACAACGGCGTCCCGAGCGGCGTGGTCGCCGCGCCGCCCGACGATCTCGTCGTCGTCCGCGACCTCTACAAGTACTTCCCGATCACCGCCGGGATCTTCCAGCGCCACGTCGCGGACGTCAGAGCGGTCGACGGGATCGACTTCGAGATCCGCCGCGGCGAGACGCTGGGGCTCGTCGGCGAATCGGGTTCCGGGAAGACGACGGCGGGGCGCGTCATCCTCCACCTGACCGAGGCGACGAAGGGCAGCGTCAAGTTCGAGGGCCGCGAGCTGGTCCACCTCACGCGCAACGAGCTGCGGCCGCTGCGCAAAGAGATGCAAATCATCTTCCAGGACCCGTACGCCTCGCTGAACCCCCGCATGACCGTCGGCTCGATCATCCGCGAACCGCTCGAGATCCACGGCATCGCGTCGGGGAAGGCCGCCGATACGCGCGTCCAGGAGCTGCTGCGGCTCGTCGGGCTGCAGCCGTACCACGCGAACCGCTACCCGCACGAGTTCTCGGGCGGCCAGCGCCAGCGGATCGGTGTCGCGCGCGCGCTGGCGGTCGACCCGAAGTTCATCGTCGCCGACGAGCCGGTCTCCGCGCTCGACGTCTCGATCCAGGCGCAGGTGATCAACCTGCTCCAGGACCTGCAGCGGAAGCTCGGCCTGACGTACCTGTTCATCGCGCACGACCTCTCGGTCGTCCGGCACATCTCGAACCGCGTCGCGGTGATGTACGTCGGAAAGATCGTCGAGCTCGCCGACCGCGAGCAGCTCTACGAGAACCCGCTCCACCCGTACACGCAGGCGCTGCTCTCGGCGATCCCGATCCCCGATCCCGACGTCGAGCGCCGCCGCAAGCGGATCATCCTCACCGGCGACATCCCTTCGCCGGTGAACCCGCCGTCGGGCTGCCGGTTCCACACGCGCTGTCCGGTCGCGTTCGAGCGCTGCAAGGTCGAGGTGCCGGCGTTCAACGAGTACGAGCCCGGACATCGCGCGGCGTGTCACTGGGTCGAGGAGCACGGCGGCAAAGCGCCGGACCTCACCGCCGGTCCCGCGGTGCTCACCTGAACGGCGGATGAAAAAAACGAGGAGCGGTTCGAAGAACCGCTCCTCTCTGTTTCCGGTCGTCTACCGGTTGTTAGGACGCCTTCTTGCGTCCGCGTCCGCCGGCTTTCTTCCGTCCGCCGGCCTTCTTGCGACCGCCCGCGGCTTTCTTCCGGCCACCCGCGGCCTTCTTGCGACCGCCGGCAGCTTTCTTGCGACCACCGGTCTTCTTGCGACCGCCGGCAGCTTTCTTGCGACCGCCGGTGGTCTTCTTGCGACCGCCTGCGGCTTTCTTGCGACCGCCGGCGGCGCCTTTGCGGCGTCCGTTGGTCGCCTTCTTACGGCCTGCGCCTTTGCGGCGTCCGCCGCGTCCGGTGGATTCGCCGTTCGACGATTCGCCGGAAGTGCCGCCGCCGTTGTTGGTATCCGAGTCCATTCAACCTCCTCGTCCGCGCGGACGGAGTTTGGTCCAACCTAGTGAGATGCATCGACGCGTCGACGCATGTTAGTCGCAGAATACACAGATTTCGCGTTTCGTGCAACTCTTGGGCCGGATCGGCGGTTATCGCGCGCCGCGCGTGAGGCGGTTTGAGCGGCTTGACGTCCGGGTTTATACTGTGGCCCGGAAGCCCGTCCCGGACGGGCCGCACCCTCTGGAGACCGTTGTGGCGAAGCCGCTGATCATCGTCGAGTCGCCGACGAAAGCCAAAACCATCAAGAAGTTCTTGCCTCCGCGCTACGTCGTGAAGGCGTCGGTCGGCCACGTCCGCGACCTCCCGAAGTCGACGCTCGGCGTCGACGTCGAGCACGAGTTCATGCCGCGCTACCTGACCATCAAAGGGAAGGGCGACGTCATCAAGGACCTCAAGGCGGCGGCGAAAACCGCCTCCGACGTCTACCTCGCGACCGACCCCGACCGCGAGGGCGAAGCGATCGCGTGGCACTTGGCGGAGCTGCTCAAGCTCGAGAACCCCAAGCGGATCGAGCTCCACGAGATCACCAAGGACGCGGCGCTCGCGGCGCTCAAGGACCCGCACCACATCGACATGCCGCGCGTCAACGCGCAGCAGGCGCGGCGGATCCTCGACCGGCTGGTCGGCTACAAGATCTCGCCGCTGTTGTGGGCGAAGGTGCGCGGCGGGCTCTCCGCGGGGCGCGTGCAGTCCGTCGCGGTGCGGCTGATCGTCGACCGCGAGCGGGAGATTCGCGCGTTCGTCCCGCGCGAGTACTGGACGATCACGGCGCAGTTGGCGTCGGCGGGGTCGCCGATCGTGTTCCCGGCCGATCTGTTCCAGGTCGACGGGGAGAAGGCCGACGTCACCAACGGTGAGCAGGCCGATGCGATCATGGCGGCGTTGCGGGGTGCGGAGTTCCGGGTCGGGTCGGTCAAGACGCGGGAGACGCGGCGGAATCCGGCCGCGCCGTTCACCACCTCGACGCTCCAGCAGGAAGCCTCGCGGAAGCTGAAGTTCCGCGTCCGCAAGACGATGCAGATCGCTCAGGCGCTGTACGAGGGCGTGGATCTGGGCGGCAGCGAGGGGACGCAGGGGCTCATCACCTACATGCGCACCGACTCGACGCGCATCGCGGATTCGGCTCGTGACGCGGCGCGGGAGTACGTCGTCGGGCGGTTCGGCGAGTCGTTCCACGGTGGCGGGCGGCAGTACAAGGTCAAAGAGGGCGCGCAGGATGCGCACGAGGCGATTCGGCCGACCTCGGCGATGCGTTCGCCCGAGTCGTTGGCGAAGGTCCTCAAGCGGGATGAGATGCGGTTGTACCAGCTGATCTGGGAGCGGTTCATCGCCTCGCAGATGGCGCCGGCGGTGTTCGATCAGACGACCGTCGACATCAAGGCGGGGGATCGGTTCACGTTCCGCGCCACGGGGAGCGTGCTGAAGTTCGCCGGTTTCACGGCGGTGTATGAGGAAGGGACCGATGATTCGGCGTTGCCCGCCGATGGTGCGGGGTCGGCGGCGAACGGGAAGGCGGCGAAGGCGCGGCCGATCCTGCCGAAGGTCGACGAGCGCGAGGTCCTCGATCCGAAGGCGATCGATCCGAAGCAGCACTTCACCGAGCCGCCGCCTCGGTACAGCGAAGCTTCGCTCGTGCGGGCGCTCGAGGAGAACGGGATCGGGCGGCCTTCCACGTACTCCGCCATCGTCGAGACGATTCAGGCGCGGGGGTATGTCGAGCAGTTGGAGCGGCGGTTCCATCCGACCGAGATCGGCGAGGCCGTCAACGATCTGCTCGTCGAGCATTTCAACGAGATCGTCGATCTGAAGTTCACGGCTTCGATGGAAGGGAAGTTGGACGAGCTCGCGGAGACCGGCGGGGATTGGGGGGCTACTGCGAAGGTGCTCGCCGACTTTTACGGCGGGTTCGAGAAAGAGCTGGCCGAGGCGGAGCGCAAGCTGCCGAAGTTCGAGCAGCGGGATGAGCCGACCGATGAGGTCTGCGTGAACTGCGGGCGGCCGATGGTCATCAAGGCCGGGCGGTTCGGGAAGTTCATGTCGTGCACCGGGTATCCGGAGTGCAAGACCACCAAGCCGATTCTCAAAGATACCGGCGTCAAATGCCCCAAGGATGGCGGCATGATTGCCGAGCGGAAGTCGCGCAAGGGGCGGACGTTCTATGGGTGCGCGAACTATCCGGCTTGCGATTTCGTCTCGTGGGATCCGGTGGCGCCGCAGCCTTGTGCGGTTTGCGGTGACTATGTGGTGGAGAAGCGGAAGCGCGGTGGGGCCGTGTCGTATGTCTGCCACACGGATCGGCATCACGTCACGGGGCTCGGGTCTCCGGAAGATGCTGAGGATGCTGCTGAGCTCGAGACCGTCTGAAAAGCTTGGGGGCGGCGTTCGGGGCGGGCACATGGTCTCGCCGGGGACGCCCGCGTTTTCCCATCCATGGGAAAA
>DATAQE010000136.1:0-16197 GCA_036264835.1 Candidatus Elarobacter sp.
TCGTCCCGCTGGAGCTCGCCGTGATGCCGACCGGTTTGGACACCGAGTTCCACATGCCGGCGATCCCGCTGCTCGTCGGCAGCATCCTCGGCTACGCGCTCTCCTCGCTCGTCTCGATCGCGTACTACGGGTTCGTCGCGACGGTGCTCGTCGGCATGTACCGCGACCTGCTCGCGCAGCCGCCCGCGGTTCCGGCGACCGCGGCCGCCGGTCAGCTTCCGCCGCCGGTCCCGCCGCCCGCCGTTCCGCCGCCGCAGCTTTAGCGTTTACGGCGCCGGCGAAGGGCCGTTGTCGAACGCCGGCGCGCTGCGGCCGACGTCGAAGACGCGTTCGTCGCCGAGCGCGTCCATGAAGCCGCGCACCACGAACGTCCCGCTCGTGCGCAGGCCGAGCGCGCGCGAGAGGCGGAGCGTCCCGGTCGCGTCGCGCAGCCGCGGCGTCCCGCCGTCGACGTACGGTTCGCCGGCGATCGTGATCACCGTGCCGGCTTTCGTCGCGAGCGCTTTCGCGATCGTGTCCGGCGGGTCGAACGCGATCGGCTTGTCGACGATCACGCCGAAGTTCGTGCCGAGCATCGCGACGCGCACGGTGTAGCGGCCCGGCGCGAGCGCGCGCCGGTCGTCGGTCGTCGAGTCGACGATCACCTGCGCGAGCCGCAGGTGACCCGGCGGGACGTCGAGCTGGCGCGTGATCGGGATCGGCTTGTGCCCGGTCACCGACGACCACACCGGCGTGTCGTCGCGCAGCACGTCGACGCGGAACAGATCGGCGGTCGGGAAGCGCAGCCGCACCGCGTGACCGGTGGGATTGTGCAGCGCGATCGCGACGGTGAACGGCGCGAGGAGCGCGGTCCCCTCGCGGTCCAGCGTCACGTCGGCCCACACGCCGCGCGGCGCGACCGGCGGCGCAGGGCGCGGCGTCGCGGCGGCGGCCGGACGCGGGCCGGCGGCGGCGGCGCCGAGCGCGGCGAGGAGCTCGGCGCGCGTCATCGCACCGGACCGGGCCGGCCGGCGGAGCGTCGGGCGAACGGAAACGCGCGCGGCTGCACGAGGGTGATCGTCTTGTGCGCCACGCGCAGAAGTCCCACGTCGGCGAGGACCGCGAGCTCTTTCGTCAGCGTCTCGCGGCTCGTCCCGATCAGGTCCGCCAGGTCCTGGTGGGTCAGGTTGATCCCGATCCGCACCCCGCCGCCCGGCTCCGGAACGCCGTGCTCGCCGGCGAGCCGCCCCAGCGCGTCGACCAGCCGGCCCGCGACGCTCTTCCCGGCCAGCTCGGCCAGCTCGTGCTCGGCGGCGGCGAGCCGCCGCGCGGCCCCGCGCGCGAACGCCCGCGCGAGCGCCGGATCGCGCTCCAGCGCGGCCGCGAAGGCGGCGGCGGGGAGCGTCCGGGCCTCGACCGGCTCGATCGCCACCGCGCTGGTCGTACGCGGCCCCGCGCCGGCCGCGGTCAGCTCGCCGAAGACCTCGCCCGCGGCCCGGATCCCGACGATCGTCTCGGCGCTCGAGGCGCCGGTGCGGACGATCTTCACCCGGCCGCTGCGCACGAACCAGACCCGGTCGGGCGGATCGCCGGGGAGGTAGGCGGCCTCGCCGCGCGCGAGCCGCACGGGCTTCGCGCCGGCGAGCAGCGCCTCACGGCTCGCGGGCTCGAGCTCGCCGAGGTTCATCCGCCGTTGCGCAGGACGCGGCCGGGGCGCGCGCCGGTCTGCGCGCCCTCGCGCAGCACCGCGCGGCCGTTGACGTAGACGTCGCGGATCCCCTCGGGCGGCGCGAACGGCCGGTCGTACGTCGCGCGGTCGATCACGTGCTCGTCGTCGAACACCACCAGGTCGGCGTGCATCCCGGGCGCGATCGTCCCGCGGTCGCGCAGACCGAACTGCCGCGCGGGGAGCGAGGTCATCCGCCGCACCGCTTCGGCGGTGTCGAAGACGTGCCGCTGCCGCGCGTAGCGCCCGAACACGCGCGGGAACGTCCCGTACGTGCGCGGGTGCGGGACGCCGCGCGCGGTGATCCCGGAGAACGCGCGCGCCGACGCGTCGCTGCCGACGCTGCAGAAGTCCGCGCTGAACACCGTCGCGACGTCCTCCTCGCTCATCGAGAAGAACACCGACTCGACGCGCATCTGCTCTTCGAGCAGCAAGCGGATCACCGCGCGCGGCGGCGTCGTGCTCCACCGTTGCGCGATCGCATCGACGCGCAGCCCGGCGAGCTCGGCGTTCCGCTCGCTCCCCGTCCCGGTGATGAGGATCGTGTCCCAGCCGTCGCCGCCGAGCGCGGGATCGCGCGCGAGCTCCATCGCGAGCGCGATCGCCGTCGCCTGCTCGGGATCGCGCAAGCGTTCCAGCGTCTTCTCGTCGCCGCCGTCGCGCGCGCCCTTCGGCAGCACCGTCGCGAGCTCGGTCCACGACGCGACGTACGGATACGCGTCGCACATCACCTCGAGCCCGTGCGCCCGCGCGCGGTCGATCGCGGCGAGCGTGCGGTGCACTTTCCCCCAGTTCTTCTTCCCGGCGGCTTTGTGGTGCGAGCACTGCACCGCGACCTCCGCGCGCTCGCCGACCGCGAGCGCTTCGGCGATCGCGCTCTCCAGCTCGTCGCCTTCGTTCCGCACGTGCGATGCGTAGAGCGGGGCACCGGCCTCGCGCGCGGCCTGCGCGCACGCGACGAGCTCGTCGAGATCGGCGTAGCGCCCCGGCTCGTAGATCAAACCGCTCGACACGCCGAGCGCGCCCTCCTCGACCGCGCCGCGCACGAGCCGGCTCTGCGCGATCAGCTCGTCGCGCTCGAGGCGCCGCGCGTCGGGTCCGGCGATGCACGCGCGCGTCGTGCCGAGCCCGACCAGCGAGGCGACGTTGAGCGCGACGCCTTCGCGCTCGACCAGCGTGAAGAACGCGTCGAACGTCGTCCACTGCACGTCGAGGGCGTACTCGCGCGCGTGCACGCGCTTCTTGCTCAGTGCGCTACCGTACAGGGGCGCGCTCGAGGTCCCGCAGTTGCCGCCGATCTCGGTCGTGACACCCTGCCGTATTTTCCCCTCGCAGGACGGGTTTACGAGCCACAGCTCGTCGGTATGTGAGTGGACGTCGATGAAACCGGGCGCGAGCGCGAGACCGTCGCATGCGATACGTTCGTGCGCTTCGCGGCCGGAGAGGTCCCCGATCGCGACGACTCTGCCGTCCGCAACGGCGACGTCGGTGACGAACGGCGCGGAGCCGGAACCGTCGTAGACTCGGGGCCTTTCGAAGATCGTCCAGAGCACCGTTTAACCTAGCATTCGCTGGGTACAGGGCAGTCGGTGGGCCGACAGCTCAGGGAGACTATAGCCAACATGGCGACCAACGACAACGTGCAGACCACGGGCGGCGGTATGAGCGTTCGTGAAGCCGGGAAGCGCGGCGGCGACCGGGTGAAGGCGAAATACGGAAGCGAGTTCTACGAAGCCATCGGCCGCAAAGGCGGCGAGGCGACGAAGAGCAAGTACGGGCCGTCGTTCTACGAAGAGATCGGCGCAAAAGGCGGCCAGAAGCTGAAACGTACCGCGAAAACGAGCGGCTGACGCATGGCCGACCCGAAGAAGCCCGCCGCTACCAAAGCGCGGACGGAAAAGGTCGACGGCGAGATGTCGGTTCGTGAAGCCGGGAAGAAGGGCGGCGACACCGTCCGCGACCGGTACGGTTCGGGATTCTACGAAGAGATCGGGCGCAAAGGCGGTCAAGCGACGCGCGAGCGCCACGGCGCGGAGTTCTACGAATCGATCGGCCAAAAAGGCGGCAAGGTCGTGAAGGAGCGGTACGGGCCGAACTTCTACGAACAGATCGGGCACAAGGGCGGTCAGAAGGTCAAGAAGCTGATCGCCGAGGCGAAGAAGAACTCGCAAGAAGAGACGTAGTCGCACGCTCAGGTCTTCGTCCCCTTCAGCGGGCCGAGCGTGACCGAGCCCGTGCGGAAATTCACCGAAGCGCCGGCGACGACGACGGTCGTCCCGCCTTCGGTGATCGTCGCGGTGTGGGCAAGCGTGAGCTCGTGCGTGAACCCGTTGTAGTGCGCGCCCTTCGTCACGAACGTGCGGGTGCGCCCCGGGCCTTCCTGCTCGGTGAACTTCACGTCGCCGCCGATCTGGATGTCGTTGCTCGTCGTGTTCGCGGTGACGTCGTCGGCGGTCATCAGCACGTCGGACTTCCCCTCGCGGTGCAGCCGCCCGTCATGCACGTGCGGGATGCGGATGTACGAACCGTCCGGGCTCATCGTCGCCTCGTCGTAGTCGAGCGACCACGAGCGGCCGTCGATCCGTTTGCCGTGCATGCTGCCGTGCACGAACGTGTTCGGCCCGGCGTTCTTCGGCACGACGATATCGTCGCCGGCGCGGCCGATCTCGTACCCGACCCATCCCAGGAGCGCGAGCACGACGAGGACGACCGGGATCCGCCAGCTCACGCGCGCCTCCGCCGCCGCGCGCCGACGAGCGCGAACGCGAACGGCGCCGCGACGAGTACCGCCATGACCAAGCCGACCGGGAGCGGTCCGATGCGCGCGTACGGTCCCGGCGCCGGCGGGCCGACGTCGCCGACGACGACGTCCGCGCCGCCGAGCGCGGTGCGCCGCGTCCACGTGCCGTCGGGAGCGACGATCCCGCTGATCCCCGTCGCCGCCGCGCGCAGCACCCAGCGCCCGGTCTCGACCGCGCGCAGCGTCGTCGCCTGCGCGTGCTCGTACGGGCCTTCGGTCGTCCCGAACCACGCGTCGTCGGTCGCGATCAGGAACAGCTGCGGATCGTCGCGCAGCCGGTCGTGCGCGAGATCGCCGAACACCGACTCCCAGCAGATCAGCGCCGTCGCGCCCTTGTACGTCTCGAACGCGTTCGTCCCCGGCCGGAACCCGCCGATCTGATCCGCGTACGGCAGAGTGCGCAGCCACGCCGGCCCCGGCAGATACTCCGCGAACGGCACCAGCTGCTCTTTGACGTAGATCGCGCTGACGTCGTGCGCGTTCGCGCGCGGGTCGAAGATCATCAGCGCGTTCTCGAGCCGCGTCCCGTCGTCCCAGAACCCGCCCGCGTACAGCGTCGCGCCGAGCCGGTCCGCGAGCGCGGCGAAGCGCGCGCGCAGCGCGGGATCGCGCAAGTAGTCGGTCGTGATGACGGTCTCCGGCCACAGCACGAGCGAGGGATGCTGCGCGCGCAGCGGCTCGGTCAGCGAGACGTACCGCGCGAGCGCGAGCGCGAGCCCCGCGTCGCTGCGCTTCACGCTCTGCGCGATCCCGCCTTGCACCGCCGCGACGCGCGTCGCCGGCGGTGTGTAATGCCGCGCAGGCCACACCGCGTACGCGAGCAGCACGCACGCGACGACGCCGCCCCACACGCACGCGCACGTCCACGCGCGCACGCGGTCGCGGACATCGGCGAGCCACCATCCGAGCGCCGCGCCGAGCAGCACCGTCGCGAACGTGAGCCCGTACCCGCCGGCGAACGCGGCGAGCGCTCGCAGCGGCGAGTCGATCATCGTGATCCCGAGCTGCTCGAGCGGGACGCCGAGCACGGTGCTCGAGCGGATCTGCTCGCCAAGCGCGAACGCCGCCGCCGCGACGAACGGCACCGCGCGCGCATCGCAGCGCCGCGCCGCGAGCGACGTCATGCACGCCGCGAACGCGAACGCGAGCGCCTCCACGACCGACGGCCCGAGATCCAGGACCGGAGCGGCGGGACCGACGAGCGCGCCCGCCGTCTCGCCGAACCACGCGAAACCCAACGTGAAGAACACCAGCCCGCTGAGATAGCCGGCGAGCGCCGCGGCGCGCGGCCCCAGACTGCTCCAAGAAAACACCAAGCCCGCGCACGCGAACGGCGCAAGCCACCACCACGCGGTAAGCGGAAAAGAGAGATGCAGCGCGAACGCGCAGACGAGCGCGAGGGCCGTGCTGCGCACGGTCGCGAAGGAGAACAGGGTGCGTCGGCTCGTTACTGCCGTAGTCGTTGCGGCGATGATCTCTCTCTCAGGCTGCGGCCGTCAGGTCACGGGTCTCGATCTGCCGAGCGGTTCCACGATCGCTCCGGTCGGCGACACGCTGATCCGCTTCGAGACGGCGGGTCCGCTCGACTTCCAGAACTTCACGTACGTCATCGTCTTCAACACGACGGGGAACAACCAGCAGCCGTACGCGCAAGGCCTGAACAGCGACTTCAAGAACTGGTCGGCGTTCTTCAGCGTCGGCGGCGGGGCGAACTTCGCGAACAGCCCGGTGCTCGAACAGGTCTACCAGGACCCGAGCTCCGGGACGCCGCGCACGTTCAACGTCCCGATCCCCGCCGGAACGCTGAGCTTCCAGCCGACGGTCCCGACCGCCAGCGCGCAGTACGGGTTTCAGATCACGTTCAACAACTGTCTGCTCGACCTCGCGCCGCCGAGCGCGAGCGGGACGCCGATCGTCAGCTCGAACCACCTGTGCCCGCCGTACACGCAGATCGCGACGTACTGGAACGTGAGCCTCTTCACGCTCGACCGCAACGGCTCGCCGGTCGACTCGCTCGGCACCAACGGCCCGAGCGACACCAGCTACACCTTCCAGTACGACACCGCCTCGAACGCCTCGCAGAACCATTTCAAGCCCGCGAGCGGCTCGACGGTGCAGAACCCCTCCGCGCAGATCACCGGGATCGAGACGTACGTGACGCCGCCGAACAACGCCGTCACGGCGCCCTCGCCGAGCCCGACCCCGGCCGCGCATTAGCCGCAGCGGATCACTCGGCGTCGCAGGGCGGATGCCCGCACGCGCACGTCAGCTCCATCTCTTCGTCGGTCGAGTCGCGCTGCTCGCAGACCTCGCTGCAATACGCCGCGCCCTCCAGGCCGCCGGTGACGGTGCAGTTGCACTCCTGGTACTCGCAGGGCTGGGTGTAGGTGTTCATGCCCTCTAGTGTACCGCGCGGAACGGCCGCTCAGTACCCGAACGACGAGGTCGAGAGGCTCTGCGGGATGATCGAGCCGAGCGAGGTCTGCCCGATCCCGAAGTTGACCGCGTGCGAGGGGAACGCGAGCAGGTCGACGGTCGCCGTCACCTGCTTGAGATCCTCGCTGTACGAGAGCCGGATCTCGTAGCAGTTCCCGACGATGTGCCGGTAGTAGATGTTCTTGCTCTCGAGCCGCGCGTGGTTCTTCCAGTCGACGAACGTCGAGAACTGCAGATCGCTCTGGTAGCCGAACGGCGTCGCGAGCTGCACGCTGGTGCGGTCGAACCCGTTCCCCGGTCCGGGGAGGAAGCTCCCGCCGAGCGCGAGCGAGGAGCGCGGCGAGGGCCGCGAGGTGATCTGGTACCCGACCGACTGCGCCTGCCGGTTGAAGAACGTCGAGGCCGTCAGCGAGACGGTGTAGATGTCGCTGTTGAAGACGCGCAGGTTGTCGCTGGCCTCTTTCGTCCCGTTGCCGACGACGTCGAGCATCTTGAACGGCTCGGCGAACGGCCCGTTCACGTGCGTCTCGTCGTACGTGATGATGTTCACCATGTGGTTCCAGAGCGAGGTCGTCAGCGTCGCGTGCTGCCCGATCTGCGCCTTCATGTCGCCGGTCCCGTACGCGTCCTGCTGCACGGTCACGTTCGCCGAGAAGTCGCTCGCGAGGAAGTGCGCGAGCGCGGGCCCGAGCGACAAGCGCGCCTCGCCCTTCGAGGTCGTCAGGCCGAGCTTGTCGATGCTCGGCTGCGCCTCCGGGTCGCCGTAGATCCCGAGCGTGTACTGCGCGGTGACCGGGAACCACTTGAAGCGCGGGAAGAGCGGGTCGTGCGGATGGATCGTGAGCTCCGGCTCTTTCTGCAACGCGGTCGGGATCGTGGTGTCGCTGCGGTCGTAGACGAGGTCGTAGTCGTACGAGCGCCCCTGGAAGTGCGTCTCCGTCCCGAAGTGCAGCGCCGAGGTGATCGGGTAGCCGAGGCTCGCGCTGCGCGTGAGCGAGAAGGTGAAGTCGTTGCTGAGCCGCGACGAGAACGCGCGGTGGTCGCTGAACCCGTAGTCGTTCGAGGACGAAAGCGTCCCGGTCGAGCTGCGGTGGAAGCTGTAGTTCTGCGTGTTCCCGCGCTCGCTGCCGTGGCTGACCCCGGCCTGCAGGTCGAACTGCGGCGGGAGCGAGACCAGCGGCCCGTAGTTCCCGGTGTAGTTCAGCGCGAACTTCCCGCGCAGCGAGCGCGAGAACGCCTCGTCGTCGTTGAGGGTCAGGTTGTTGCTGTTGCTGCCGTCGACTTTGTTCTTCATCCGGAAGAAGTTGACGTCGGTCTTGCGCCGCCCGTCCTTGCGGATCAGCGTCCCGACGTAGCCGAGGCCGAGCCCGATCTTGGTGTACTCCTCGACGCGGTAGTAGCCGTAGTAGTAGTCGCTCGGCGAGAACCCGATCCGCGCCTTGACGTAGAACCCTTCGGTCGCCGAATACCCGATCAGCGGGAGAAACCCGGGCTGCCGGCGCGTCCCCGGCTCGTCGTGCCGCAGCGAGATCACGACGACCGGCAGATAGAAGATCGCGAGCGCGCCGAGGAAGAGCACCGCCGAGCGCGCGACGGCCTTGTCGCCGGGATAGACGTCGAGCGTCTTCGACTCGAGATGATACCCGCCGCGCGGGTTCTCGCAGGTCGTGATGTTCGCGCGCTCGACGTGCGTGACGCCGTTGCGGTCGGTCACCATCGTCGTCCCGGCGAAGTGCAGCTTCCCGGTCTCGACGCCTTGCGTCGACTCGCCGCGCCCGCGGATCAGCGTCGCCTTCTGCGTCGTCTGGTCGAACCGCACGGTGTCGGCGTAGAGTACCGTGTCGCCGGAGCGGTTCTTCACGAACGTGTTTCCGGTGACGTCGATGTAGCGCTTCCCGTCGTAGTGCGCGTGGTCGCCGCCGAGGACGCCGTCCTGGTAGAAGACGTTGACGTGGCCGTCGAGATCGTACGGCTGCCCCGGCTTGTTCACGCCGGTCAGCTTGTCGCCGAGGATCGCGTACGAGTTCGGATCGAGCACCTCGCCCTGCGGCGGCGCCGACGGCGACGGTGAGGGCGAAGCGCCGACCGGCCCGGAGCTCGGCGTCGTGAGCGGGATCGGCGAACTCGAGGGCGGGACGGTCTCGGGCGTGATGATCACCGGCCCCGGCGAGCCGCTCGGCCCGGGCGTGGGCGTGGGGACCGGCGGCGGTGTGACCGCGCCCGGCGAGGGCGACGGCCGCGGCGGGAGGAGAATCTGCGGCCCGTTCGGCGCGACCGGCGGCGGCGCGTACGGCACCGGCGTCGGCGAGCCCGACGCGGACGGCGAAGGTTCCGGCACCGGCGACTCCGCCTGCGCGACCTCCGCGCCGTCGTCCGCCGGCGAGTCGGCCGCGGCGGTGTCCGCCGTCACGGCGCGCGCGCGGGCGGTGGCGGCCGCCGCCGTCGTCGCGCCGGAGCGTCTCAGCGCCCGCACCCCCGCCGCAGCCGGCACGACGGCGGCGACCCGCGCGCTCGCGGCCGCCGCGGCCGGCGCTTTCACCGGCGCCGCGGCCACGACCGTATCGCAGTGCGAGAGCAGCTCGACCGCGCGCGCCGCGTCGTCCTCGTTCGCGGCGTCGACCATCGCCGGCGGCGGGATGGTGCACATCGCGAACGAGAGCGCGACGAACATCACGCCCAGATTCCGGACGAGCTCCCTCATCGGTTCTCGAGCCAGATCAGCACGCCCGCGGCCGCGCCGGTGACGACGTTCGGCAGCCACGCGGCGAAGGTCGGATCGATCGCACCGTTCTTCCCGAACGCGGTCGCGAGCGCGAAGATGGCGTAGTACGCGAAGAACCCGACGATCGAGAGCACGACGCCGAGCGTGCGCCCGTGCTTCCCGAACCGCACCGCGAGCGGGAGCGAGAGCATCACTGCGATGAACGCCGCGAACGGGTACGAGTACTTCGTCGCGAGCGTCACCTCTTGCGCCGCGAGATCGGTCCCGCCTTGCCCCGTCTGCTTGCGGAACTTGATCTGCTGCGCGAGCTGCTGGCTGTTCATCGTCCAGGTGTCGTTCATCGCGCTGCTCAGGAAGTTCTGACCGTTGTCGCCCATCGGCAGCGAGATGCGCAGCTCGTTCGCGGTCACGTCGACCGCCGCGATCTGCCCGTCACCGTTGATCGTCGTCTGCACCGCGTGGTCGAGGACGATCTCGGTCCCGTCGATCCGCGCGCGCTTCGCGGTGAGGATCTTCACGAACGGCACGGTGCGCGCCGGCTGGTAGATCTGCACGTTCTGCATCGTGCGGCCGTCGGGCGAGACGGACTGGATGTAGAACGTGTTGCCGGTGACCGGGTCGGAGCGGAAGATGTTCGGCTCGACCGGGAGCGTCTGCGAGCGGTAGAGGATCTGGTAGAAGCTGCGCGTCGAGAGCTCGGTCGCGATCGGCGCGATGTGCTCGTTGACGAGGAACGAGCCAACGGCGACGAGGACGCCCGCGATCATCGGCAGCCGGATGATGCGGAAGAACGAGACCCCCGAGGTCCGCATCGCGTTGATCTCGTTGTCCGCCGCGAGCCGCCCGAACCCGAGCAGCGTCCCGAACAGACACGCGAACGGGAACGCGAGCGGCGTCGCCTGCGGCATGCGGAAGACGAGGAAGCGCAGCACCAGGAAGATCGGCGCGTGCTTGTTGACGAGATAGTCCGCCGCCAGCACGAAGATGTTCGCGAACCAGAACAGGAAGAACGCGGCGAGCGCGAACGTGAACGGCCCCGCGACCTCGCGCAGCACGTACGAGTCGAGGATGCGCAGCCGCGGATACCACGGCTTGTGGGCGCGCGCGAACGCCGGCGTGCCGACGCCCGGGTAGGTCGTCATCGGCTCAGCGGATGCCGGCGACGACGCGGTCGACGTAGGCGCGGGTCTCGGCATACGGCGGGATGCCGTGGGCCGCATCGACCGCGCCCGGCCCCGCGTTGTACGCGGCGACCGCGAGCCGGACGTTGCCTTTATACCGTTTCAGCAGGTCGCGAAGGTAACGGGTTCCGCCGTCGACGTTCTGGTAGGGATCGAACGGGTTGCCGACCCCGTACATCGAGGCCGTGCCGGGCATGAGCTGCATCAGTCCTTCGGCGCCGACGCGCGAGACGGCGGCGGGATCGCCGTGCGACTCCGCGTCGATCACCGATGCAACGAGCTTCGGGTCGACGGAGTTCGCCGACGCATAGGTGCGGACGATGTTCTGCAGCTGCGCGGCGGGCAGCGCATGCGAGCCGCCGCCGGGCGTGAAGCCGCCGCCGCTGCAGCCTGCAAGGCCGGCGAACACGAGGGCAACACTGAGCCAAAGGGCGCGCGAAGACACGTCACTCATCGGATTCGCCGATCTCCCGGAGCGGCCTTGCCATATCATGGTCATCGGCCGCGCATCATACCGAAACAGTACGGATCAGCCGCGGTCGCCGATCCCCGGCAGCGCGGCCGCGCACAGCGCGACCTTTCCGCCGCCCGCTTCCACCACGCCGCGCCAGAACCGGCACAGCCCCGCGAGCTGCGCGTCGCTCGTCTGCATCGACGCGTCGCCCGGCGTGAGCCCGACGACGATCACCTCGCTGCCGCCGAGATCCGGCAGCGCCCCGCTGCCGCGCAGCGCGCGCACGGCCGGCCCGGTCGACCCGGCCGGATCGCGCTGGTAGCTGAACAGGTTCAGAGCTCGCGTCTGCTGCCATCCGTTGAAGATCGCTATCACCACATGCTTGGACCCGGCCGGACCGAGTCTGAGACTTTGCCCTGCCGCCGCGAAGGCGCCGAGCGGATCGCTCCCCGCCGCGCCCTTCCCGATCGCCGGGAGCCGGTCGACGGCGGCCGCCTCCCGCCGCGCGAACGCCCGCACATCGGTCGCGTAGCGCAGCTCGTTCACCGCGTTCTGGCCGCTGCGGTCCGGGACCGCGCCGCTGAAGACGGGCAGCTCGGTCATCGACTTGTCGGTGATCGGCCGCAGCGTCAGGGCGGTCCCCGGCGCGGCGCACGCCGCGACGGCGGTCGCCATCGCACGGTACGCCGGCCACCGCCCGCCCGGGATCGTCGGCCCGGCCGCGACGAGCAGCTCGACCTCGGTCCCGGCCGGCAGCTCCTGGCCGAGCCATGCGCTCGCGCACCCGCCCGCGGCCTGCGACGCCGACGCGCTCTGCGAGTCGCCGCACCCGCCCAGCGCCGCCGCCGATCCGGCGAGCGCCGCGGCGAGGACCGCGGTGCGGAACGCTCCCCTCACGCTACTTGCTTGCCGCTCCGTTGACGGACGGTCCGCTCACCTCGCCGTTGCGCCCCGCGACGTCCCCGCGGACGGTGTCGACCGCCGGTTCGCGCCGCACGCCGGCCGCATCGGCCGCGTTGACCGCTTCGGCCGCGCCCTCGGCCCGGCTCGCGCGCTCCGCGACGAGCGCGTAGGCGCGCTCCGCCGCTTCGAGCTCGAAGCGCACGGCTTCGAGGTGCCGCTCGCTGGTCCGCATCCGCCGCCTCGCCCCGCCCAGCCGGTAGCGCACGGCCATCGCCTCGATCGACTCGCGGTAGTAGCCCGAGGTGAACGCGATGACGATCCCGATGAACGCGAGCGTCGTGAGCGCGAGGGCCTGGATCACCGGCGGGACCGGCGACTGCGCGGCGTCGCTCGACGCCGTCGCGTACGCGAGCCGCAGCTCATACCCCATCGTCAGGAACGCGACGACGGCCGCGATCCCCAAACCGAGGACGAGCCAGTCGACCGCGCCGTGCAGCTGCGGCCGGCGATGCCGCCGCAGCAATTCCCCGAGCAGCAGCCCGAGCAAGAAGCCGCCGACCGCGAACGCCGCGGTCAGCGCGATCAGCTCGACCTTCGAGGCGAAGAAGAACACCAGGCTCATCATCCGCGCCGGATACCACTCGAGGACGATCGCGACGACCGCGAGGATGCCGATCACTTCGACCGGCCAGCCGCGGTCGTAGGCCGGGATCGCGTCGAGATGGCTCTGCGCGTCGGCGATCTGCGACTCCGACCCCGCGCACGCGCGCTCGAGCCCCTCGACGCGCAGCCGGGCGCGAGCGACCTTGTCCGCCATCGCGGAACGATCGCCGCCCCGCTCGATCCGCTGCTGATAGGTGGACGCCATCGGTTCCAACACCTCCGTCCGAGACACGTACCGTCCGCGCCCGCACGATGTTGCGGCGGGCGCAGGTCCGAACGCCCTAACGTACGTCGGCGGCGCACCGTTCACCGCTAGCTCCGCTTCGCGGGAATCGTGCGGTAGCGCATCGCATCCGATCCCTCGTATGCGCTGCGCGCGAGCGTTGACGGCGCTCGGATTGGCGGCCCTCTCGGCGTTCTCCGCGCCGCAGCCCGCTCGTGCCGACAAGGCGGGCGTCATGACGAATTGGATCGAGCGCGGCAACGCGGCGAACGAGCGCGGTAACCTCGCCGAAGCGCTTGCCGACTACCAGCAAGCGGCCAACGCCGATCCCGCACAGCCGGTCGCGTGGTACCAGCTCGCGCTGACGTACCGCCGCCTCGGCCGCGCCGCCGAGGCGCTCGCCGCGGCGCGCAAGTCGACCGCCGCCGACGCGACGTTCGCGCCCGGTTTCGAGCTGGTCGCGCATCTCGTGCAGGACGCCGGCGACGCGCGCAGCGCGCTCGCACCGGCGAACCGCGCGGTCGAGCTCGACGCGCGGAGCGCGGACTACCGCCTGCGCCGCGCCCTCGTCGAAGCCGATCTCGGCGACACGGCCGCCGAGCTCGCCGACCTGAACGCCGCGCTCGCCGCGGAGCCGCACCGCCTCGACGCGCTGCACGCGCTGGCGGCGCTGCACCTCCGCCGGGGCGAGACGCGCGAGGCGCTCGCGGTGCTCGGCCGGTATCTCGCCGAGACGTCGCGCTCCGCGACGCCGCCGCAACCGGCGGTCGCCGCGGCGTACGCATCGCTCCTCGACGACGCCGGCCGCTTCGCGGACGCGCTCGCCTTTCTGAGCGCGCAGCGCGACGACCCCGCGTTCACGACGCCGCGCGCGCGAGCGCTGATCGGGCTCGGACGGCGTGCGGAAGCGGAGTCGCTGCTCGCGCACAGCGGGCGCGACGACGTCGATGCGGTACGCTTGCACGGCACGCTGCTGTTCAAGGACGGCCGCTACCGCGAAGCGGCCGACGTCTTCCGAACGGTCGTCGCGGCGGCGCCCTCGGACGAGCTCTCGCTGCGCAACCTCGGCGCATCGTATCTCGCGCTCGGCGAACCCGCGTCCGCTCTACCTGTGCTGCGCGAGGCGATCCGGCTCAAGCCGGAAGATACGCTGGCGAAACGCTATGAAGCGGACGCTCTACGCGGCACCGGCGACCTGCGCGGCGCGGTGAGTGCGGCTCGCGACGTGCTCGCGCTCGCGGGCGACGACGCGCGCCTGCTGATGATGCTCGGCATCGACGAGTACACGCTCGGAGACCGCGACGGCGGCTACGCGCACTACGCGAAGGGCTGCGCGCTGCTGCCGCCGGACGCGTCGCGCGACCGCGAGACCTGCGAACGCCAGCTCGCCGGGATGCGCCGCGCGCGCCGCTAGGGCGTCTTCGGCCGCGGCAGCTCGACGTCCGGCGCGGACGTGTCGAGCTCCGACTGCTCCTCGGTGATGTCGCTGGCGTCCGCGACGAACCGCTCCAGCTCGGTCTCCGCCATGTCGAGCGTGAGCTGGAGCCGCCGCAGCACCTTGTTCTCGATCTCGCCGCGGCGCCGCATCGCGACGAGCTCCGCGCGCTGCGCGCGGATCAGCTCGCGCTCGACCGCGAACCGCTCGAGCGCCTCGCGGTCCTCCGCCGCGCCGCCCGCGCCGGCGAAGCGCCGCTGCTGCTTCTCGTAACGCTCGCGCAGCGCGCGCGCCTGATCCGGCGCGACGCGCCCTTCGCGCTCCAGCTCCGCGAGCCGCGCGAGCGCGGCGGCGCTGCTGGCGGCGAGCGCTTTGCGCACCTCGTCTTCCTCGGTCTCGTCGGTGCGCATCCGCAGCGCGCGAATGAGCGCGGGGAGCGTGAACCCGCCGCCGACCAGCGTCACCAGGATGACGCCGAAACAGACGAACACGATGAGATCGCGCTCGGGGAAGCGCGTGCCGTGCGCGGCCGCCGCCGGGATCGCGAGCGCGGCGGCGAGCGAGACCGCGCCGCGAAACCCCGACGCCGCGACGACGATCGTGTGCTTCCACGACTCGTCGTCCGGCGTGATGTACCCGCGCAGCCGCAGCACGATCGTCTGCACCGCGCCCCACGCGAAGCGCAGCGCGACGATCGCGGCGTTCACAGCGAGCACGACGAGCAGCAACTGCCCCCACCCGTGATGGTGCGCGAGCGCGGCGACGACGACCGAGTGCATCGAGAGCCCGACGAGGACGAAGATCACGGCGTTGGCGAGGAACACCGTCGTCTCCCACCATCCCACCGTCTGCAGCCGCGACGCCGGCGTGAGCACGACCGGCGTGCGCTGATTGATGAACACGCCGGCCGTCACGACCGCGAGCACGCCGCTGAGATTGAGCTGCACCGCCGGCACGTACGCGATGAACGGCACGAGCACGGAGATCGCCGCCTGCAACCGTGAGTCGCGGAACAGCGACCACGCGCGCACCGCGATCCACCCGGTGACGAGCCCGATCGCGACCGCGCCGGCCGACGCGACGACGAACGCGACGGCGCCGCTCGCCCACGAGAACGTCCCGGCGACGACGGCTGCGATCGCCATGACGTAGATGACGAGCGACCCCGCGTCGTTGAGCAGCGACTCGCCTTCGATGATGGCGATGACGTGCCGCGGCACCCCCAACCGGTCCGCGATCGGCACCACGGCGAGCTCGTCCGTCGGCGCGACGACCGCCCCGAGCACCACCGCGACCGCCCACGGCATCGCGGGGACGAGCGCATGCGCGACCGCCGCGACGACCGCGATGGTAGCGATGGTGAGCCCCAGCGCGAGCGGCCAGATCGTCCGCCAGTTGGCTCGCATCTCGTCGGTCGGCGCGGTGATGGACTCCCAATACAACAGCGGCGGCAGAAAGATGAGCAGCACGAGATCCGGGTCGAGCGTGACCTGCGGCAACCCCGGCACGAACCCGAGCACGAGCCCGCCGAGCACGAGCACGATCGGCGAGGGCACGTTCCACCGCCGCGCGATTCCGACCAGCGGAATCGCGACCAGCAACAGCCCGACGAACAGCTCGACCCGGCTCATCGACACGGCCCGGTCATCTTCCGGAAATATTCCGGCCGCGCCTC
>DATAQE010000141.1:0-15759 GCA_036264835.1 Candidatus Elarobacter sp.
CTCGCCATCCTGGCTACGCTCACCCTCGTAGTGCCCCGCAACAGAGTGCACGCCGCACCGCAGGGCACGATTCATGCACCCCTTCTTGGATTCACCAATGCTCGCGTGCCTTGGACGTTCACGTTTCCCCGCGATCATGCCGCGCATTTCGGGTTCCAAAGCGAGTGGTGGTATTACACGGGCCATCTGAAGGCTCGCGATGGGCGGCGGTTCGGGTACGAGCTGACGTTCTTTCGGTTCGGGCTGCGCCCCGGGGATCCGAAGCCGCGAGCCGGGCAGTCGCGGTGGCGCGGGAATCAGCTCTATCCCGCGCATCTCGCGATCACCGACGAGAATGGCAAGCGGTTCGTCTACGACGAGCGGTTCGTGCGGGAGGCGCTCGGGATGGGGCGCAGCTCGGAGACCAGCGTGGACGTCGCGGCGGAGGATTGGACGTTGCGCGGAAGCGCGCCGTTCCGTATGCACGCGGTAGCCGCAGCTGGCGACTTCGGCGTGGATTTGGTGCAGGCGTCGGAAAAAGCGCCGGCCGTGCACGGAGCTCGCGGCATCTCCGTCAAGGGACCATGCTCGACATGCGCCTCGCACTACTATTCGATGACACGCTTACGGACCAGCGGCACGATCCTGTATCGGGGACAAGCGCTTCGGGTCGACGGCGTGTCGTGGATGGATCATGAGTTCGGGTCGGCAGCGCTGGACCGCTCGCAGGTGGGGTGGGACTGGTTCTCGATCCAGCTCGACGACCGGCGTGAAGTGATGGACTACCGGTTGCGGGAGAAGGACGGCGGGGTCTCCGCGGAGTCGAGCGGGTCGCTCGTCGACGTGCGCGGCGGCGTGCGGCATCTGCGCAAGGACGACGTGCTCGTCGACCGGATCGGTCTCTGGAGGAGTCCGCATTCGGGTGCCGTCTATCCGAGCGGGTGGCGGGTGCGCGTACCGTCCGCGCGGCTCGATGTGTTGCTCGTGCCGGTCGTGCTCGATCAGGAGCTCGCGAATCTTTCCGGCGGCGTCTCGTATTGGGAGGGCGCGGTCGACGTCGTCGATACGGCGACCGGGGAACGCCGTCTCGGCGTCGGGTACGTCGAGCTCACCGGGTATGCGGGGGCGGATCTTATTGCGAGATGATCATCTTCGACGTGCTGGTGATCGGCATCGTGAAGCTCGGCATCATCGGGATCGCGACGAAGGTGAACGGGTAGGTCACCTGCACGCTCACCAGGCAGCCGGGGCCCGTGTACGGCGAGCCGGCGCATGCGGTGCTCGTCGACCAGGTCGTCGTCACGGCGACGCTGCTCGTGTTCAGCTCCTGGGTGAGGCCTCGCACGTAGGTCTGGATCGAGTCCGAGGTGGCGGGGCAGTCGGCGTTCGTGCACGAGCTGCCGCGGACGATCGCGTAGCGGGTCGCGAGCCGGGCGACGTTCGAGATCAAGTGGTACGTATAGAGGCAGCGGCCGAACTCGACCGTCCCGGCGAGGAGCGTCATCGACGCCGTGACGACCATCGCGAACTCGGCCAGCGTCGATCCGCGCTCGCCGTGCGCGACGCGGCGGCGTCTCATTGGCTCACGCGCATCGTCGCCGAGCTCGCGATCGTGACCGACGGCGTGAGCTTCGCGAAGTGCACCAGCGACGTGAACGTGCCGGTCGTGTTCACTTGCACGTACGTCAAGCGGTGGCTCGTCGAGCAGTCGGTCGGCAGACACGTCGAGGCCGAGCCGTCGGCGCACTTGCAGAAGTAGCTCGCCGTCGCGGTCAGGCCGGAGACGTTCTGCGCGTCGGCGGTCGCGGCGTTCTGCATCCCTGTCGTGTCCGCGGCGGTGATGAGGTTCTGCGCGCCGTACTGCACGCCCGCGCGCGCCGCGTTGGCGACCATGATGCTGAAGCTGGCGAAGCGGCCGACCTCGACGACGCCGATCAACAGCAACAGCACGAGCGGCGCGATGCACGCCAGCTCGGCGATCGCCTGACCTCGCTCTCCATGCCGATTTCTCGATCCGTGTCTCGAGCCGAGCTCCATTCGGGCTTGCTTCCGTCCTGACGTCAACCGCGGTTTCTGGACTCAGCTTAACGGCATGTGCCCGCGCCCGGCAAGAGCGATTCCGGCTCGGTCGCCATTCTTAGCAGTGCGTCAACGGCGCGTCAACGGGGGCGGGTGACGTACCGCACAAACGGCCCGACGCTCCCGCCGATATCTCAAGTGTCGGGCTCCCGCAGACGATGGGATCAGCACCCGGCATTCTGTATGGAGGCTGTGTTGGTCCGTCCGGGACTCCCCGTTTTCGTGCCCGCTCGGCCCGCTTTCAGCGGGGTCGAGCGCCGCCGCGCGCTCGCGTGGTTCGAGGCGGCCGGGGACGCGGACGTGCGGATCCTCTGCGGGCCGATCGGGTCGGGGAAGACGTACGCCGCGCGGCAGTTCGTCGCCCGGAACGAAGGCCGCGCGGCGTACGTCCGTCTCCCGGCGCGCATCGACGCCGAGCGTCTGCGCATGATGATCGCCGCCTCGCCGGCGACCGAGACCGTCGTCCTCGACGACGCCGACCGCCTCGACGCCGCGGTCTACGCGGAGCTGCTCGACGCCATCATGGCCGGCGAGCTCGAGCGCAAGCTGGTCCTGATCGGCCGCTCGCGCCGCCGGCTGCGCGCGGAGAGCCTGCTGGCGCGCGGGTTCGCGCGCGCGTGCAACGATGAGGTTCTCGCGTTCGACGCGGAGGAGCTGCGAGCGCTCGCCGCCGCGCACGCCGTGCCGTTCGAGGACGAAGACGTCGTGCAGCTGCTGCACGACACCGACGGCTGGCCGCTCGCCTCGGAGTGGCTGATTCGCGACGCCGCCGAGCACCGCCGCACGCTGCGCGAGGCGTTCGCGCACTGGCGCGCGCGCAACGGTCACTTGCTGCTGGAGTTCGTCGAGCGCGAAGGGTTCGAGGACGCCGCGGCCTACGAAGCGTTCTTCACCGCGCTGCGCAAAGGCTCGCTCGCCGCGGACAACGACGGCGCGCGGCTCGAACAGCTCGGGCTGCCGATCGTGCGCACCCGCAACGGCCTGCGCCCGTACCGCATCCTCGCGCGCCTCGCGGCGCCCGCCTCGTCGAGCGTCGACATGCGGATGACGACGTCGCTGCCGCCGCTGATGGCGGTGCATCTGTTCGGGCGGTTCCGCTGCGAGATCGGCGGGCAGCCGGTCCCGTTCTCGCGCCGGCGCGACCAGCAGGTCTTCGCGTTCGTCGCGCTGCAGGCCGAGTGCCGCACCACGCGCGAGCGGCTGCTCGAAGCGTTCTGGCGCGAGATCCCGCACACGGTCGCCTCGCAAGGCCTGCGCACGACGCTCAGCCGCATCCGCCGCGCGATCTCGCAGACGGTCCCGGGCGTCGATCCCGAACGGTATTTCGAGACCGCCGGCGAGGTGCGCGTGAACGTGCGCACCGTGGCGGTCGACGTGCACCGTTTCGTCGACCGCGTCGAGCAAGGCCGCATCGAGGACGCGCGCGGCGCGCTCGACGGCGCGAAGCACCACTACCGCGTCGCGCAGAAGCTCTACGCCGACCGCGTCCTCGCCGCCGAGGCGCCTGAACCGTGCCTCGAGCGCCGCGCCGAGCACTTCGCGGCGCTGTACGTCGAGGTGCTCACGCGGATCACCGAGCTGCACGCGGCGACCGGCGACCTCGACACCGCGCGCGAAGCGGCGCGCTCGCTGCTCGCGTGCAACACCGACGAAGCGCGCCGCCGCGCGCTGACCTGTATCGCGGCGCCGGTCGCCGTCGCGGTGGCGACGGCATGAGCAGCGCGATCGTCACCTACGCGCCCGCCCCCGCGGAGCTGCCGCGCCGCTCGCGCCGGGGCGCCACGAGCGTCGTGCAGTTCGCCTCCGGCGGCGTCGTCGCCGACGTCCGCGTCGAGCGCGTCGACAAGCGGAACCGCTGCAGCTGGTACGCGGTGAAGCTCGCCGCGAATACTTCGGAAGTGAACGGCCGTCTCGTCGGCGTGACCCGCCGCGGCGACCTGGAACAGCTCGGCTCGGTCGACGTCGCGCCCGGCTCGATTGGCAGCGCGCGCTTCGCGGTCACGACGCCGCGCACCGGGGCGTACCGCTCGATGTATCTGGAGATCCGCTCCGACGACATGCTGATGCGCGTCGACGCGCCGCGCCCACCCGCCGCGAAACGCTTCGGCGGCTGGAAAGCCGCCGCGATGATCTTCACGGCAGGCGCCGGAGCAAGCGTCGCCGGCGCCGTCGCGTGGGGCTTCGCGCACGACGCGAAACCGGTGGCGCCCGCTCACGCCGCGGCGTCCGCCGTGCCTCATATCGTCGTAGCCGCCCCGGTCGTACCCGCGCGCGTGCTGTCGTTCTCGGCTCGGCGCGACAGTACACCGGGCGGCGGCGAGAGCGTGCTGGCGTCGTATCTCGCGGTCGGCGACCGCGGCACGATTGCGCTGCTCGACTCCGCCGGAACGATCGTCAGCACCGGCCCCTTCACCCGGGTCGGCACGCTGCGCCTCAACGTCCCGAAACAGTACCGCCTGCTGCCGATGATCGCGCAGATCACCGTCCACCGCGGCGCGACGAAAGCCGTCTCGACGGTCACCGTCCCCCCGCTCAACCTCGCGACCCCGGCCCCCAGCCCGTCCCCCAGCGCCTCCCCGTCGTCGTCCGACATCGCCTCCGCGGACGCGCCCGAAGGCATCACGCCGATCGCCTCCGCGTCGTCCGGCACCTCGGCGGGGATCGTCGCGATCGAAGGCCGCGCCGTCGCCGGAAAGCCGCTTCACCTGCGCGTGACCCCGCAGCAGAACGCGATGCACATGGAGCTCGAAGACGAATCGGGGGCAACGCTCACGGAAGGCGACATCCCGGCCCACGCGACGCACGCCGTCATCGCGCTGCCCCCGTCAGACACGCGCGCGACATACCTCCTGGCGCTGCACTACACGGACAACGGCGGCGAAGAGACCGTCATCCGTACGGTCGTCGCGACACCTCACTGAGCCGTTCCGGAAGAAGGCCGGGCGGCCTGAGAGCCGGGAGACTGATGTCCGCGCCCGGAAGATGGAAGCGTCCACTAGGCGCTGCGACGGCGGGTAACGGAAATGAACGGCGACCAGACATACTGGATCGTGCCTCGTGCGGTCCTCAAAGCGGATGCGCTCGACGTCAAGGAGCATCGCGCTCGACTTGCGTACGTCTTGCTGTTCAGCGGACCGGCGCTCGTTTCCGACACGGCGACGGTCAGAAACCGTGCCCTGCTGCTTCAGCTTCGCGATGATCTGAGCGGAGGCGGTGACGGCTTCTTACAAGAGGTCATCGACCGCCGCTATCTGACTTTTGCCATTCGAAAGAAACATGGTTCGCGGGTCGCTCTCGAGGAGACGGCGCGCGCAGTGGCGGCGAAGCCCGGGAAGGATCGAATCGACAACGATGCCGTTGCCGATACGCGAGTCCTGCAATACATCGAAGGGAGCAAGCCCCAACTTTACGAGTTCGACTCCGCCGAGGACTGGTTCAAGACGGAGACGTTGCGCGTCTTTCGCGACGCCGCATTTCGCGAGGAAGACCTGCCGAGCAGAGATCGTGAAGCGTTGGTCGGGGTTCTCCAGAGCTACGTGGACGACGGAGAATTCTTCGGTCTCGCGGACTTCAACCGGGGGTCAGTCCTGTGGAAGCGCATCGAGGAGCGCGTCGGAGATCATACCGTATTCGACAGAACCGGCGATTTTGCGCATGCGGTCGCGCGAGGACCGTACTCGACGTGCTTGCCGAAGATCCTCGGCGTGCCGCCGACATACTCTTCAGAGGATGCGATCGGGCTGATGTACTGGCATGGCGTCAAGTCAACCAAGCCGCCGATTCGGGTGAGGCGCGCTCGGCGTTCCCGCCGCCTGCGGCTCTCCGATTTCGTCGCGGGCTTACTGAGGCTGACCGCTAAAGATATCCATGATCTGCGATCGTCGGACGAGCGGACTCAGTTCGACGACGCCCTGCGCCTCTATTCAGCCGTGCTCACCGACTTCGACAACGTGCTTGCGGCGCAAGAATACTATCTGCGCCGTATCGACGACCGCATCATGCAGCGACTCGGCGGCCTGACGCTGCACGACGATCTGCTCTACGGTACGGCGGACCTGACCGGTATGACGCTGGAGGAGGCCGGCTGGATCATCTTCGAATTTTATTTTCACGTGATCGCGGATCTCCTGACGCACGGAGGGTATTCCGCGGTACGCTTCCTCTGGGACCGCTACGGTGAATCGTACAACCGAGAAGTCGAGGCGAGGAAGCTCCTCGATGATGCGCGCGAAAAGTTCGAGGCCGCTGAAGTGAAAAAGGAAATGCTGCTTCGGGACTTCACGAGGAAGAGGAGCGCCAGGGCGGATGACGCTATCACGGCCGATCGGCAGGCCACCGAAGAATGGGCGCCTTCCCGCAGCCGTGCGCTAGACTAGCTCGAGCACGTCTCCCGGGAGGACGTCGACTTCGCGCAAGGCGCCGCTGCCCAGCTCGACGACGCCGCGGGCGCCTTTGCAGGCGAGGGCGAGGCGGTTCGGGCGGACGTCGTGGACGACTTCGATCACGTGACCGGCGTCGTCGACGAAGATCACGTCGATCGGGACGCGCATCCCGATCGTGTGGATCGCGCGGCACGAGGTGATCCAGACGCCTTCGTCCGGGCGCAGCGAGGTGCGCGCGAGCAGGCCGACCGCACGGTGCAGGAACGTGTGGAGCCGGTCGATTCGCGTCGCGACGATCTTCCCGGTGGTGGAGTTGCGCAGGAGCGGCACGTCAGATCGTCCTCGTGAGGGTCAGCGACGCGGCGATCGACGCCGCGAGGTAGGGGCCGAAAGCGATGGGGCGCCGCACGCCGGCGGTCCGCCGGGCGACGAGATACGCCGCGAGCGCGGCGAGCATGAAGGCCAGCGTGGCGTCCGCGACGCCGAGCAGCGCGCCGCCGAGCGCGGCGAGCTTCACGTCGCCCCAGCCCATCCCGCGCCCGCGCGAGATCAGCGCGGCGAACGCGAACGGCACCGCGACGAACGCCGCGCCGAGCGCCGGCGACCAGTCGTGCGAGACCGCGCCGAACGCGACGACGAGCGCGAGCGGCGCCACCGTGAGCACGTCCGGCAGCATGCCGCAGCGCAAGTCCGCCGCCGCACCGCCCGCGAGCGCGAACGTCACGACGAGCAACAGCGCGGCATGAGCCGGCGATCCGCCTTGCAGCGCCACCGCGGCGCCGACGACCGCACCCGCAACGCCGAACAGCCAGCGCGGAACGGTCACCGAAGCCGGACCGTCATCGTACGGCTCCACGCCGGCACACAGCCGTTCACCGGCGTACGCGCCGAGCAAACCACCACCCGCGAACAACGCCGCACAGCCCGCGACCGGCCCGAGCGCCGCCATCTGCGCGCTCAATGCGTCACCACGCGGGCGATCACGGGTCCGAAGATCATCAAGTACAGCGACGGGATCATGAACAGTCCCATCGGGAGCAGCATCTTCACCGGCAGGCTGGCGGCGCGCTCTTCGGCGCGGCTCCAGCGGCGGTCGCGGATCTCGCGCGCGAGCTCGTTCAGCACGACGCTCAGGTTCGCGCCGAGGCGCTCCGCCTGCACGATCGCCGTGACCATCGTCGTCGTCGACTCCTCGTTCACGCGCTCGGCCATCGCGTTGAACGCGTCGATGCGCGGTCGGCCGAGCCGGATCTCGGAGAGCACCGAGTCGATCTCCTGATGGAGCGCGCCGGTCGTCGCGTCCGCCGACTGCACGAGCGCCGCGTTCAGCGCGAGCCCGGCCTGCACGGTGCTGCCGAGGAAATCCAAGAAGTCGGGCAGCTGGCGCTGGATGTCTTCCTTGCGCGCCTTCAGCGCGCGCGAGAGCATGATCGCCGGAATCCGCCACGCCACCAGCCCGCCGAACGCGCCGATCAGCACGCCGAACATGTTCGCGCCGAAGAGCAGGACCGTGGTCAGCGAGATCGCGATCCCGATCCCCAGCGCGCCGACGCCGCGCATCGTCATCGCGAGCGGCGTGACGCCGTACCAGCCGGCCTCGATGAGCCGCTGCTGCAGCGTCGACTGCCGCTCCTTGCTGACGATCTGCTCGATCATCGTGAAGCGCATCGCGAGCGACTTCTCGTCGATCCGCTCCAGCTTCTTGAGGCGCTTCGCCATCGGGCTCTTCGCCGGGACGATCGAGAACGCGATGAGGAAGGCGGAGATCGCGCCGCAGCCGGCGACCGCGAGCGGAGAGAGGGGGATCACGGGTCGATCCTCACGATGCGCATCAGCAGAAAGATCGCGATGAAGTCGAGCAGGAGCGCCGCGCCGAGGAAGATCTGGCCGAGCAGCGTCCCGAGCATCACGACGCGCAGCTCTTCCTGCGTCATCACGAAGCAGCCGACGCCGAGCGGCAGCATCCCGAGCAGCCACGCCGTCGCGCGCCCTTGCGCGGTGATCGCCTTCACGCGCCGGCGCAGCCGGCGGCGGTCGCGGATCGTCGCGGCGAGACCTTCGAGCACCGTCGCGAGGTCGCCGCCGGTCTGCGCCTGCACGCGAATCACCCGCGCCAGCACCGAGGTCTCCGTGGTCACCATGCGCAGCGCCAGCTGGTCGAACGCATCCAGAATGCTGATCCCGAGGCTGCTCATCCCGACCACGCGCATCAGCTCGGTGCGCACCGGCTCGCGGCTCTGCTCGCTCGTGAGGACGAGCGCCTGCCGGATCCCGAGGCCGACGCGGACGCCGCCGGCCAGCGTGCGCAGCGCGCCTTCGAGCTGGTCGGTGAACGCCGCGATCCGCTTGGTGCGGCGGCGCTTCAGATAGAACCGCCCGCCGAAGAACGCCAGGAACCCGCACGGCAGCGGCATCAGCACCGCGATGAGGAGCGCCGGGTGGAAGAGCACGAGCGCGCCGATCCACAGCACGACGGCGACGCCGGCCAGGACGAAGACGAAGTGCTTCGGCTCCATCCGCATCCCCGCGGCTTCGAGGTCGTAGCGGAACCGCTCGCCGAACTTCCCGAGCCGCGCGAAGATCTGCTCCCAGAACGTCACGAAGATGCAGCCGACCGCGGCGACCGCGGCGAGCAGGATCGCGAAGGGCGCTACCGCAGCCACGCGGCCTCCGCGCGCTTCGCCGGCGACATGTGGAAGGTCACCGGATCGTACTGGATCCCGAGCTCCTCGAAGCGCGTCAGGCAGTTCGGCTGCACGCCGCACGGCTCGAAGTCGCCGACGACGCGGCCGCGTTCGTCGAGACCGCGCTGCCGGTAGCGCACGAGCTCCTGCATCGTCACGACGTCGCCTTCCATGCCGACGATCTCGCTCACGCCCATGACGCGCCGCGAACCGTCGCGCAGGCGCGCGATCTGCACGACGATGTCGATCGCGCCGGAGATCTGCTCGCGGATCGCGCGCACCGGCAGCTCGAACCCCGACATCAGCACCATCGTCTCGACGCGCGAGAGCGCGTCGCGCGCGGTGTTCGCGTGGACGGTCGTGAGCGAGCCGTCGTGGCCGGTGTTCATCGCCTGGAGCATGTCGAGCGCTTCGCCGCCGCGGCACTCGCCGATCACGATCCGGTCGGGGCGCATGCGCAGCGAGTTCTTGACCAGGTCGCGGATCGTCACCGAGCCGCGCCCTTCCAGGTTCGCCGGCCGCGACTCCAGCCGCACGACGTGCGGCTGCACGAGCTTGAGCTCGGCGGCGTCCTCGATCGTCACGATCCGCTCGCGCTTCGGGATGAAGCTGGAGAGCGCGTTGAGCAGCGTCGTCTTCCCGGAGCCGGTGCCGCCGCTGACCAGGATGTTCATCCGCGCCTCGACGGCCGCGCGCAGGAAGTCGAGCACCGGCGGGGTGATCGCGCCGACCCGCACGAGGTCGTCGACGCCGAAGCGCTTCGTCCCGAAGCGGCGGATCGTCAGCGAGGGCCCGTCGATCGCGAGCGGTCCGATGATCGCGTTGACGCGCGAGCCGTCGGGGAGGCGGCCGTCGACCATCGGGCTCGACTCGTCGAGCCGGCGCCCGAGCGGCGCGATGATCCGCTCGATCACCAGCCGCACCTGGCCGTCGTCGACGAACTGCTTGTCGGTCCGCTCGATCTCGCCGCCGCGCTCGACGAAGACGTTGCCGTGCCCGTTCACCATGATCTCGGTGACGTCGTTCTCGTGCAGCAGGCTCTCGAGCGGCCCGAGCCCGAGCGCTTCCTCGATCACTTCGTGACGGATGCGCGCGGCGTGCTCGGCCGACTCGATGTCCTTGCGCGAGGCGAGGAACTCGTCGGCGATCGCGTCGACCTGCTGCCGCAGCTCGGAGAGCTTCTGCGCGTCGGTGTGCGCACGCGCGGCCGCGAAGAAGTCGATCTTGTTCAGCATCGCGCGGTGCAGCTCGGTCTTGAGCCGCTCGTTCTTCGCCACGTCCGGGACGGGGAAGGGCGTCGCGAAGACCGTCGTCGGTCCGGCCGAGCCGGGGAAGGGCGCGGGGCTCTCGGCCGGCGGCTCGTTGCGCTGCGCGCTGCGGCGGTCGCCGATCGGCGTCGCGGTCGAGGGGCGCAGCGAGCCGATCGGCTCGGCGGGCGGCAGCGCCGCGAGCGTCTCGCCGAAGCGCGCGAAGGTGCGGTTCCAGTTGCGATCGCGCGGCCACGGCAGCTCGGCGGCGATCGGAACCTTCAGCGATTCCTGGATCTCGCGCGGGCGCAGCTCCGCGTTGCCGCGCAGATCGAAGAGCGTGAAGGCGATCCGCGACTGCGGGATCCCGAAGCGGTCGAGCGCACCGAGCATCGACTTCGCCGAGCCGATCCCGAAGAGCGTCGGCTCGGTCAGCACGATGACCTTCGCCGCGCGCAGGACGAACGGCCGCACCGTCGCCGCGAACGGCTGCGGCGCGTCGACGACGACCAGCGCGTCCTGCGGGATCTTCGCCGTGAACTGCTCGACCATGTCGGCGCTCAGCGTGAAGCCGTCCTCGTACGAGCGCGCCAGCTCGACGACGGTGAGGTTTCCTTTGGTGCTCGTCGCCGGCGCGCCGGGGACGCGGCCGAGATCGAGGTCGCCGACGGCGTCGTACCAGACCGCCATCGCGCGCCGGCCGGCGAGGTCGGCGTCGACGATGTAGCGCGGTCCGTTCCACGGCATGCTCTCGACGAGCTTGATCGCCGTGCTCGAGGCGCCTACGCCGCCCTTCGCACCGACGATCACGAACACGCGGAGGCTCATCGGTGCCCGGGGGTGGACTCGGAGACGCGGTCGAGCTCGATGACGGGGACGCCGCCGGACTGGGGTGGGGCGGCTTTCGGCGCCGCGGCGACCGCGGGTGCGGGCGCCGGCGTGGCGGCGGGCTGCGGCGCCGCGGGAGCGGGCGCCGGCGCGGCGGGCGCGGGGACGCCCGACATCGACCCCGACGAACGGTCCGGGGTGCCGAGGTGCAGCGGCTCCGGCGCGAACGCGCGGACCGGCTCCTTCGGCGGGCGCAGCGCGAGGCGCAGCGTCGTGTTCAAGTCGGCGGAGGCGAGCAGGTTCACTTGCTGCGGCGTGAGCGCCAGCGTCACCGTCGTCAGATTGTTCTGGGCGTCGGGGCTCGGCGTCGCGCTGGTCGTCTCGACGTCGTTGCCCATCGCCAGGACCAGCGCGCCGCGCAGAATCGCCGACGCGCGTGGAACTTCGTTTCCGACGCGCGGCGGCACCGCGACCACGTCGACGCGATCGCCAGGCTGGATCAGGCCGGCGACCCCTTTGACGCGGTCGATGGAGATGCTGACCGCGCGCATACCGATCGGGAGCCGCGCGGGCAAAGCGTTGGCGCCGGCGTCACCGATCTTCGAGGCGGTGAAGACGCTGCCGGCGGGGATGGTGATCAGCGAGTACTTGCCCGAGATCTGCTTGCGGTCGGAGACCGCATCGGCGTCGACCTGATTCGCCGGACGTGTCGTCTCGGTCACGAACGAGTCGTTCAGCAGCGCGCGGGCCGGCACGTCGCGCGAGGCGATGAAGATCTTCTTCATCGGCACGGCGGCCTCGGTGGGCCGCATCGACGTGAGGTAATTGAGCAGCAGCACGCCGGTCCCCAATGCGAGGAGGATACCGACGATGAGCGGGATGCGGCGTGCGCTTTTCATAGAGGCAACCTCAGGGCGGGGACGAGCGTGGAGAGCGCGTAGACGAAACTGCCGGCGGCGATCGCGACCCCGTACGGCAGCGTGTAGCTCTCGGTGGGAGCACCGTACGCGGCGACCGCCGCGGTACTGCGCATCAGCGAGACGAGACGTCCGCTGCGCGCGGCGGTGACGAGCGCGAGCACCATGCCCGCGATTAGAACGTAGAGCACCAGCGCGACCGCGCCGGGGAAGCTGGCCAGGCCGCAGCACGCGGCGAGCAGCTTGACGTCGCCGCCGCCGAACCAGCCGGCGGAGAAGGCGACGGTACCGATCAGGAACGCGGCGATCATCGCGCCGAGCGCGATGCCGGCCGCCGCCGGACCGTCGGGGATGTGCACACCGAGCGCTACGAGCGCCGTGGCGCTCGTCAGCGCGTTCGGTATGCGGCGAGTGCGGACGTCGATCACGGCCGCCGCGAAGCTCGCGACGAGCAGCACGACCGCTGCGGCGTTCACGACGCGAGCTTTCTCAGATGCTGCTGCCGACGTTGCTCAGCAGACCCTGGACCTGTCCACCGAAGAACATCACGGCAGCGACGCACAGCACCGCGACGAATCCGAGGATCAGTCCGTATTCGGCGAGACCTTGGCCTCGGTCGTCGCGGAAGATGCGCAGCATCAGAGCACCTTAGATGCTGCTGCCGACGTTGCTCAGGAGGCCCTGGATCTTGCCGCCCAGGAACACGACGGCGGCGATCGAGAGGACCGCGACGAGACCGAGGATCAGACCGTACTCGGCGAGACCCTGGCCGGACTCGTCCTTGATGATGGTGCGGATGGCGTTCATGATATCTCCTTGATGATGTGCTTAGCGCACGGATGCTGGGATGTCGTCCGGCGGAGCCGGGTTGTTGGGAGGGCCGACGGTGATCGTCGCGCGAGCACCGGCGCCGGCCGGTACGGCATCGACGACGATCGTGACGATCGCGTTGCGGAAGAAACCCGGAGCGATCGGCAGGGTCGCGTCGTAGCGGCCCGTCGCGTCCGTTGCGACGGGGCGGCGGCTGAGCAGCACCGTCGGAAGATCGCGCGAGAACGTCGCGTACATCGATGCTTCCAGCGGTCGCGAGGCGGGGCCGGTCCCGGTGATGTGCACCGACTCCGTCCCGACCGCGCGCGTCGCGGTGAGCGTGATGCGGCCCACACCGCCGTCCGCGGTCTGCGCGCCGACCGGAGCGCAGATCGTGAGCGCCGCGGCAACGGCGAACGCGAATTTGGACGTGCTGTGAAGCTGCATCGTGGCCGCATCGTACACACACGGCGGGGCCCTTGAAAAGACCGTTCCGGAAGAATTGACGGTCTGTCCACGACCTGTCAACGCACGGTCAACGGCGTCGTCTGGCATACTGCGTCCAACGGACTCGCTTCACCACGCGAGAGGTATCGCTTTGCATCACGCCCTTCGTTCGCTCGCCGCCCTGACCGCCGTGACCGCCGTCACGTCGGCACCGCTCGCCTCCTCAGCCGACACGATGACGCCGGTCGTCCTGCGCACCGGGCAGTCGACCGTCGTCGCGACGCCGCACCTGACCCGGGTCGCCGTGGGCGACGGGAAGATCGCCGGCGTGCTGGCGGTCGGCAACAGCGAGATCGTCATCAGCGGGCGCAACGCCGGCCGCACGACGCTGCTCGTCTGGACCGGCTACGGCCGCCGCACGTTCGACGTCACGGTGACCGAGCAGAGCCTCGAAAGCCTGCGCGTGATGCTGCAAGACTCGATCGCCGACCCGGGCGTGCGGGTCGAGGCGCTCGACCGCTCGATCGTCGTGAGCGGGACCGTACCGAACGGCGAGAGCCTGGCGCACTTGAGCGAGGTCGTCTCGCACTTCGAGCCGGCCGCGAGCGCCTCGAAATTCACCGTGATCAACGCGGTAACGGTCGCGAAGCCGCTCGGGCCGCTGCAGAGCGAGCTCGCCGGGGCGCCGGCGACTGCCGGCGTCCGCGTCGACCGCGACACGAAGGGCAACCTGATCGTGAGCGGCCAGGTGCAGGACCGCAGCACCGCCGAGCACGTCCTGCACCGCGTCCGCGCGCTCGCCGGACCGTACCTCGCGATCGACGGGAAGGTGATCGACCGGCTCGAGACCGCGACGATCAGCCAGGTCGACGTGAAGGTGTACGTCCTCGAGGTCGACGAGACGGGGCTGCGCCAGCTCGGCATCAATCTCCAGTCGGCCTCGTTCAACGCCGACGGAACGTACACGCTCGGCGGCCCGGCGTTCCCGGTCGTCGAGAGCGAGACGGTCGGGAACCACGGCAAGCCGGGTCCCGGCTTCGCCGGCAACGCGCTGAACATCGGCGCGTTCTTCCGCTCGGTCACGCTCGCGCCGACGGTGAACCTCGTGATGCAGAGCGGCCACGGCCGGCTGCTCTCGTCGCCCGATCTCGTCACGATGCCCGGCAAAGAGGCGAACTTTCTGGTCGGCGGCCAGATCCCGGTCCCGTTCGCGAGCGGACCCCAGCAGATCGCAATTTCGTACAAAGACTTCGGCGTGAAGCTCGTGGTGACGCCGACGATCCTCGGCGACAACGGCGTCGAAACCGTCATCGCGCCGGAGGTCTCGGACCTCGACTTCCAGGACGGCGTCTCGATCAACGGTTTCACCATCCCGGCGCTGAAGACGAGCCGCCTCTCGACCGACGTCGTGACGAAGGCCGGCGAGTCGATCGTCATGGGCGGGCTGCTGCGCCGGGTCGAGCAGCGCAACATCGACAAGATCCCCGGGCTCGGCGATCTGCCGATCCTCGGCAAGCTGTTCCGCTCGACCCGCTATCAGAGCACGCAGACCGACGTCGTCTTCGTGATGACGCCACAGATCGTCACGCGCTGACGATGCACGGGCGGGGCATGCGGCGTCACGGCGAGCGCGGGCAGGTCATGCCCCTGTTCGCGATCGCGATGGTGCTCTTGTGCGGCGCCGCGGCGCTGGCGGTCGACGTCGGCGTGTGGCGCTACGACCAGCGTATCGCGCAGGCGGCCGCCGACAGCGCGGCGATCGCCGGTGCCGGTGAGCTCGCCTATCCCTCGGCCGCGGACGTCACCTCGGCCGCGGTCGCCGACGCCATGGTGAACGGGTTCACCGACGACGGCGGCACGACGACGAGCGTGACCGTCAACACCCCGCCGGCGAGCGGCAACTACAGCGGCCGCACCAACGCGGTCGAGGTGATCATCCGCAAGAAGCTGCCGATCTTCTTCGGGAACATCTTCGGGCTCTCGCAGTGGATGAGCGTGCGCGCCGTCGCGACGCTGAACCCGAACGGGATCTTTTGCGTCTACGCGCTCGGCGGCAACATCGACCTGCGCGGCGGCGGCCGCGGCGGGATCACCGCGACGAACTGCGGGCTCATCACCAATCAGGATCTCGTCGTCACCGGCAACGCGAACGTCGACGCGCTCACGATCGGGTACGTCGGAAACGGACCGGGCGGCGGCTCGTATCCGCTCGGGCAGCCGATGAAGAGCGTCGCGGTCAGCGACCCGTGCCAGACGATCGCCGGCTGCGCCTACCTCCAAGACCTCACCAACAACCATCCATCGCTGCTGCACACCGGCTGCAAGACCTACCCCGCCGCGAACCCGCTGCCGCCGGGTGAATACTGCACGCAGCTCAGCGGGACGG
>DATAQE010000189.1:0-60469 GCA_036264835.1 Candidatus Elarobacter sp.
CGTACCGGCGCACTTGCTCGAGCGCGACCGGATGCGAGCGGATCTCCGCGACGCGGTCTTCGCTCGCGCCGGCGGCGCCGATCAGGCACAGCTCGATCGGCAGCACCGCCTCGTCGCGGATGCTCAGCCCCGGATGCTCCCACAGCAGCTCGTAGTTGCGCGGGATCGAGCCCGCGATCGCGTTCTCGACCGGCAGCACGCCGTACTCCGCCTCGCCCGCGTCGACCGCGGCCGCGACCGCGTCGAACGAGGGATAACCCCGCGTGCGCGCGCCGGGAACCAGCGCGCGCGCCGCGACGTCGCTGAAGGCGCCGGGATGGCCTTGGTACGCGACGTCGGGCATGGAGGTCAGACGCGCTCGTTCGCCGCGGCGCCGAGCCGGAACGCCGCGATGTACGCCTTGAACACGACGCGGTAGTCGTCGTGAATGAAGCGGACGCTGCGCGAGCCGGTCCGCTCGAAGCCCGGCATCATCTCGACGTAGTCGGCGTTGTGTGTCCAGTTGAAGTCGAGCTCGAGCGCGATCGGCGGCTCGAACGTGAACGGCTTCGCTTCCGCGAGGCGCTCGATCGCCTCTTTCGCGCCGGCGCGGATCAGCTCGCGTGCGCGCGCCGGCGAGACCGAGTTTGCGGCATAGCGGCCGATCGACTCTTTCACGGCGACGCCGGTGAGCCACGGCATCACCGCTTTGTTCTGCTCGACGGTCGCGCGGTCGCCGGTGATCAGCACGACGGGGACGCCGGAGAGGCCGAGGACCGCCGCGTTGAGCATCGCTTCGCTGCACGGGCGGCCGTTCACGCGCGTCTCGCGCAGCGTGTCGCCGGTGTAGGTGTGGTCGAGCACGGCGTCCTGCGTGCCGATCGCGCCGTGGTAGCCGGTGAAGAACGCGGCGTCGAACGATCCGCCGGCGGTCTCCGCCATCGAGAACGGCTTGCGGTTCCCGTAGATCATCCGCACGTCGTCGGGGAGCTCGTCCCACAGCACGTTCCGCATCGAGGCGTGCGAGTCGTTGACGAGTACGTCACCGACGCCGGCCTCGCGCGCGCCGTCGATCGCGGCGCGAACCTCTTGCGACATGAGGCGGCGGTAGTACGGGTACTCGGTCGTGTTCGTGCGATCGACTTGCGTCCAGGAGCAGACGGCGGCGGTCCCCTCCATGTCGGCCGAGACGTAGAGGCGGAGTCCTGAAGTGTTCGGGTTCATTCACCTAGCTGCTTGAGGGCGGCGCGCGCGTCGGCGGCGCGCCGGTCGTCGGGTTTGACGATCGAGAGGTAATTTTTGAAGTCGGCGATCGCGTCGGTGCGCCGGCCGATCGCCTGGAGCACGACGCCGCGGTTGAAGAGCGCCGTCGGGAAGTTCGGGCGCGCCTTCAGCACGGTGTCGAGCTGCTTGAGCGCGTCGAGATCGCGACCGCTTTGATGGAGCGCGGTCGCGTAGTCGGTGCGCACGTCGGGGTTCGTCGGATCGAGCGCGAGCGCACGCGCGTAGTAGTCCGACGCCTTGTCGAACTTCTGTGCGTCGAACTCCATGTCGCCGAGCCGCACCAGCGCGGCGAGATCCTTCGGGTTGCGCGCGAGGCGCGCGCGCAGCGCGGAGAGCTCCTCCATCACCGGACCGGGCGGGCCGGCCGGCGTCCCGCCGCCGACGCCCGCGCCGGGGAGCGCGTTCGCGGAGCCTTTGATCGGACCGGTGCCCGTCTGCGGAACGGTGAACGTGCCGGGCGGATCGGTCGCGATCGGTGCGGGCGTCGCCTGAATGCGCGCGTCGCCTTGCTCCGCGACGGTGCCGGGTCCGAACGCCGAACCCGTCGTGCCGAACCCGATGCGCAAGAACCAGCCGAGAACGCCGAGGAAGACGACGGCGAAGACGGCGAGGATCGGAATCGCGATGCGCGGCGGCAAGCCCACGCGGGGTGCTTGGCGAAGAAGGCTCCGTGCTCCCCGGTCTTCCCGACGTCGCCGAGCTGCAGCTGCTCTTCGCGCAGTACAACTTGATGTATTTCGCGGGCGAGATTCCCTCGCACCGCATCGCGTACAACGCGCGCTTCTCGAACCTCGCCGGCCGCGTCACCTACAAGCCGCCGCTGATCGAGCTTTCCCCGAAACACCTCATCGGCAAGCCGGACGAGCTGCGCGAGACGCTGCTCCACGAGATGATCCACGCCTGGCTGCACGCGCGCGGCGAGAAGCCCGGCCACACGCCGGCGTTCAAGAAGAAGATGCGCGAGATCGGCCTGCGCTCGATCTACCATGACCTCGGCCGCGCCGCGCCGCTGAACGAGTCGCCGAAACGCTACATCATCCGCTGCGAGAAATGTTTCATGGAGGTCCTGCGCAAGCGCAAACCTTCACCGAACGTCGTCTGCGCGCGCTGCCGCAGACACCTCGCCGTCTTCGAGGTCGTCGAAATGCGCCCGGTCGAGCTCGGCCGCGCCGCGTCGAGGAACTCGCCGTCGCGGTGAACCTCGAACGCCACGACGGTCACGCGGCGCCGCTGGTGTTCGTCGCGCACGCGGATCCTATGTTCGTCGCCGTTTGCGCGCCGCACGAGCAGCCGGGGCCTTGGGGCGAGCCGCAACCGTACCGTCCGCCGACCCCCGCGGAGCGCGAGGCCGCGGCCATCGTCCATGCGGCACGTGCACGCGCGGAGCTCGCGGAGCCCGAAGACGCCGCAGATCAGCAGAGCGATGGCGGTCTCCTGGTCGGGTCCGATTGGGTGACCGATGCGCGTTCGCAACTCGCGGCCGGGACGCTGGCGCTGCTGCAAGAGCGTTTTCGCGTCGTGCGCTTCGACGTCGAAGTGTGGTCCCCGGCGGAGCCGCGCCGCCCGGCGCTCGCGGCGTACGCGAAGCCCGAAGAGCTGTGGTTCACGGTCGACGACGACGAGCGCGCCGTCGTGGCGACTCGCTCGCCGGACGCGGTGGCGTTCTTGACCGGTCTCAAGCTCACGCGCTCGATCGCGCCGTACGTGACGGTCGCGCTGCGGGGCGACGATCTCAATGCGGTGCTGTACTGCGATGCGGACGACGATCGCTTCTACGTCGCCGAGCCGAGCGGCGTGGTCGTCGCGGCGGCGCTCGAGTTCGCCCGGTTCGCGGGCTTCGAGGAGGCGGTCGCCGACGACGGCATCTGGGTCATGAGCGGCCTGCACGACCATTTCGCGAAGCTGAAGTCGTGGGCGCTCCGTCCCGGAAACGGATTGCCGTTCTAGAGTGCCGCGCTGAAGTAGGTGTAGCCGTTCTCCTGGAGGACGGCTACCGAGCTGATCCCGGCGGGGACGATATCGGTGCCGGGAAGCGCGCGTTCGCGCAGGTGAGCCTGGATCGCGAACGGGTCGCTTATCCCGCCCGCTGTAACCGGCCGCAACGATGCGGTTCGCCATCTCGCCCAGCGCGGTGTTGCAGAGCCGATCTTCACGCCGCGCGGCAGCAGCGAAGAAGATGCGCGCGATCGGCCTGCGCTCGATTACCACGACCTCGGGGCGCCGCGCCGCTGAACGAGTCGCCGAAGCGCTACATCTTCCACTGCGTAAAAGTGATTCATGGAGGTCCTGCGCGAGCGCAAGGCTTCGCCGAACGTAGTGTGCGGCACGCTGGCGCAAGCACTTAGTCGTGTTCGAGGTGGCGAGATGTGCCCGGTCTAGCTTGGTAGCGCCGCGTCTCGGTTAATGACACCTAGCCGTACCGCATGAACGATTAGAATCAAAGTCGGCAATACCCACCACGACGATCCAAGACGTACAGCGACCCGGCAGCCTTTTTATCATTGCCGTCCTGCCTTGGTTGCCCTGAGGTCATTGACTGTAAGACGCTCGCTTAAGTTACTAAATGGCCCTTATAACAGATCGTAACCCGAATGCCCCGGCAGGCCCCGTAAGGCGGTGGTTCGCCCTAGTAGGCCTTACGAGAACTTAACATCAAGAGAATTGTTGATATGACGTCATATTTTTAATATGAGAACATGAGCCTAACGCCCGACGCGTGCAAAATGGCACGCTTGCTTTTAGCCTGGAGCCAGCGTGATTTGGCAGAACGCGCACAGACGGCGGTGTCAACCGTTGCGGACTTTGAACGCTCCGCGCGGGTGCCAATCGCAAGCACCCTCGAAGCATTGGAGGCTGCGCTCGTCGCGGGTGGCGTTCAGTTCAACAGCAGCGGTGTCATGCTCGCTGACACGTCGGGCCACTTCGCCAACCTTGCCGGCGGTCGCGCGATCCCCTTGATCCAATCCGACGATCTCAGCGATTGGGCAAAGCGTTACGACGCGCCAGCGATGCTACCGACGCTCATCGCGATGCTGATCCGCGCATCCGTGGGAGCGGCTGCGGCGCTCCGCTTTCCCTCGGATAGCGGGGTACGTGAAGCGGGATGGGACGGAACATGTGTGTCCCCCGTTAAGGCCGACTTTGTTCCGTCAGGAATTTCGTGCTGGGAACTCTCGGTCAAGGCCGGTCCAAAAGCGAAGGCCGAAGCGGATTACAACAAACGCAAGATGGAGGGGACTGCCGAAGAGAGAGCAACCACAACGTACGTCGCCGTCACATTGCGCGGGTGGCCTGGCAAAGAAGAGTGGGCGGCAGCGCATCGCAAAGACGGCGTCTTCAAGGACGTCCACGTACTCGACGTGCACGACCTTGTCGCGTGGCTGGGGATGCACCCGCAGGTCGCGCAATGGTTGGCCGTTCAGCTCGGACGACGTTCGCTTGCCAACGTTTCGTCGATTGACGAGGGTTGGCTGCGGTGGGCGCTTACGACTGCGCCGCCGTTGACGGAAGCCGTCATTTTAGCGAGTCGCGACGAAGAGATCGCGGCCGTGCTTGGATGGCTGAAAGGCGCAGCGTCGGTACTAAACGTGCAAGCCGCCGAACGCGACGAGGCGATTGCGTTTCTTGCGGCTGTGATCAATCAGCTGCCCGCAGCGTTGCGCGATACATATCGGACTCACACACTCATTGCCGACACGGAGAGCGCTGCGCGCGAGATCGCCGTCGCGATGAAGCCGCAGATCATCGTGATGAGCGCCGACAGTCCGGGATTCGCGGAGAGCATCGCGCATTCCGGACACCATGTTTATGCCGTGCATGGACCCGACGCGCAACTGCACGGCGGTGTTGTTCTCAGTGCAGTCCGACGCGTCGATCTGGCCGACGCGCTGGAGGTCAGTATGGGACAGAAGGGCGACGAAGCACGCGCGCTTGCCCGACGTGCTGGTGGTAGCCTTCCGACGCTACGACGCCTGCTTTCGCGTTCCAGCGCGTCAGTGCCGCATTGGGTGTCGGCCACGTCGCGCACCGCGTTGATCAGCGCCTTTTTTGCAGGCGCTTGGGACGAGACGGCACCGTCCGACCAAGATGTCGTTGCAGCCTTTGCCCGTCGTCCGTTCCGCGACCTCGACCGGGAATTCTCGGAACTGATGGGTTCCGTCGATGCACCGTTGCGGCGGTCTATCTCGAAAGTAAGCGTAGTGTCACCGCAGGATCTTTGGCAGCTCATCGCGCCGAGTGTGACAGAAGCCGACGTGACAGCCTTCTTCGAGACCGCCGAGAGCGTGCTCCGCCACGTTGACCCGCGGTTCTACGCGGCCGACCGGGCACGGGTCGTGATGCTTGGCGACCGGCCGAAAGCTGCATCGCCCGAACTTCGGCGCGGACAGCTGGAGGCGCTCAATGTCATGGCCGCGTATCCCGAGCGCGCTACTCAGGTGCAATTCCTCGACGATCGCATCCGGGATTTCGTGCGCCGATTACTCGAGGACGCGGATGCCGCGCGGTGGTGGTCCTTGCGTGACGAACTGGCGCTCCTCGCCGAAGCAGCACCGAACGAGTTCCTCTCAGCGGTAGAACAGTCGGTGAAGCGTGAGGACGCGCCGATAGCGGTTCTCATGCAATCGGATGGACACGGTTTTTTTGCTCGCGACTACACTGCCAACCTGACGTCCGCGATTGCCCGGCTCGCGTGGCTTCCAGAATATCTACCGGATTGCGTCGCCGCGCTCGGCGCGCTCGCCGAGAAGGATCCGAAGGAGCGACATAACGCCAATGGACCGGCCCGCACTCTGTTGCAGATCTTCTTGCTATGGTACCCCCAGACGTATGCCTCGCTCGACGAGCGGCTCGATGCGCTGGAGTTGTTGCGTAAACACCATCGCGACATCGCGTTGGACCTCTTCATTGCGCTGATCCCAAAGGTTGGCGGCGACGCCGCCTCGGATTCACCGAAACCGGTCTGGCGCAAGCCCGCCGAGCCTGAGCCGAACGCGCTGCCGCCGGTCGCGAAGCGAAAGGACGTGTCCGTCATTTTCGAGTGGCTACTCGAGGATATCGGCGGCGACCTTGTGCGATGGGAGGAACTCTTAGACCATCTAAGCGGCCTTGATGAGACTCGGCAGCTTCGGGCGACCGACGCCTTTCTCGTTGCTGTACGGGCGATCGACAACCCGGCTGACCGCCTTCGTGCGCGCAGGGTCGCTCGCACAGTACTACATCGGCATCGCGAATTCGCGCAAGCGTTTTGGGCTATGCCGGAATCGGTTCTTACTCCGCTTCAAACCGCGTTCGACGAACTGGCTCCGGCGGATATCGTTGAGCGGGACTGCTGGGTGTTTGACAGCCATCCGCAGTTGCCGGATCCGACGCCAGGCCATGACCTTCTGATAATGGAAGCCGACCGCAACGCCTATCGTCAGCGTGTTGCGCGCGCGTTGCTTGAAAGCGGCGATCTCGACGTAATCATCGCGATGGCGGCCAAGTGCGAGAACCCGGTGCAGCTCGGGATGGCGCTTGTTGCGGTCGATATCGAACCGGCAATGCGCGAGGCGCTATTTGCGCGCGCCGCGCGATTTACCGACTTGCGTGTCCATGAATTTGTGCGCGGCCTTGTGCAAGCGGGTCTGCCGAAATATGGTACGGCGTGGGCTGCGAGCCTGCTCCGCGCGGCAATCGCTGAGGATTGGCCGTCGGCCATGTTGGTCGCGATTCTCCAGGGGATGCCGCAAAATCACGATACCTTTGCGCTCATGCGCGAAACGGATACCGAGATTCAGCAAACATACTGGCGCGACACGCCGTGGCTTTGGTTCATTCACTCTGCCGGCCCCGAGATTGTCACGGCCGTCGAAGCGAAGCTCAAGGTAGATGCGGCGCTTGACGCGGTCTCATTGATCGGTCAGACCCGGCCGGCTGCCTTTGAGCCCATGTTACTGCTTCGCGCGCTTTGGGATGCATCGAAAGCACTTCGCGAGCGGCCGGTGGACCACAATTCGACCATGATCGGGTACTACTGCGGTCTAATTATGGACCATCTTATCGCCACTCCGTCCGTCGATGCCAGTGAGTTGGTCAAGCTTGAGTGGGCCTACTTCGGCTTATTTCAATCAACCGGGCGGGATGCGTCGCTGCTGGAGAGGGGCCTCGCGGAGCACGCGGACTTCTTCGTCGACGTCGTGTCAACGGTCTACCGCGCCGACGGCGAGGACGAGGAAACGGTGAGTGAAGATGAAGTGACACGGCGTGCGGCTGTTGCCGAACAGAGCTTCATGCTGCTCGACAAGTGGTCGACAGTTCCCGGCACTGAAGTCGACGGCGCTATTGATTCGGAAAAATTGAATCGATGGGTCGACGCCGCGCGCGCGCGGGCCGTTACGGTCCGGCGCGTTGATATCGTTGACCAGCAGATCGGTGTGATACTCTCCGCTAGTAAAGCCGAGCCAAATGGAGACTGGCCACCAAAGCCGATTCGTGACGTGCTCGAGCGTTTGCGAAGCAAAGAGGTCGAAATCGGCTTCGAGATGGGAACAAGAAACCGCCGAGGTCCGACGACGCGCGCACCGCTCGACGGCGGCGAGCTTGAGCGCAACGACCGACGTTATTACGATTCGCTCGCGAAGCGTTTTCGTAGCGGCTATCCGCGCACGTATAACGTGTTAAAGTCGATCGCCAATAGCTGCAAGATAGAGGCCGTGTACATGGATCAGCTTGCCCACGCTGTCGACCGCTTATAACACGCCAGCACGGAGTGTTCCGATCCCGGGGGGCGTAAGGCGAGAGAGCGAGTGCCGTTATCTCTTGCGCGCGGCGCTTCCAGTGTCGCCCGCGGCTAGAACTCGTTAGAGCGCCGCGCTGAAGTAGGTGTAGCCGTTCTCCTGGAGGACGGCGACGGAGCTGATCCCCGCGGGGACGATCTCGGTACCGGGGAGAGAACGTTCGCGCAGGTGCGCTTGGATCGCGAACGGGTCGGTGATACCGCCGCCGTAACCGGCCGCGACGATCCGGTTCGCCATCTCGCCGAGCGCGGTGTTGCAGAGGACGATCTTCACGCCGCGCGCCAGCAGCGCGGGGATCGAACGGTCACCGCGCGGTCCGGCGTTCGCGGTGGTGTGCGACCACGGATTGCCCTGCGAGGCCTCGGGCGTAAGCCAGTCGCCTTGGAACTTGCGGACGAGCTCCGCGATGCGGTGTTCTCGCCATGCGACGTCGTCGAGTCCGAGCACGACCGCCGAGCCGAACAGCACCACGGCGATCTGCACGTTCGACGGCGGCTCGTTCCAGCCGTTCTGGAACCCGTTCAGCGTGTTGACCGCGAATTGCAGCGCCGCCGCGTCGTTGACGCGCGCCGCCCCGATCGCCTGCCGGTGCTGCGCCCGGCTCGAGATCCGCGCCTTGAACGCCGCCTCGTCCAGAATCACGGATGCAGCGGCGCTCGCGGGCGCGATCGCCCCGACCGCCAGCGCAACCCCGGCCCCGGCCGCCAAAAACTCGGTCCGTGTGCTCATGTGTTCACGATACCACGGCCGAAAAGCCGTCGGCCTGCCCTAGTCGCGCTCATCATACGCGTGATGAGTACGGTGCCGGGCCGGCCGATGGTTCGGCCTATCAGAGTCGAGACCTGATAGGCACGGGTTCGATTCCCGTCCGGTCCAGCGCAGGCGGCTTGCCGCCTTGCAGGTGGTGTGATAGACTGACGCCCGTCAGGTCTCGACTCTGATCACCATCGAACGAGCACCGTGTCGTGAGGCACGGTGCTCGTCTCGTTCAGAGGACGTGCCGCAGTGCCAAGCCGATCGCCGCGCAGATCAACGCGACGGCCAGCAGCGTGACGAGCGCCGGCGAGGAGATGCGCTTCGCGATGATCGGGCCGACGCTGCCGCCGACGATCCCGCCGAGGACGAGCGGCGCCGTGAAGACCCAGTCGACGTCGTGGCCGAGCGCGTGCGTGATCACGCCGACCGGCGCGGTCAGCGTGATGACGAACGCGCTCGTCGCCGTCACGATGTGCGGCGGCATCCGCGCGGCGATCAGCAGCAGCGGAATCATCACCACGCCGCCGCCGATCCCGAACAGCGAGGAGAAGAAGCCGACGCCGAGCCCCGCCAGCACGCCGACGCGCGGGTCGTGCGCGAACGAGCGCTCCGCCGGCGAGCGCGACTCGACCGAACGGCGCCGGATCACGAGGATCGCCAGCACGATCAGCAGCGTCCCGTACGCGATGTCGAAGCCGGTCGGCGAGAAGCGCTTCACCGCGAAGACGCCCGCGATGCTGCCCGGCACCGCGCCGAGCGAGATCGGCAGCGCGAGCTCCATGTCGACGACGCGGTTGCGCACGTACCCGACGGTCGCCGCGGCGGTGTTCGCGACGACCATCACCAGCGAGGTCCCCGCGGCCTGCGCCGGCGGCACGCCGAAGAAGACGCGCAGCACCGGTATGATCACGAACCCGCCGCCGAGCCCGACCAGCGAGCCGAAGATGCTCGCGAGCGTGCCGACCGCGAAGATCGCGAGCGCGTCGAGCGGCGTCACCTCAGGTGCGCCGTCGGATCAGCTCTGGACGCGCCCGATGTAGCGGCGGTCGCGCGTGTCGATGCGGATGACGTCGCCCGGGTTGACGAACAGCGGGACGTTGACCGTCGCGCCGGTCTCGAGCTTCGCCGGCTTCGTCGCGCCGGTCGCGGTGTCGCCCTTGAACCCCGGGTCCGTCTCTTCGACCTTCAGCTCGACGTGCGCAGGGAGGTCCGCGCCGATCGGCTGGCCGTCGTGGAACTGCACCGCGATCCGCATCCCGTCTTTCAGGAAGTCCGCCGGATCGCCGATGATCTCGCGCTGCAGCGTGAAGTTCTCGTACGTCTCGTTGTCCATGAAGTGGTAGCCGTCGGCGTCGTTGTAGAGCATCTGCATGTCGCGGTTGTCGACGGTCGCGCGCTCCAGCTTCTCGCCGGCGCGGAACGTGCGCTCGACGGTCGCGCCCGACTTCACGTTCTTCAGACGCGTCCGCACGAAGGCCGAGCCTTTGCCTGGTTTGACGTGCAGGAACTCGATGACGGTCCAAAGCTGCCCGTCGATGACGATCGTGACGCCGTTTCTGAAATCGTTGGATGAGATCATGACTGGCGGGGCGCTTTCAGCAGACTGAGCCGGTTTTCCGTCCCGCGCCGCAAGCGCTCGAGGTTCTCGCGATGGCGATAGATGATGATCAGCGCCGAGACCAGTCCGTACACGAACCCGATGCGCCCGACGCCGAACCACAGCACCGGCGCGAGCGCCAGCGCCGCGAGCATCGAGCCGACCGAGGCGTAGCCGCAAACGATCACCGCCGCGATCCATACCAGCCCGAACGCCAGCCCCGACGGCCACCACAGCGCGATCGCGGCACCCAAGAGGGTCGCCACCCCCTTGCCGCCCTTGAAGCCCAAGAACGGCGACCAGCAGTGTCCGACCACCGCGGCCAGCGCGGCCAGCACGCCGAGCGTCGTTCCGCCGAGCGCCTTCGCGGCGAGGACCGGCGCGAGTCCTTTGAGCGCGTCGAGCGCGAGGACCGCGAACGCGCCGCGCTTGCCGAGCGTGCGCAGCGCGTTCGCGGCGCCGATGTTCCCGCTCCCCGAGCGGCGGATGTCGGTCCCGTAGAACGCGCGCGAGACGAGCACGCCGAACGGGATCGCGCCGACGAAGAACGCGACCACGACGACGGCGACCGGCACTGCGATGTTCATCCGCGCGCCTCTTCGTAGCGCTCGCCGTGCTCGCCCTGGTCGCGGCGCGAGCGGAACTCGAACGTGAGCGGGACGCCCTCGAAGTCGAACTCCGCGCGCAGCGTGTTCTCGAGGAACCGCCGGTACGACGCCGGGACGAGCTCGGGGTCGTTCACATGGAAGACGAACAGCGGCGGGTGCGTCTGCGGCTGCGAGACGTACAGCATCTTGAGCGGTTTCCCCGACTGGATCGGCGGCGGGTGCGCGAGCACCGCGTCGCGGACCACCGCGTTCAGCTTCGCGGTCGGGACGTGCCGGTCGAGGTTCTCCGCGACGCGGTCGACGATCGGCATCAGGCTCTGCAGCCGCCGTTTGGTCAGCGCCGAGAGGAACGTCACCGGCGCGAACGAGGCGAACGGGAGCTGCGCGTGGATCTCGTTCGCGAGCTCGTTCTGCGAGTATTCGCCGAGCTCGCGCACCAGATCGTACTTGTTCCCGACGATCACGAGCGCTTTGCGCTCCTCGAGCGCGATCCCGGCGAGGCGTCGGTCCTGCGCGGTCGGGCCGGTCAGCGCGTCGATCAGCAGGATCGCGACGTCGCAGCGCGCGATAGCCTTGAGCGAGCGCAGCGACGAGTAGTATTCGATCGAGCCGTGCTGACCGGGTTTCTTGCGCACGCCGGCGGTGTCGATGAGGCGGAACGTGCGGCCGCTCCAGGTGAACAGCGTGTCGATCGCGTCGCGCGTCGTGCCGGGGACGTCGGAGACGATCGCGCGCTCTTCGTTCAGCAGCGCGTTCAGCAGCGAGGATTTTCCGACGTTGGGGCGCCCGATCAGCGCGAGCGACAGCTCCGCTTCGCCGGGATCGGCGGCGTCCTCGGGCGGGAGCTTCGCGACGATCGCGTCGAGCAGATCGCCGGTCCCTTCGCCGTGCAACGCCGAGACGCCGTACGGCTCGCCGAAGCCGAGCCCGCCGAACTCCGCGTGGATCGAGGCCTCCGCTCTGGGCGACTCGGTCTTGTTCGCGACGAGGATCACCGGGCGGCGGTTGCGGCGGAGGATCTGCGCGACGTCCTGGTCGACCGGCGTGAGCCCGTCCTGCGCGTCGACGACGAAGACGATCACGTCGGCGTCGCGCGCGGCCGATTCGGCCTGCGCGCGCGTCCCCTGCGCGATGAAGTCCTCGGGATCGGGGTCGGTCTCGATCCCGCCGGTATCGACCAGCGTGAACGTGCGGCCGTTCCACTCCGCGAGCGCGTAGAGGCGGTCGCGGGTGACGCCCGGGGTGTCCTCGACGATCGCGAGCCGCTGCCCGAGGAGCCGGTTGAACAGCGCGCTCTTCCCGACGTTGGGCCGGCCGACGACCGCGACGGTCGCCGGGCGGACGCGCAGGGAGGGTGCGAGGGCTTCGGACATGACCGCCCAAGGTTCCATCGATATGCTCCGTCGCCTCGCGGCGGTCGTCGGGTGCCTCGTCTGCCTCGCCGCCGCTCCGACCGGCTCGCTCTACGTCACTACCCTCCCGAGCGGGGCGGACGTCTGGATCGACGGTACCTACGCGGGGCGAAGCCCGCTGGTCCTCGGCGGCCTCGGCACCGGCCGCCACACCGTCAGTCTGACGAAGACCGGCTGGAACCCGGTGCAGCTCGACGTCAGCGTGCTCGCGAGCCAGACGACGCTCAGCTCGACGAAGCTCGACCCGGCACGGAGCACGGGCTTCCGGCCGCCCGGCTCGATCGCGATCCACGGGTTGCAGCCCGACGCCGCATACGTCGACGGCGTCGTGGCGACGCCGGGGAAGGACGGAACCTACCCGGTCCCAGCCGGCACGCACGAGTTGGAGGTCCGAACGGCGCGCGGGCGGATCACGCGGGTGGTTACCGTGTGGCCGCAGACGCGGACCGACGTGGTGATCCAGTCGGAGATCCAGCCGCCGCGGCCGAGCGTGGTCGCGCCGGCCGAGGACTACGTGCCGCGCAGCGCGATCCGCCTCGCCGGCGAGAAAGTCGTCATCCGGTACGGCGGCCACGAGCTCGTCGGGCGGCTCGGCGTCACGACCTACCGCCTCGACGGCAAAAACGTCGAGTACGCCGAAGCACCCACCATGATCGGCCCGCGGCTCTACCTCCCGCTCGACCTGCTCACGACCATCTCGTCGGGAAGCCGCTGATGGCGCAGATCTACATCGAGACGCACGGCTGCCAGATGAACGAGGCGGACTCGCAGGACATCCGGCGGCGCGCGCTCTCGGCGGGCTTCACGCTCGCGCAGCGGCCGGAAGACGCCTCGGTGCTCGTGCTCAACACGTGCACGGTGCGCGACAACGCGGAGCGGCGCGCGTACGGGCGCATCGCGCACTGGAAGGCGGTCAAGGACGCCGATCCGTCGGTGAAGGTCGTCGTCACCGGGTGTCTGGCCGAGCAGGACAAGGACCGGATGCAGAAGCTCGTTCCGCACGTCGACGGCGTGTACGGGACGCGCGAGCTCGGCGCGCTCGGCGACGCGCTCGCGGGGTGGCGCGCGGAGTACCCCGACGACGAGCTGACCGTCGACCGCGAGATCGAGACGATGCTCGGCGGCGAAGGCGTCGGGATCGCCGGGCCGTACGACTTCCTTCGCGCGTTCGTCAACGTGCAGCGCGGGTGCTCGTACTACTGCACGTTCTGCATCGTCCCGCACGTGCGCGGCCGCTTCGACCACCGCCCGGTCGGCGAGATCCTCGACGAGGTGCGCGCGAAAACCGAAGCCGGCGCGCGCGAAGTCATGCTGGTCGGCCAGACGGTGAACGCGTACAAGGAGCCGGCGACCGGCGCGGACTTCGCCGACCTGCTCGAAGCGGTCTGCGCGATCGAATCGGTCGAGCGGGTCACGTTCATCAGCTCGCACCCGAAGGATCTGAACGAGAAGCTCGCGCGCGTCTGCGCGACGCTGCCGAAGATGAACCCCCGGTTCCACCTCGCGCTGCAGTCGGGCTCGAACCCGATGCTGCGGAAGATGAACCGCAAGTACACGATCGAGCAGTTCATCGAGCGCGTCGAAGGGTTCAAGGCGCACAACCCGAGCTGGGCGATCACCACCGATCTGCTCGTCGGCTTCCCGGGCGAGACCGAGGAAGATTTTCAGCGAACCCTCGACGTCTGCGCGACCGGGGTCTTCGCGAACGCCTACATGTTCGTGTACTCGCCGCGGCGCGGCACGCCGGCGGCGGTGTGGCACGAAAAGAACGCGGTGCCGCGCGGGGTCGCGCAGGAGCGCTTCCGGCGGCTGGTCGAGGTGCAGGATGCCGCCGTGCGCGCGTATCACGACCGGAAGGTCGGCACGACGGTGCGCGCGCTGGTCCACGGCGTCTCGCGCAAAGACGCCACGAAGCTCAGCGCCAAGACGATCGACAACGTCACGGTGAACTTCCCGATGGTCGAAGCGGTCCCGGACACCGCCCGCCCGTGGGCCGACGTCGTCGTCGAGTCCGCATCGGTGTGGGGCGTGCGCGGCACGTGCGTCGGCCGCGCCGCGTCGTACGACGGCGCCGCCGAACCGGTCGCGGCGCCGCTCATCGACCTGCTCGCGGTGTAGCGCGTATGCCGACGATCCTGCAGAACGACTACGTGCTCGCCGTGCACGACGTGAAGGCGTCGGCGCGGTTCTACGCCGACGTCCTCGGTTTCCAGATCGTCGCGGAACCGCCCGGCTGGATCTTCCTCGAGAAGGACGCCTGCATGATCATGCTCGGCGAGTGCCCCGGTAGCCTGCCGGCGAGCGCGCTCGGCGATCACAGCTACTTCGCGTATCTGCGGGTCGACGACGTGGATGCGTACTACGCGCAGGCGCAGCGCGCCGGTGCGGCGCTGAGCGGCGTCGCGGATAAGCCGTGGGGCATGCGGGAGTTTCCGCTGAGGACTCCGGACGGGCACCGCATCATGATCGGTCAGGCCATCCGCTGACACTTCTCTGACAGTCGCGTGCTGGCAGAGATTTGGCAGCGTTCGCGAACGGCAGCGATCCGGCACAAGATCGCCGGGTTCGCACCCTTCGCGCGCGGTAGATGAGAATGCGCGCACGCCTCGCGCGTGCGCGCATTCTCATCTCCGACACGAGAGAGGTAGCGCGTTTGTTCAACGAGCTCGCGCACTGCACCAAACCCGCGTCGCGCAGCGTCTTCGCGCTCGCGCTGATCGCCGCGTTCGTGCTATGCTCCGTGCCGCCGGCGCTCGCGCAGATAGTCACCGGAACGATCCAAGGCACCGTCACGTCCAGCCAGGGAAATACGAAACTGGCCGGCGTGCAGGTCACCGCCACGGCTCCTTCCGGCCGCTACACTGCGACGACCGACCAGAGCGGCTTCTTCACCATCAACGGCGTCACGCCGGACACGTACTCGCTCACCTTCAGCCGAACCGGCTACGCCGACTTCGTGCTGCAGGGAGTCACCGTCGTGCAAGGCAGTATCGCCAACGCGACGACGGCGCTCAACCCGTCGGCGCTACCCCCCATCGGCCGAACGCGAGCGCGGATCACCGGCGGCGCGTTCCAGCCCACACAGACGACCGACCAGTACAACGTCAACACGCAGCAGATCAACACGACGCTCGGGAAATCGGGCGGCAACAACGAGACGAACTTGCTCGCGGCGATCCCGGGCGCGTCCTTCGACGTGACGGGCTACCCGGTGTTGCGCGGCGGCCGCGAGTATGAGGAAGGCTTCCAGTTCGAGGGGATCGACTACACCGACGCCTTCACTCACCAGTTCGTCAACTCGCTGATCCTCAACGGCGCGGGCAACTTCCAGGTGCAGCCGGGCGCCGGCGACGCCTCGATCGGGAACGCGGGGACCGGCGCGATCAACGTGATCGCGAAGCGCGGGACGACGCCGGCGTTCGGCCAGCTCGAAGGTGCGACGTACTTCGGCCGCTTCGGCCACGAGCTGCGCGGCGAGTACGGCTGGGCGACCCCGAACGGGCGCTTCTCCGACTACGCCTCGCTGTATTTCCAGCGCGACGCGTATCACTACGGCGCGAGCGGGGTCGACCCGCTCCCGATCGGCGCGGTCTTCGGCGGGCGCTCGTACCAGTACGCGAACGACGTTGTGAACAACTTCGTCTACAAGTTCGGGCGGGACAACGGCCAGTCGCTCCAGTTCTTCTACCAGAACACCGAGTTCAACGTCCACCTGGGGAACGGGATCGTGAACGGAACCCTCCCGTACAAGGACGACGATCCGCTGACGCTCACGCAGGCAGGGATCTTCGGGCTCACGCCCGCGCAGCTCCAGGCCGTCATGCCGTTCACCCAGGGGCAGCGCTCGCTGACCGACCGGATCGGCTCGGACGGGAGCGGCCGGAACGCGGTCAACGGGACGCAGCCGAACGAGACGATCAAGCTGCAGTACTCGGACAGCCTCGACCCGACGACGTTCCTGACCGCGAAGTTCTACCGCGTCAACAACGTCGAGGTCTTCGACAAGCCGTACAACGGGACGCTGACGTTCCCGCTCGGCGACGAGGTCGCGCTGCAGGGCGGCCAGCGCACCGGCTTCGCGCTCGACGGCACGAAGCAGCTCGGCGCGAAGAACCTGCTCGGGTTCGGTGGGAAGTACGACTTTCTGCTTCCGGTGTTCAGCTTGACGTCGTCGACGTTCGCGATGTTCGACTTCGCCGGCGCCGGGAACTCGCTCGAGGCGGCCGACTTCTTCACGCCGCAGTCGTGCCCGGCCGCGTACGCCGGTCTGTGCGGTTACATCACGAAGTACATGACGCCGTACCGGGTCGCCGGCGCGCCGTCGTGCGCTCCGGCGGCGGTCAACACGCCGGCATGTCCGCTCGCGGTCCAGCTCCCGACCGGGAACGACCAGACGAGCGCGACGCGGCAAGACTGGGCGCTCTACATCAAGGACACCTACTCCCCGAGCGACCGGCTCAAGCTCGATCTCGGCCTGCGGCTCGACGCGGTGAACTGGCGCTACGGCGACTGCACGATCTACCGCTGCCTGCCGACCGCGTACACGCTCGACGCGAGCGGGATGCCGACGAACTACCGGTTCGACTACGACAAGGACACGAAGACGCCGCGCGTCCTGCAGCCGCGCGCCGCGATCGCGTTCCAGGCGACGCGCAACGACGCGCTCCGCTTCAGCTACGGGCGCTCGGTGCAGTTCCCGCCGATGGCAGACGTCGAGAACGCGACGATCCGCTCCAACTACAACGCGTTCAACGGCATCCCGTCGCGCGATCCGCTGTCCGGGACGACGGCGATGTTCTGCAGCGCCGCCGTGCTCATCAACCCCGCGTTCAAGAACGCGCCGTGCGCGAGCTACGCCGACCAGCTGTACTGGGAGAACAGCACCGTCGTGAGCGGCGTCCCGGTCACGCCGCTCAAGCCGGTAACGTTCAACAACTACGACTTCTCGTACTCGCATCTGTTCCCGCGCCAGATCGGGGTGAAGCTCACGCCGTTCTACTACAAGACGAGCAACGAGGTCGCGACGACCGCGCAGCAGCTCGTGCAGAACGGCGTCCCGGTGTTCGACGTCAACGGTCTTCCGGTCTTCGGGCCGAGCATCAACACGAACCTCGGTAAGACGCAGGCCAGCGGGGTCGAGTTCCTGCTCACCAAGGAAGCGGCGTACGGGATCTCGGGCTCGCTCTCGCTGACGTACCAGAACGTCTTCTCGAACGTCGTTCCGACCACGGCCAGCGAGAACTTCTTCCCGTCGATCCCGCCCGAGTCGCTCGCGCTCGGGAACCTCTACCGCGTCGGGTACCTCTCGCCGTTCGTCGGCGCGCTCGCGCTGCAAGAGCGCACGCGCACCGGATGGCGGATCAACCCGGTCGTCTACTACAACCACGGCTATCCGTACGGCTCGGGGCTCATCACCGCGACGACCGTGAACGGCACGCCGTTCAACGTCCCGAACACGAACGTCACCGCGCCGGCGCAGCTCGGCGGCTCACCCGCCGCGACGCAGTACGTCGATCCGCGCAACCCGGGCTCGGTGTTCCGGCCGAACGTCGACGCGACGCGCGGCACGCCGGAGTCCGCGTCCGCCGGCGGCGTCCTCTCGGCCGCGCGCTTCACCCCGGTGCAGCTCACGGTCGAGTACACCTCGCCGCGCAATCCGCGCGCGGGGACGGTGGGGCTGCTCGTGTTCAACCTGTTCAATCAGCTCTACGCGGAGCCGGTCTTGAACGGGCGGTACCAGCCGGTCGCCACGGGGATCGCCGCGCCGTACTCCGGCTATTCCTCGAACACCCAGTTCCTCGGCGTCTACAACTACACCGCGGTCCGCGGTAATCAGGCCTACCTGCTGTACCCGAACAACGTGCCGCGCACGGTGGAGCTCTACTACCAGGTCAATCTGTAGCGGGTGCGCGCGCACGTCCGGCCGGGGGGCGGGCGAGCGTGTTTACGGGCGGGTGCCGCGAGGTACGATGAGGGCGGAGCAATCCAATGAGCTAGAACCAACGAGGACCCCGGCCGCACGGTGCGACGGGGTCCTCATCGTATTCCCCCGCGGGGGTCGACGCTGAGCGCGTCCTCGCGCCAGCGCACGTTGCCTCCGCCCAGGCCGAGAGCCCACACGGCGATGCCGAGCACGTCGCGCAACGGCGCAAGCGCTGCGGAGACGGCCATTTGCGCGCACGGCGTGCGAGCGGCCGGCGGTCTGCCGTTGAACGTTCGTCGAGCGGCGACGCCGAGTGCGAGGCGTAGCGCCGCCGCGACGGCGACAAGGGGGAGCGCGCGCACGCGCCGTCGCGCGAGCGCGAGATGGAGGACGGCGAGGGGCAGCGGATACGTGAGGACGATTCCGAGGTAGCCGCCGCGGCGAACGGTGCGGATCGTGCGCGCCCAGCGCAGCTCGTGGCGGACGAGTGCGACGAGACCGGATTCCGAGACGACGTTCGTGACGACGCAGCGCGCGAGCGCGACGCGGTGACCGCGCTCGGCGACGAGACGGCCCAGCGCGTGGTCGTCGGCGAGTCGGTCGCCGAGCGCGGCGAGGCCGCCGATCTCGTCGAGAACCTCGCGCCGGACGGCCATCGTCGCGCCGAACGTGTGCGCGAGCGGTTCCAGCGCGGCCGAGACGAGCGCCGAGGGCGCGAACTGCTCGGTGATCCACATCGCACCGAGCGCCGATGCGAGCCCGCGATCGTCCGGTTCGCCGCGGTAGATCGCCGTCGCCGCACCGATGGCCGGATCGTCGAACGCTTCGGCGACCGCGTCGAGGTAGTGCGGTTCGACCCGCATGTCGCTGTCGGCGATCACGAGGATCTCGCCGCGCGCGCGCGCCAGCATCGGCGCGAGGTTCGCGATCTTCGGGTTGCGCAAGGTCGTCGCACCCGGCTCGCCGGATGCGGCGTCGTCGCCGGCGACAACGTCGGTGCGGTCGGGAAACTCGGCGGCGAGCCTTCGCAGCAGCGGCAGCGCCGGATCGCTCGCGCGCCGCACGCCGAGGACGACGTGGTAGTCGGGGTAGTCTTGCGCGCAGAATGACCGCAGGTTCTCTTCGAGCTGCGGCTCGAGTCCGCGGACGGGTTTGAGCACGGTGATCGGCGGGCGGCGCGACGGGCGCGGCGGCTCGCGCAGCGTTCGCTCGAACGCGCGGACGCGCGCCAGCGCGAAGGCGGCGTAGCCGATGCTCGCGAGCGCGGCGCCGAGCGCGAGCTTCTCCGCGACCGCGCGTGCGCGAGCGAGCGCGTCAGCGCGCATTCGGCAAGTCGCGGAACGCGATCGGGCACGCACCGCTCGCGCGCAGCGCGGCGGCGACGCGCGGGCTGATCAGCGCGGCGAGCTCGTCCTCGAGCCGGTACGATGCGAGATCGCGCGCGATCCCCGGCCAGCGCCGCGTCGCCGCGTGGAAGTACATCTCGGTCGCACCCTCCGGGAGCGCGTCGAGGAACCCGAGGACGCGCTCTTCCGTCATCCGGCCGGTGTCGTTGAAGCCGAAGACGTGGTCGTTGTGCGCGACGCCGCTCGCGCGCAGCCGTCCTTTCATCGCGCGCAGGAACGGCGAGAAGAAGAGCGCGTGCGGCCACGGCGAGCGCGGCTCGTCGGGGATTCGCATCGGCGGGCGGCCGTAGTCGCGCGCGACGCGCAGGATCAGCCGCAGCACCGTCGGGTGGAGATGGTAATGGCACTGCGCGTTCACGTGGTCGAACGCGAGCCCCGTGCGTGCGAACGCCTCGAACTGCGCGCGGATCTCCGCTTCGACCTGGCGCTGCACCGCGCGGCCGAAGAAATAGCGCACGCCGGTGCGGGCGAGGTCGCTCGACAGCATGCCGTCCGCGCCGACCAGATCCGGGATGCGTTCCGGCGGCAGCACCGGGCGCCCGGCGACCGCGACGACGTGCAGCCCCACCGCGAGCGCCGGGTTCGCGCGCGCCCGCGCCACCGCGTCCGCGGCTGCGGGCTCGGCGACCATCAGGCTTGCCGCGGTGACGATCCCCTCGCGGTGGCCGCGCTCGATCGCCTCGTTGACCGGGACCGAGAGTCCGAAGTCGTCGACCGTGACGATCAGGCGGCGAGGCACGCGCGCTGCCTCCGCGCCGACGAGCGGGAAGCCCTGCCGCACTAGCCGTCTCGCCGCCGCGCGTGATGCGGAGGGCGAGAAGCGAAAACGGAGGTGCGGTTATGCACGGGTTTGTCCACAGGGATACCACTGCCGCTGGCGGGAAGCGGCTGCGGATGCGGTCACGGGTCGCATGACGACGACCACGGCGTGGTCGCCGATGCTCGAGCAGTACTTCGGGATGAAACACCGTTATCCCGAGGCGATTCTGCTTTCGCGCGTCGGCGATTTCTACGAAGCCTACGGTGACGACGCCGAGACGATCGCGCGCGCGCTTTCGATCGCCCTCACCTCGAAGGAGGCCGGCGGCGGGCGGCGCGTCGCGATGGCCGGCGTCCCGCACCACGCGCTCGACGGCTATCTCGCGAAGCTGGTCGCGCAGCGGCGCGTCGTCGCGCTCGCCGAGCAGCTCGAGGCGCCGATCCCGAACAAGCTCGTGCGCCGCGACGTCGTGCGCGTCGTCACGCCCGGGACGCTGCTCGAGGAGCACATCCTCGACCGCGCCTCGCACAACTACCTCGCCGCCGTCACCGCGTACGAGGAAGTGATCGCGCTCGCGCACGCCGACATCTCGACGGGGCACGTTCTGGCGACGGCGTTCGAGGGCCACAGCGCGCTGGAAGAGGTGCTCGCGGAGATCGCGCGGCTCGATCCGGCCGAGCTGGTCGCCGACGTCCCGGCCGACGTGCGCGCCGCGCTCGACGCATCGCTCGGCGACGCGACGACGCGGATCACGACGCCGGTGCTCGCCGCGGTCCCCGGGCGCGCGCGCGAGACCGTCGAGGGGTTCTCCGGCGATGCGTCCGCGGCGATGCACCGCGCGCTCGACGCGCTCGGCGCGTTCGTCCGCCGCGTGAGCCTGCAGCAGAACGGCGAGGCCGCGCTGCGCGAGCCGGAGTTCTACCGGCAGGCGACGTTCCTCGCGCTCGACGCGAACACGCGCAAGCATCTCGAGCTCACGAAGGCGCTCGGCGCGAACCCCAAGGCGACGCTGTTCGCGACGGTCGACCGCACGCGGACCGCGATGGGCGCGCGGCTGCTCGGGCGCTGGATCCTGGCGCCGCTCGTCGACGCCGCGGCGATCGGCGCGCGCGCGGACTGCGTCGAGGCGCTGGCGCGCGACGCGGCGCGGCGGCTCGCGCTGCAGGACGTGCTGCACGGGTGCTTCGATCTGGAGCGGATCCCGCAGAAGGTGCGGTTCCGCCGCGTGCTGCCGCGCGATCTCGGCTCGCTGCGCCGCACGCTGGCGCTGCTCGACCCGATCCTCGACGCGCTGCGCGAGGAGTCGTTGCCGCGCGGGCTGCGCGCGATCGCGGAGCGGATCGGCGACTTCGAGAGCGTGCGCGCCGATCTCGTCGCGACGCTGGTCGACGACCCGCCGGCGACGATCGCCGACGGCGGCGTCATCCGCGGCGAGGCGAGCGCGGAATTGGCGGAGTGCGTGGCGCTGCGGACCGACGCGCGCTCGCGCATCGCGGCGCTCGAGGAGCGCGAGCGCGAGCGCTCGGGGATCAAGTCGCTGAAGGTGAAGTACGCCTCGGCGTTCGGCTACGCGATCGAGGTGCCGAAGGCGCAGATCGGCAACGTCCCGCCGGACTACACGCGCAAGCAGACGCTGGCGAACGGCGAGCGCTACGTCACGCCCGAGCTGCGCGAGCTCGACGTCGCGATCGCTTCGGCGGAGTCGCGCCAGCAGCGGCTGGAGCTCGCGCTCTACGAGCAGCTCGTCGACCGGATCGCGGCGCGCGTCGACGAGTTGCTCGCGACCGCCGACGCGCTCGCCGAGCTCGACGTGTACTGCTCGCTCGCGCACGTCGCTGGCGAGCGCGGCTACGTGCGGCCGTCGTTCGCCGCGGAGAGCGTCGTCGAGTTCACCGACGGCCGGCACCCGGTGATGGAGTCGCTGCTGGGCTCCTCGTTCGTGCCGAACGATCTAGGGATCGGCGTCGACCGGTCGCGGTTCATCTTGCTGACCGGGCCGAACATGGGCGGGAAGTCGACGTACCTGCGGCAGACCGCGCTGCTGGTCGTGCTCGCGCAGATCGGCTCGTTCGTCCCGGCGCGCGCGGCGCGGCTGGGGATCGTCGACCGCATCTTCACGCGCATCGGCGCCGGCGATGACTTGGCGTCGGGGCAGTCGACGTTCTACATCGAGATGGCGGAGGCGTCGAACATTCTGCGCCGCGCCACCGACCGCAGTTTGCTGCTGATCGACGAGATCGGGCGCGGGACGGGGACGGTCGACGGGCTCGCAATCGCGCAGGCGATCTGCGAGTACCTGCTCGAGCGCGAGTCGCGCGCGCCGATGGTGCTGTTCGCGACGCACTTCCACGAGCTGGTCTCGCTCTCGGAGCGCTGGACGCTGGTCGCGAACTTCCACATCACCGCGGTCGAGAGCACGCGCGGCGGCGCGCCGGTGTTCTCGCACCGCGTGCTGCCCGGATCGTCGTCGCGCTCGTTCGGGATCGAGGTTGCGCGGATGGCCGGGCTGCCCCCCAGTGTCGTCGCTCGCGCGCGCGAGGTTGCGGCCGTTCTCGAAGGAAGGCCGACGTTGGAGACCGCTGCCCCGTTGCGGGGGAAGCTCGCCAAGCCGGAGGTCGCCGAACAGCCGCTGCTGTTCGAGTTCCATTAACGTCTCCTTCAGCCAAGCTGGGAGCGGGTGCGCGCGGGTAGGAGACCGCGGATGGACCACACCGTCTGGCTGAGCCGGAACGAGCTGGACTTGATCACCGAGGCCGCGTGGGTGCTGATCGCGATCGCGCTCGGGCTCGTCGTGCACCGCGTCGCGTACTGGCTGCTCACCCGGTGGGCCGAGCGGCGGCACAGCTGGTTCGCGGGCGCGGTCACGCGCCGCACCTCCCGGCCCGCCGCGTACGTCATCCCGCTGCTCGCGATCCTGATCGCCGAGCAGTTCCTCGATCTGCCGCCCGCGTGGACGAACGCGATCGTCCACGCGAGCGTCTTGCTCACGATCGCGGGCGTCGGCTGGACCGCGATCGCGCTGATCCGGCTGTGGGCGGACGTCGCGGTCGCGCGCCACCGGCTCGACGTCGAGGACAATCTGCTCGCGCGCGAGCTCGGGACGCGCGTCAACATCCTGAGCCGCGTCGCGGTCACGATCGTCCTCATCGTGACGGCGGGGATGATCCTGATGACGTTCCCGGCGATCCGCGCGCTCGGGACGACGCTGCTCGCGTCCGCCGGCTTGGCGGGGATCGTCGTCGGCCTGGCGACGCGGCCGCTGTTCGAGAACCTCGTCGCGGGCGTGCAGCTCGCGCTCACACAGCCGATCAGGATCGACGACGTGGTCGTGATCCAGTCACAGTTCGGGCACGTCGAGGAGATCCACAGCACGTACGTCGTCGTGCGGCTGTGGGACTTGCGACGGCTCGTCGTCCCGCTGAGCTATTTCATCAACAACCCCGTCGAGAACTGGACGCGCCGAACCGCAAACCTGATCGGCGAGGTGTACCTGTTCGCGGACTACACGGTCGACGTCGAAGCGCTGCGCGCCGAGCTGCCGCGCATCCTCGCGCGCACGCCGCTCTGGGACGGGCAGGTGCAGAACGTGCAGGTGACCGACGCGACGGACCGCGCGGTGCAGATCCGCGCGCTGGTGAGCGCGCGTGACTCCGGATCGCTGTGGGATCTGCGGTGCTTCGCGCGCGAGGCGCTGGTGGCGTATCTGCGCGATCACCAGCCCGAGGTGCTGCCGCGCGTGCGCGTCGCGGCGAACGGGCGCGTCGCGGCGAACGGGCACATCGCGCAGGCCGCCGCCAGCGTGAGCGGAACGAACTCGTCCGGAAAGGAGGGCTGACGACGAGGCGACGGCGCGCGGCAACGAAGAATTCGAACTCCGGCAACGTGGAGGCAACACCTGTCCCCCATGATGGTGTGAGTGAGATGCAAGCGAGAAAAGACGACAAGCGCCCGAATTTGCGGCCCATCACGGTGGCCGAGTATCACCGCATGGGCGAGTCCGGTTACTTCGCGCCGGAAGAACGCGTCGAGCTGCTCGACGGTGAGCTCATCGCCATGCCGCCGATGAGCCCGGAACACGCGGCCAGCGTGAGCGCCCTGGATCGCTTCTTTCAGCGCCGCGTCGGAGAGCAGGCGTGGATCAGCCCGCAGGGTGCGATCACGCTCGATCCGATCTCCGAGCCGCAGCCCGACATCATCATCGGCGTGGTCGGGGACGACAAATACTGGACGGCTCATCCAACGCCTGACGACGCTCTGCTCGTCGTCGAAGTGCCGAAGTCGACGCTCGCTTTCGATCGCGGCAAGAAGCTCCGCGCGTACGCGCGCTGTCGCGTTCGCGAGTACTGGATCGTCGATCTCGTGCACGAGCGAGTCGAGGTGTATCGCAAGCCGCGAGGCCAGCGCTATACGAAGCATCAGACCGTCGAACGCGGCGGAACCGTCGCGCCGGACACGTTCCCGGATGCCGTCCTGGCGGTGGACGAGATTCTGCCGCCTCGGACCCCGGGGATGTAAGCCGGCTTGCAGCCCGCCGCAAACCGCGGTGATACGCTGGGCGTTGTGATGAGCGTGAGATCGCTGAAGAGTGCAATGCTGGCCGTCGCCGTCCTGGCCGCGGCCCTTGGGGCCGCGCCGGCGCAGGCGGCGCCGCGGCAGGAGAAGGCCGTGCTGGCGGGCGGCTGCTTCTGGGGGATGGAGGCGGTCTTCGAGCAGCTCCGCGGCGTCTCGAACGTCGTCTCGGGGTTCGCCGGCGGGAGCGCCGCGACGGCGCACTACGAGGTCGTCAGCACCGGGATGACCGGCCACGCCGAGTCGGTCGAGATCACGTACGACCCGGCGCAGATCTCGTACCGCGAGCTGCTGAACGTCTATTTCACCGTCGCGCACGACCCGACCGAGCTCGACTACCAAGGCCCGGACCACGGGCGGCAGTACCGCTCGGCGATCTTCTACCTGAACGACGACCAGAAGCGCATTGCGGAAGCGTCGATCCGCGACTTGACCGCGAAGCACGTCTACTCGGCGCCGATCGTCACGAAGCTCGAGCGCTACACCGGGTTCTACGCCGCCGAAGCCTACCACCAGCACTTCGTCCAGAACAATCCGGACTACCCGTACGTCGTCTACAACGACCTGCCGAAGCTCAAAGAGCTCCACAAGCGCTTCCCGAGCCTGCTCAGAGCGCACGCCTAGCCGCCGCGACCCGCGACGCCCGACTGCCGAACTGCTGCCCCCGGACCGCCCGCTGAACGCCCTCATGTGCTATATTCTTAGTTGTTACTAAGAAAATAGGAGGTTCGCATGGAGTGGGGGTATCGGAGGGTCCGCCAGCTGCTGCGCAAGCTTCGGACGCCGGGCGCGATCCAGGACGACGAGCTGGCGCGGGCGCTCTGCAGCCTGACCGGGGCGCCGTCGGTGCGCGACGCCGTCCTGCTCCTCGCGGAGCGCGCTCTGCGGGGGTACCCGCCGGTCTACTGGACGATCGTGCGGCGGGTGGACGTCGAGGGCGAGAGCTCGCAGGCCGTCGCCGGCGAGATCCACCTCTCGGAGCGTTCGTTCTTCCGCTACCGCGCGGCGGCGATCGCGGCCGTCGCGGCGGAGATCGAGACCGTCACCCGGTCGGCGCCGCCGCGGCGGACCGAGAACCTCGACGTCCTCGCGCTCGTCGCCCGCGGGCGGTATCTGTGGCGGCACCGCACGGCGGCGGCGCTCCAGCGCGCGGCGCGGTACTTCGACCGCGCGCTGGAGGTCGACCCGACGTTCGCGCGCGCGTATGCCGGGATCGCGGACGTGCATCTGCTGATGGGCGAGTACCTCATCCGCGATCCGATCGAGGCGTTCCACGAGGCGCAGATCGCGGTCGAGCGCGCGATGGAGATCGATCCGACGCTCCCCGAGCTGCACGCGACGCTCGCCGACCTGCACCTGTTCTCCCGCAAGGATCTGCGGCGGGCGAAGGAGTCGTTCGACGTCGCGCTCTCGATCGACCCGACGTACAGCACCGCGCATCATTTCGCGGCCTGGCACGCGATGATCAACGGCGACTTCCCGGCGGCGATGGAACACCTGCGCGTCGCGCTCGGCTTCGGGCCGGACGCGCTCGAGCTGCAGACGACGCTCGGAATCGTGCACGCGCGCCGGGGCGAGCCGGAGCGGGGCATCCGGCATCTCGCCGAGGTGCTGGAGCTCGATGCGGACTTCTCGTTCGCGCGGTACAACCTCGCCCACGAGCTCGCGGCGATGGAACGTCACGATGAAGCGCTGGAGCATCTCGCGACGCTCGACGCGGTCGAGCCGCGCGAGTCGTACGCGGCGCTGACGGCGTACTCCGCCGCGCGCGCCGGCGACGCGCGTCCCGCGAGACGCTTTCTCGAGCGGAGTGCGAGCAACCGCAAGACGTCGCACCACTATTTACGCGGGTACGCGCACCTCGGTATGGGCGAGCGAGCCGACGCGGTCGGCGAGCTGCGCGCGGCGATCGAGCACAACGAGCCCTGGACGATCCTGCTCCCGCTCGACGCGGTCTACGGCCAGCTGCGCGACGATCACGCGTTCCGCGCGCTGCTTCCGCTCGCGATCGGCGCCCGCTGACACGCTCGAGCCGCGGCCGAGCATGGTGGACGGTGTGGAGAAGTCCGTGGGCTTTTCGGTGTTTGACGTGATCTGAGCCCGGGTACTACCGCTCGCCCCGCGTGAACGGGGCGAGCGGTGGCATCGTCACGGACGCGTTTGCGACGTCGTGAGCTGACTCGTGACCGTCGCGCCGCCCGGGTCTTTGAACGCGACCGAGACGATCATGTCGAAGGCCTTGACGCCGTCCGGGATGCGGTACGACACCGCTTTCGTGGCGCTCGGTCCGTTCGCGGGCACGTCGCCGAAGTCGATCGGCACCTTGTCGACCAGGGTCACGTCCCCGCTGCCCGCGGTCGTCTTGAACGAGACGGCCGTGACTTGCAAGCCGAAGCCCGGCACGTCGGTGCGGTTCGTGAAGAACAGCTTCGACTGCGAGATCCCGGCTGCATCGGCGGGACTCGCCGCGGAGACGGTCGAGATCGTCACCGCGGGCTCCTTCGCCGGTGCAAACGTCGCTTGCACCTGGACCGGTCCGTTGACGACCAGCGGTACGTCGGGCGACGTGACGGTGCTGTCCTTGCCGTCCGCGACGAGGTGGATCGCGCCGAGCACGTAGCCGTCGAGCGGGTGCGCGGTGACCGTCACGCTCGTCCCCGGCGCATACGATCCGAGCGGGAAGCCGGCGACGCCGGTCGCGGGACTCACCGAGATCGAGCCGCCCGGTCCGGAGACCGTCGTGTCGACTGCGAACGCGGCGGGCCGGAAATGCCCGGTCACCGTCATGGCGGCGCTCGGAACGACCGTCGTCTTCGCCGACGTCTCGCCGGTCGACCATCCGGTGAACGCATAGACGATCCCGTCCTTCGTCTGCGGATCGACCGCCGCGATTGTCTGCGGCGTGCCGGCCGCGACCTGCGCCTTGAGCGGAGCAGCCGCGAAGTCGCCGTCACCGATCCGCACCTCGAGCCCTGCCGGCTCGGTGACGACGTCGAGCTCGACGTCGGCCGGACCGTGCTCGTCGTGCGAGCCCTTGCAGAGCGATTCGATCTCTTCGTAGTGCACGCCCGGCGTCGGCAGCGTGATGACCCAGCGATCGAGCACCTGGAACTTGAGCTGAGACTCGTACGTGTGCCGCCATGGGTCCTCGCCGAGCTCGGTGAGCAGGATGTCGCACGGGCCGTCGATCTCGATCGGATCGGCCGGTCCGGGGACGTACGTGCGCTGGAACAGCGGTTCGACGTTCTGCCGCATGTCGTCGAGGTAGTACTGGATGTCGTCGAGCAGCGGCTGCTGCGAGGGGATCACGCCGACCGCCACCAGGAACGCGATCGCCTCTTCCTCGTAGCCCGGCGCGAGCGGAAGATAACAATCGGCGAACGACGCGTTCTCGAACGTCGTCGCGAGGGACTGGAGACCGTCGACCGGAGCGTTCGGTTTCCACCACGGCGATTTGAGCGACCAGCTCAGGCTCTTCCAGTCGAAGACGCGCTCCAGCATCTCGACCATCTCGCACGACGCGTAGACCGACGGATCGCCGAAGTAGTCGGCGATGATCCGGCGCATCAGCTCGGACGGGGGCCACGCCGTGGCGTCGAGGTTCTTGATCGCGTCTTGCTTGGTGGCGAGGAACGCGTCGATCTCTTTCTTGGCCTGCTGATCGCGCCAGGTCTGCACGGTCGTGTTCCACTGCCCCATCAGCTCGGGCCCGGGGACGGCGACGATGCAGACGTGGTAGTTGACCTTCTCACGGTTCTTGTCGAAGACGCCGCCTCTGAGGCCGAGGTGGACGGTGAAGGGCGCGACGCCGGTTGCGCCGGCCGCCGGCTGATCCGAGATGCTGACGCCGGGATCGTTCTGTATGTCGGTCTTGTCGATATACGCGCTTCCGTACACGTAGCCTGACGGAATCGCGATGCTGACGTGGTCGTCGTACGACTTGCCGGTCAGGCCGCCCGTCTGCTGCCCGCTCCAGCTGCTGCACACCGTTTGGTTTGCGGGCGGCGAGCCCAGCTCCGCGGGCGGCTGCATCGCGTTCCACTTGTCACGGATCGCTTTGATCTCTTTGGGGAACGCGGCTTCGCCCGGCTCGATGTCGCGAATGTCTCGGCCCGGATCCGCGATGCACGGCGACCATACCATGCGGACGCCGTAGCGCTCCAGCGACATCGCGTTGACGCTGTGCATCGTGTAGAACAGGTAGCGTTTGATCTCGTCGCTCGTATTGGCGAAGGTCGCCGCGCTGGTGAGGGTGTCGCTCTGCGTCTGCGAGACCGTGACGGTGGTCTTGTACGAAGACGACATCTTGGCGGCCGCGGTCTGGGTGATCGACTGCGTGCGCTCCGACGACTGCTTCATGCTGGCGCTGTTGCTGCTGCTCGCGCCGTACTCGCCGGAGAGCTCGGCGGTGAGCTCGAGCGGGACGTCCTCGGGCTTGAACGTCGCGGAGAACGACGGTGAGATCTTCCACGACGTCTCTTTGCTGTGCTCGCTCGCGTACTCGTCCGAGAGCGTCGATGCGATCGCGGACGTGATCGAGGACTCGTGCGACTCTTCGGCGCTGAAGATGTCCTCTTGCGAGAGCTCGCGCTGCGCGAACGCCTGGTGCGAGAACGAGACGGTCCCGCCCGGCACGACGCAGACCTCGTTGGACGGTGCGCGGTTGAACGTAGGTCCGAGGCCGCGCTTGCGGAGGCGTTCGAGATACATGATGCGCAGCGTGTCGAACGACTGCAGCCGTTCCGCCCGGCGCGGTTCGGCCCGTCTCGACTGGCCGGGGACGAAGAGGTTGTAGCGCGTGCGGACTTGCTCCGCGAGCCGCCGCAGGGCGACGGCCCCGGAGGGCGCTTTGGCGATCGAGGTGTCCGGTAGCCGCTCGAAGGCGGCTTGGCGCTGCTGTTGGACGACCTCGTCCTGCAGCACCTGAGCGTGCTCCGCGGCGGCGGCTTGAACCGCCGTGAGCAGCTTTTGCGCGATCGGGTCACCCGGCGTCGCGGTAATGGTGATGCCGCCGAGCACGGACGGCACGTCGGGCGCGGGCGTGGACGGCAGCTCGGTTTCAATTGCGCGCGCCATCGCCTCGGACAAGCCTTTCGGCGAACCGGGGCCGACGCCGTTCGCGTCGAGGTGCGCGGCGGGGATCGCGAGCGGGACGACCGTCTTCAAGTAGATCATCTCGTCGACGGGGGCGGCGAGCGCGCGGCGACAGACTGCGCACTCACATGCGTGTTGGTTCGGCATGGTACGTTCCTTGAGCGGAGAGGTGTGTGCGCGGTGCACCGCAGCGGCATCGTAGCCTCGACCGCTTTCGGACCCGTGTCGCCGTGCGGGCCTGCGGCCGCCGAATTATCGCCGCCCCGCCGGGAGGGCGACCGCGTTCGCCGCGAATAGCGCGTGACGGGATCGCTCGAACCGTTGAGGAGGCGTCCATGCGCCATTCGGGTTTCGTCTCTGCCTGCGCGCTGCTGATCGCGGTCGCGGCCTGCGCCGGACGCGGCGGGCAGAGCGGCTCGGCCTCCAGCCCGGCGCCCGAGGCGACGGGGGCGGTCACCGAAACACCGGCCGCCGCCGCGAGCACCGCGCCGCTCCCGGCCGCCGCTACCGTTGCGCCGTCGAGCGAAGGGACGCCGGTCGTCGTACCGACCGACACGCCGGAGCCGAACATCCTCAGCACGGCGAACGGAACGGTGCTCCGGAGCTATTCGCCGCCCGCGCTCGACCGGATGAACGACGGGAATCTCGGGAACGCGGCGCACGGGATCGGCGTCGAGCTGCCGAGCGACGCGAAGCCGCCGTTCGTGTTCACCTTCGAGCTGCCCGCCGTGGCGAAGATCTCGGAGTTCCAAGCCGCGCTGCGAGCGGCGGCCGATCCTCAGGGTCCCGCGCCGAGCGTGACGTTCGCGGTCTCGACCTCCGGCGCCGACAGCGGCTTCTCGGACGTCGGCACGATCGACGCGGCGAAGAAGACGCTGCCGGCCGACGTGCAGGCGCGCTGGGTGCGCGTGACGGCGAACCAGCTCTTCGATTCCGTCGGTGCGACCGGGACGATCGCGGCGCCGCCGGCGGGGCTCGTTCCGACCGAATCTACATCAGGGATCATGACCCCGAGAAGAACGGCGCGTTCGTGATGTCCGGTGCGCGGGAGGGCCTTTCGCGCGCGCGGTTCGTCGTCGCCGGTCCGGCGCTGGTCGCGACCGACTGCAAGCAGGACGTCCTGACCGCGACCTACGTCGGACGCTTCGAGGGGCGCACCTGGAACTCGGCAAACGCCGGCAACGGTGACGAGAATCCGGACACGATCCGCGCCGTCGTGAACGACGACGCCTCGATCATCGCGGGGATGCAGGGCTCCGGCCCGGTCGTCTTCATGCGGACGACGGAGAAGCCGGCGTTCTGCGTGCCGCGGGTCTCGGGGACCGGCTTGCACCACGTGCTGGTGCTCGACCAGGATCCGGTCCGGGAGTTCTATCCGGCGACCAGCGACCGGCCGCTGGCCGGATACACGTTCGAGGCGATCGGCGCGGGGATGCTCGACGCGAGCGCGCTGGCGGGGAAAGACGCGGTGATCACGCGCGGCATCTGCAAGATGCGGCAGCTCATGGCGCCGGAGCAGATCGCGCTGCTGCAGCAGTGGGTCGCGGCGGGGCACAAGCTGATCCTCGGCGGCGTCGGGTGCGGGGGCGGCTCGGACTTCACCTGGCTGCCGTATCCGTTCACCTCGGCGGGATCGGGACCGGAGTCGACGCACGCGAGCTTGATCCAGGTCGAGAACGACGCGCTGGGGACGAACGACAAGAACGACACCGCGCACTACGTCGACGTGAAGAGCTACGTGCTCGCGCAGAACACGCTCGACACCGCGCAGGTCGTGACGGCGACCGACACGCACTGGTGCGGGCACGCGTTCGTCGCGAAGACGACGAACCTGAACGGCTTCGTGCAGACGTACGCCGTCGACGGGAAGGGCGTGCTGATCTACGACGGGTTCAACGGCGACGATGCGAACGCGTCGCTCCAGCGGCTGCGGCAGCTCGAGCTCGCGCTGCCGGTGCCGGCCGATCTGCCGTGCTCGCAGAACGTCACCGAGTCGTTCATCCTCGAGCCGAGCCAGGAGGGGACGTTCGCGGCCGGCTCGGCGCACCAGATGGGGACGACGATGAACGTGCTCGCGAACCAGGGTTGGAACGGGCACGTCGCGGTGAAGGCGAGCGGCGATCTGCACGCGACGGTCGCGCCGGCGGCGTTCGACATGGCGGGCGGGACGCAGACCCTCGACGTCCGCGTGAACGTCCCGGCGTCGGCGAAAGCCGGCGTCTACACGGTGAACGTCGTCGCCGACAACGGCGGCGGCAAGACCGCGCAGGCGTCGTACTCGCTCACCGGCATGGCGGCGCTGACCGCGAAGACGATCCCGAAGACGCAGAAGAAGATCCGCATCTACGGGATCCATTTCGACGTGGACAGCGCGCACATCCAGCCGCGCTCGGAGACGGTCATCGGCGGGATCGCCGGCTACATGCGCGAGTCGCCCGCGCTGCGGTTCGAGGTGCAGGGGCACACCGACTCCGACGGCGGTGGCGCGTACAACCTCGCGCTCTCGCAGCGGCGGGCTCAAGCGGTCGTCGACGATCTGGTCGCGCGGTATCACGTCGCGCGCCCTCGGCTGAAGGCGAAGGGCTATGGCCTCACGCAGCCGGTCGCGACGAATGCGACCGCGGCCGGCAAGGCACTGAACCGCCGCGTGGAGCTATTGCGCCTGCAGTAGCGGGCGAATTATCGGCGCCGCGCCGGGGTCGCGCGGCCGTCCTGGTGCAGCACGAGGCCGGTCACCGCGCCCGAGGCGTCGCGCGTGAACTCGATCTGTGCGTCGACGACCTTGTAGAAGAAGCGGTCCTTCGCGGAGGGGTAGACCGGGTTGAACTGTTGGCCGGTCAGCTGCACTTCCAGAACGTCGCCGGCCCGCCGGACGGTGAACGACGTGGCGTCGTTGAGCACGTAGATTCCGGCGTAGGCGTCCAACGTGGCGGCGTCGAGCGGGATCACCGGCGGGAACGACGAGCTCGCCGCGATCGACGGCGCGGCGGTGGGGATCGTCGTGGGCGGCGTCATCCCGGGGCGGACGAAGACCGTCGTGTTTCCGTTCTGGTTCAGCACGAGCGCGTTCACGCGGCCTTGCGCGTCGTGCGTGAAGTCGAGCTGCGCGCCCACGGCGCGGAAGAGGAATCGGTCGCGCCCTGCGGCGGCGACGCGGGCCCCGTTCTGCGTGCCCAGCCTCGCGAAGAGTTGGCCCGCGCGCCGGGTGATGAGGAACGGCGTGCCGCCGGCGTTCACGTACGTGCCTACGTAGGTGTCGAGCAGAGCGGGGTCGTTGCGCTCGAGCGGGTCGGCTTGCACGACCTGGACCGACGGATCGATCGCGTTCCGCGCGACGTCGTCGACGTCGAGCCCGCCGTTCGCGAGCACGACGGCGCCTCGCGTGTGGTCCGACGAGACGGCGACCGCGGCGTTGTAGCCCGGGGTCGCGCCGTTGTGGTGCACGATGCGGCCCCCATCGCCGGTGTACCAGACCAGGCCGATTCTCTGATTGCTCAGGCCGGCGTCGCGCGGCTGCTGCGCGAACAGACACGTCTGTCCGAGCGGCCCTTCGCCGAGGTTGCAGCGCACGTATTTGAGCATGTCGGCGACCGTCGAGGTGATACCGCCGGCGGGCGCGAGCGCGTCGAACGTCCAGTTGCGCGCCGGTTCGCCTTCGGTCGTGTGCGGCGCGGCGAAGCGGGGGCGCGTCGAGCCGGTCGTCGCGACGCTCGTCTCGTTCATGCCGAGCGGCGCGAGGATGCGCCTGCGCAGCAGCTCCGGATAGGTGGTGTGCGCCGCGTTCGCGAGCGCGACGCCGAGCAGGCCGACGCCGAGGTTCGAGTACTCGTACTCGGCGCCTGGATCGCGCGTGAGCGTATAGCCGTCGAGGAACGCGTACAGCTCCTTGGTCCCGTAGTGCGCGTACGGGTCGAGCGCCGTGGTGTCGAGGTTCGTGGGCTGGCGCGGGAGGCCGGAGTGCTGCGTCGCGAGGTTCAGCAGCGTGATCGTCTTGCCGTTGCGGCTGGGGACGTGCACCGAGGACGGCAGGTACTTCGCGACCGGGTCGTCGAGGCGGACGGTGCCGTCGCGGACCATCGAGGCGAGGATCGTCGCGGTGAACGTCTTCGTCACCGAGCCGATCTCGAAGACGGTGTGCTCGTCGAGCGGGACGGCGTTGCCCGTCGAGCCGGCTTTCGCGATCTGCGTGCCGCCGTGGTCGACGACGCCGGCGATGATGCCGAGGCCGGGCGCCGCCGCGGCGCGCGCGTCGAGGACCGCTTGAAACGCCGGCGCCGCGGTGCTCGGGGCCGCGGGGAGCAGCGTCAGCGCCAGGGCGAGCGAGAGGCAGACCGCGCGCGTCATGATGGCGTGGGTCGCGGTTCGCGGTGCCGGTTCCTGTGCGGAGAGAGCGGTGCCCGGCATTCCGCGGAGGCGGGGCGCCGCGGCGCAAGAAAGGCCGCGCGCATGGGAACCGCGGTCGCGCAGCCTCGTTCGCGCATCGCTTCGGTCGTCGGGCTAGCCGTCGCGCTCGGCGTGCCGTTCGTGCTGCCGCTGCTGCCGGGCCAAGCGCATCAGCGGGTGAGCGATGTCCGGCAAGACACGGTGATCGTCGTGTTCGAGTGGATACTCGCGCTCGCGGTGCTGGCGATCGTAGTGTTCTGGGAACGGCTGCCGCTGCGTTCGATCGGGTTTCGCGCGCCGTCGTGGCGGCAGTTCGCGGCGATGGCCGGGGCGTTCGTCGTGATGATTCTGCTGCTGGCCGCGTTCGCGGCGCTCACGCACGGCGCGAGTGAGAGCAACGAAAGCCCGGCGGCGATCGCGACGGTCCCGCTCGCGTTTCGCGTCCTGCTGTTCCTGACGGCGGGGTTCTGCGAGGAGCTCGTCTTCCGCGCGTACGCGATCGAGCGGCTCGCGCTGTTCACCGGGAAATTGTGGATCGCGGGCGCGGTCTCGGTGGTGCTGTTCGCGCTCGCGCACGTGCCGCGGTACGGCTTCAGCGCGTCGCTGGCCGCGGTCGGCATCATCGCTGCCGTGCTGAGCGCGCTCTATCTGTGGACGCGCAACTTCTGGGTCTGCGCGACGATGCACGCGATCATCGACTGCCTCGGTCTCGTAGTCGCGCCGGCACTCGCGACGCGCGGCATGCACGGCTGACGATGGCGTACTTCGTCGTGCTTCGGGAGCGCGGGCCGCGATGGGATTGGTCACGCCCGATGCGCCGCCAAGACGGATGGGACGCCCACGCCGCGTTCATGGATGCCCTCGAGGAAGAGGGCTTCATCGTCGCCGGCGGTCCGCTCGGCGGCGAAGACGACGCGGCGCGGGTGCTGCTCGTAGTCGTCGCGGACGACGTCGAGGCGATCGCAGCTCGTATGGCGGCTGATCCGTGGACCCCGGCGGGCCTCCTGCGAACCGTGAGCATCGAACCGTGGACGGTTTTGCTGGGCGGGTTCCGTCCGCGTCTCGGATCCGAAGGGGCGGACGCCGTATAGAAAACGATGGCCCGCTTGTGGCGGGCCATCGTGGGGTCGTCTCGTTACTTCGGGGGTGAGACGTTGAGCGGTAGCAGTACGTGCGAGTATTCGGTGTGCGTGGGATTCAGATGACCACCCATCGGCTCGCCGTGTGCCTGGATGACGTGGAGCCTGCCTTGCGCATCAACCGTAACGGCGCTTGCGACACCTACGATCACCATATCAGGATTGAGGAAGCGGTAGGCATGGTATTCGGACGGGTTGACGTTGAGTGCTTGCCGGGAATGACGAACGTGATACTGTAAGGCGGCTTTGAATTCGCTGATCGATTCGGGCTGGAACGTCGGGACCGGCGGTGCCGCAACGGACAAGCGGGTCGTCATGGCGAGCGCTACGACGACAGCAAAAACTAATTGCGAGATTGTTCTCTTCATCGATCACCCTCCGTCAGCTATACATGGTGTAGCTGCAGTCATTTGCGAAGACCTCGATGCCCATTTGGAATGAGCCAAGGACATAGCCGCCTCTCGAGATCGTTCCGTTGCCCTTCGTCATATTGATCGTGTAGTTGCAAGTTGCGTTGTACACGGTCACGGCAGGGGGACCGCCGTTCTGGCCTGCGCACGTGCTCCCGCTTCCGCCGACGTTCTGGTAAAATGTTCCACCTGCGCTGGTACACGCGTCCTCTGCGGCCGCATCTGGCGTCGCTGTGGGCGCTGGCGTCGGGGTAGAGCCGCCATCCCCGCCTCCGCCCCCTTGCACCGGCAGCTCACTCACGGTTCGAGGTTGCGAACCGGATGGTAGCGCGGAGCCACCACCAGGGGAGCAAGCAACCACAATGGCAATCGCCGGCACAAGCAGCGAAGCCCTGAGAAGGTCGTGTTTCATGCAAGACACCTCACTCTAGCCTGAAATCGTCCAATGTGCCGGCGACAACGTCCACCCGGCGCGAACACATTCGAGCTGCCTCCCAAGCTATTCCTTGCCACTGTCAGCTACAGCACCGGCATCGCAAGGGGAGAGGGCTCGCTTGGTCGGCTGCGAGAACCACTATTTTCCTCTACCGCGTGGTGTGCCTTGCGCATAGCGTCCGTGGTCGGTGACCGAGTGCGGTGCGGGATCGTGCCGCCGCATGTCCTAAGAGTGATGGAGTGGGACAAGCTCGGGGACGTAAGTAGCGGGAGGTATACGGCGCGGACCAGCGCAGTGCGGTTGGAGCGAAACGTGTTTGCGGTCGCGGTAGCGGAGATCGGGAGCAGCGGGTTCGCCAACATCGTCCAATAAGCGGAAAGCGCGGTGCGGAGTTCGCGGTGGCAATAGTAAGCAGTGGACTCGGTAAATCTTCGCTTCGTTCCAGCATGGCCGGAAGGGAATAGGATTCGTTCGCGCGCCGGGATGAATGTTTAACGAGATGGGAGACCGTGGATGGATCGACCGATTCGTTCGGGCGTGTCATGGGAAGCGAATGTGATGAGAACATGCGAGTGCTTCGGTGTCACGTCGCCACAGAGCGATTCCGATTCGAGACGCTATTGAGCCTAGTGAACGCCCAGACGATCGAATCCGGTGCGGTGGACGCAACGATGGGCGTGGCGCTCGCCGGGCTCATCGCAGTCATGTTTCCGTTGTTCGAACGTGCGTCGACGATCGTTGCGACTGTCGCCGTAGTTCTCATGGTTGTCCCGGTGCTCGCACTGGTGCACGGGCTGTTCCGAATTCAAACGGAGAGTCCAAACCGAGTAGTCACAAGGCTCGATGCAGCAGACCCGGATTCCATTACGTGGTCGGCGCATAAGCTGGCGAAAGGTCACGAGGCAAACCGCGAAAGGCTACTTGGCAAGCGGGCTCTGCTGCGCTTCTCCGTCCGCGTGACATTCGCCCTCATCATCGTTGGGGCGACAACGTTCGCCTGGCGGTTCGCCATGGTACACTCGTAGGCGATGGATTTCACGCACCCGCTGTGGCGCCTGGTCCTGTGGATCGCCGGCTACAAGCTGACAGATGCGCAGCCGCGCGTTATTGATCCGAATAAACCGCTCACCTACGAGGACGTCTGGTCGCGACGGTAGACCGACCTGCGCCATGCGTCCCGATCGAAGGCGAACCCCGTGGGGCGGTTGAGCATGCTGGCATACGCGCTACGAGAAGCCCAGTATTGCACGTGGTGAGATCCATCGAGCGGGATGAGCTCGAGAACGTGAGTAACAGGATGTACTCGGTGCGGAGGAGGGCGGCGTGGCTGAAGCGCTTGTATTAGCGACCGCGTTAACGGCCATTTCAAAAGCAGCGGTTTGAGGACGGTGCCGTAAGCTTTCGATGGATCACAACGGTGGGAATTTCCATTTAGCACCAAAGTCGCGTTCCAGTCCGGTTCCGATTTCGAGGTTGCCGTTGCTCTCGTCGTCCTTGTTGGCGCTTATCCGGTAGGGCGGCTCCCCGTGCGAGGCCGCCCAGTCGCGAACCATGCGCTCCTGCGTAAACCAGGCGATGAAGTGCACGAAGTCCAGCGCGGCCACCTCGAGCGACGTGAAGTCGTGGAACGGCAGCGCATCGACCGCCTTCCCTATCATGTCGTCGTCGCGGAAGTCCAGTCCCGCGGCGGCGAGCCGGGCGATGTTCGTTTGCGCCTGCCGCTTCACCGTGCCGCCGGCGAGCCACTCGTGCGCGTGACGTAGATAGTTACCGCACAGGTGGAACAACTCGAACGCCGTTACATTGCTCGCACCGATGACCGGCCCGCCGCGGGTGCTGCCCTCGGGAAATCCGAGTTGCGTCCACAGCGCGTCCAAGTGGCGATCCAACGTGAGGATGAGCGCCGTCGCGGCAGTCTTCCGACGAGACCCGATCGCCGTGACGTGGGATTCGCTAATTGCCTCATTTATGATGCGGTGTTCCTCGGTTTGGGGCCAGCGCGGCTCCTCCTCGACCGCCAGAGCCTCGCGTATGCTCGCCAGCTCGATGCCGCACGACCGCGCCTCGTGAAACGCAGCGATGAGCGCAAGCCTATCCGCCACCAGGGCGGTCTCGAAGGCGCTGGCCGCGTTCCCGATGATACCGAGGCCGCGATTAACTTCGTGATCATCCCTCGCGCGCGACACAATGACGCCGCGCTCGTCTTCGGACAGCGCGCGTTCGCCTCCGGCACCAGACGGCGACTCCATACCGCTGCGATTCGGGTACGGCGTCCGCATCCCCGTTGAAGTGCGATCGGGCGAGGTCCGAAACCCCGAACACCTCGTAGCATCTTGGCCTCCACACGCGTAGACCGCTATCTCGCGGAGCAAGTTTTCCCGTTCGAGACGCGCAAACAGAAGCATAGAGACCGCGTTTAGCTCGTGCGGTGAAGTGGGCGTCGGCTGCCGTGGAAAGGCTCACCGACAATTAGGCGCTAAGACGGCTGCTTTCGCAGGTACTATATACTGCCTTTGATTCCGCGGCGCGAGAGCATCCGGCCTTGAACCGAGGAATGAACGTACGTCAAATAAAGGCGCCTCACGACGCCGTTGTTGCTGAAATGACTTGATTCCGAACGCATGTTCGAGTTATAATGATCGGAGCGAATAAATTCGCGCAAAAGCACTAGCGGCCCGGCCGGTGTTACTAGCACCGGCCGAGCCCGTCACCCGATGAGAAAGGTCATCGAATGACAACGCACGAGTTCGACGCTGCGGCGTCGAGCCCTCGGCACGGCGAAGCCGTTGCCGATCATCGATCTTCCTCTGGTCAATCGCTTTGCACGGGCACATCCTCCAAGCAGTGTAACGCGACGATGGCTGACGTGACGGATGAAGAGCACCAGAACACACCGGGTATGGTGCGACCCGAAGACTTCAACCCGTATGTCGTCGTGCAGTTCCTTCGCAACAACAACGTTGATGCGTGGGTGGGCGAATCCGACGACAGCTTCGGCTTCGCGTGCGACGATCCCGAGCGCGCGGCCAACGTGCTGTTCGGATGCGTTTGCTTGCGGGCGTCGATTAGTTATAGCCGCGAAGCGGCGTACTGGTGCGCGGAGGCGAAGCGATGATCGCGCGACGTTCACGCTGCCTCCCGGTGGAACCGCTGTCGGCCCGCATCGTCCGATACCGAATCGCGCGTGGCTACAATATCAACGACCTTGCGAGCGCGGCAGGGGTTTATGCGGGTTCGATTCGGCGTCTTGAGTCCGGCAGACCGGTCGACAAGCGTATCTTCGGGTCTCTCGCGGCAGCGCTCGGTGTGCCGTTGTGCCGGCTCGTCTGCGGAGAGCACAGTTGTGCGCAGCGAGCCTGTGTCTCGGGTGCCCGCCTGGGGGACGCGTCGGAACCGCCTAGGAGGCGCTGGCGGGCGCTGTTCGCGCGGTTTTTCGGGATCCTCGGCGCCGTGACGGCGACCGTTGGCCTTGACCCCCGCTCGGGATTCTGCTACGGTGCCGGGCATGGACGCCTGCTGTATGGCGATGCCGGCGATGTGTGCCTCCCGCGAGGGACGGTGTAGGTCGTCGTCGTCCTAGCGGGACACGACGGAACTTCCACCGGCCCTCGCCAAAGGCGAGGGCCGTTTCATTTCAGCGCTCCACGCATTCGTGAAGGAGACCCACGATGAGCAGCACCCTGGACCCCGCGGCGCAACGCGGTTTCGAGACCGTCGCCCTCCACGGCGGGCACGACGGCGACCCGGCGACCAAGTCGCGAGCCGTCCCGATCTATCAGACGACCTCCTACAACTTCGACGACACCGCGCACGCCGAGCGGCTCTTCTCGCTGCAGGAGTTCGGCAACATCTACACGCGGATCATGAACCCGACGACCGACGTGTTCGAGCAGCGTCTCGCCGCGCTCGAAGGCGGGGTTGGGGCGCTCGCGGTCGCGAGCGGACAGGCGGCGACGATCTACTCGCTGCTCAACGTCGCGCGGGCCGGCGGTCACGTCGTCAGCTCGGCCTCGCTGTACGGCGGCACGTACAACGCGTTCGTGCACACGCTGCCGCGGTTCGGCGTCGAGGTGACGCTGGTCGATCCGTCCGATCCCGCCGCGTTCGCGAAGGCGATCAAGGAGAACACGAAGGCCGTCTTCGCCGAGACGCTCGGGAACCCGAAGCTCGACGTCCTCGACGTCGAGGCGGTCGCGAAGGTCGCGCACGACGCGGCGCTGCCGCTGATCGTCGACAACACGCTCGCGACGCCGTACTTGCTGCGGCCGATCGAGTACGGCGCGGACGTCGTAATCCACTCCGCCACCAAGTTCATCGGCGGGCACGGGACGACGATCGGCGGCGCGATCATCGACGCCGGGAAGTTCGACTGGAAGGCGTCGGGGCGGTTCGCCGATTTCGTGGAGCCGGATCCGTCGTATCACGGCGTCGTCTACACCGACGCGGTGGGACCGCTCGCGTACATCATCAAGGCGCGCGTGCAGCTGTTGCGCGACGTCGGCGCGGCGCTCTCGCCGTTCAATGCGTGGCTGTTGCTGCAGGGCCTCGAGACGCTGGGGCTGCGGGTCGAGCGACACAGCGCGAACGCGCTCAAAGTCGCGGAGTTCCTGCGCGAGCATCCGAAGGTCGTGTGGGTGCGGTATCCCGGGCTGCCCGGCGATCCGGCGTACGCGAACGCGCAGAAGTACCTGCCCAAAGGCGGCGGGGCGATCCTGACGTTCGGCGTGAAGGGCGGGGCGGAGAACGCGCGCGCGGTGATCGACCGGCTCAAGCTGTTCTCGCTGCTCGCGAACGTCGGCGATGCGAAGTCGCTCGTGATCCATCCGGCGACCACCACGCATCAGCAGCTCACGCCGGCCGATCAGATCGCCAGCGGCGTCAGCGACGATGCGGTTCGGCTCTCGGTGGGGATCGAGTCGGTCGAGGACATCATCGGAGATCTGGCTCAGGCGCTCGAGGGCGTGTGAACTCATCCTTCGACAAGCTCAGGATGACATGGGGGCCGGGCGCGACGTGACTGCGCCGGTCGAGCGCGACGTCGAGATCGGCGCGCTGGAGCTCGTCTCCGGCGCGTCGATCCCGAACGTCGTGCAGCGCGTCACGCGGTACGGCGCCGAGCCGGCCGCCGACGGGTCGAACGTCGTGTTCGTCGCGCATGCGCTGACCGGGTCCTCGCGCGTCGTCGAGTGGTGGGACGGGCTCGTCGGGCGGAACGGGTTGTTCGATCTCGAGCGGTGGTGCCTGGTCGGCGTCAACGTGCTGGGCGGGTGTTACGGCTCGACCGGCCCGTCGTCGCTCGCGCCGGACGGGCGGCGCTGGGGGCCGCGGTTCCCCGTGGTCGCCGTCGCGGACATCGTCGAGGCGCAGCGGCGCGCGCTGCGCGAAGCGTTCGGGATCGAGCGCGTGGCGATCGCGATCGGCGGATCGCTCGGCGGGCAGCAGTGTCTGCAGTGGGCGCGCGGGTACGACGACGCCGTCGAGCACGCGATCGTCGTCGGCACCTACGATCATCTGCGCGCGCAGGGGATCGCGCAGAACGGCGTCGCACGCGAGGCGATCGCGCTCGACCCGAAGTTCGAGGGCGGGTGGTACGACGAGCCGCCGGTCGACGGGCTGCGGCTCGCGCGTGCCATCGCGACGCTCACCTACAAGTCCGAGGCGCTGTTCGAGCGGCGGTTCGGGAACCGGCCCGATCGCGCCGGCGGCGATCCGGCGCGGAACATCGGCGACCGGTTCGACGTCGAGGGCTATCTCGCGCACCAAGGCGACGTGTTCGTCACACGGTTCGACGCGAACACCTATCGCGTCCTCACGCGCGCGATGGACCTGTTCGATCTGCGCGGGCAAGAGCGGCCGGCGGGGCGGGCGCGGCTCACCTTCGTCGGGATCGCGGGCGACCAGCTCTATCCGCCGGAGTTCGTCTGGAGCTGCGCGGCGCGCTGGGCCGAGGCCGGGTGGGACGCGGCGTACCGGCACCTGCAGAGCGATCACGGCCACGACGCGTTTCTCGCCGAGCCGGGGAATCTCGCCGCGCTGTTGCGGGAGGGGTTGCGCGAACGGGCGGGCGCGTGGTAAGGTCCGAGGACCGATGTTCCCGTTCTGTTCGATGACGATCACGACGACGACGACTTCCCTCGGCGAGGGCAGGTCAGGATCGGCGTCGGCGTAACGCGGACGACAACGAATCCAGATCGAGCCCTCGCCGAAAGGCGGGGGCTTTTTCGTTCACCATGGAGGCTTCCGTGCAAACCCTACCGCGTGTCCTGTGCTCGTCCGACGCCGCCGTCCCGCAGACGATGACGACGACGGCGACCGCGCGCGCGCGCGGCGGCGTCGGTCTGCTCGGGTGCGGCACCGTCGGCTCGGGCGTCGCCCGGCGGCTGATCGCCTCGCATCCGGGGCTGATCCGCGCGATCGCGGTGCGCGATCCGCACAAGCCGCGCGACGTCGCGTGGCGCGATTTCGCGGACGACGCCTTCGACGTCGTCGACGATCCGGGCGTGCGCGTCGTGGTCGAGTGCATCGGCGGGCTCGGGCTCGCGCGCGAGCTCGTGCTGCGTGCGGTCGCGCGCGGCAAGGACGTCGTGACGGCGAACAAAGACCTGATCGCGACGGAAGGGCCGTGGCTGGCGGCGTTCGCGGCGCGGACCGGCGCGTCGCTGCGGTTCGAGGCGGCGGTCGGCGGCGCGATCCCGATCGTGCGCGCGCTGGCGGGTTCGCTCGCGGACGAAGACGTGATCGAGGTCGGCGGGGTGCTGAACGGGACGACGAACTTCGTGCTCGACGCGATGGACGCGGGCGCAGAGTACGCCGAAGCGCTCGCCGAGGCGCAGCGGCTCGGCTTCGCCGAGCAGGATCCGCGCAGCGACGTCGACGGTCACGACGCGGCGCACAAGCTCGCGATTCTCGCGGGGCTCGCGTTCAAGCGGCCCGCGGTCTCCGCGGGGTTCGCGCGGCGCGGGATCGGCGGGATCTCACGCGACGACGTGCGCGCAGGCACGGAGCGCGGGCTGCGGTTGAAACTGCTCGCCGTCGCGCGCAAGCACGGCGACGCGGTCGAAGCCGGCGTCACGCCGGCGTTCGTGCCGGAAGATCATCCGTTCGCGCGGCCGCGCGGTGCGGAGAACGTCGTGCGCGTGCTCGGGCGCGGATGCGGGCCGCTCGTGTTCTCCGGATTCGGCGCGGGCGGCGACGCGACGGCATCGGCGGTCGTCGCGGACGTGTTGGCGGCGCTCGACGCGCGCGAGCGCGGTTTGCCGGCGCACGCCGGGGAGGATCTCGTCGCGACGCCGCTGCGCGCGCCGGTCCTCGTGCGGTTCGCCGGGGGGAGCGTTGTGACGAGCGACACGATGCCGCTGGACGCGCTCGAGGCGGCGGCCCGAGGATTCGCCACCCAAGGCGAGGTGCGCTCGGTCATTCCGGTGTGGCGCGATGCGGCGTAGCGGGCAATGACGGCACGATAATCCCTCAGGTTTGGGGATAGCCGCACGGGTTCGCGCCTCCGCATATCCGGGAAGACTTCACGGTACGGACCGGGGAGTCGGAGGTACGCAGTGCAGGCAAGTGCGGCACGAACGGTGAGATGCGCCCTCGCGGCGGCCGCGACGCTGGCCGGCACGCTGGGCGTCTCCGCGCCGGTCGCGCCGCCTGCGGCCCCGACGCCGACGGAGGTGCTCGCGCGGTACACCGGTCACGACGCCTCGCTGCAGTCGTACGTCGTCCCCGTCCACATCGACGTGCGCGTGCACAAGCTCTTCACGTTCCACTTCGGGCTCGACGGCACGCAGTCGTTCAAACGGCCCGCGAAGTTGGCGCTCGACGTGCAGCGCGTCCCGCCGCAAGGGCGCAAGCTCTTCGCCGAGATCGGGACGCCGCTGACCTGGTGCCAGCAGTACGATCTGCATCTCGTCTCCGGGAACGTCGAGCACGGTCCGTACCGGCTCGAAGGCGTCCCGAAGCATCCGGGCGACATCGCGCGCATGGTGGTCGACGTCGACGGCGATCCGTCCTCGCCGCTGCACGCACAGTGGTGGACGCACGACGGTTCAACGATCGACATGCACATCACCGAGGCGGCTTCCGGCGGCTACGAGCTGCCGAAGCACAGCGAGGCCGATCTGGACATCAGCGGGACGAAGATCCACGCGTCGATCGACTACGGCTCCTACGCGGTGAACGAAGCGATCGCGGACGCGAAGTTCTCGCAGAACTGAGCGCGTGCTTTACCGCAGTGCCGGTGCGGCCAGGACGGGTTCGTCGGTGATGACGCGGTTGCGGCCCATCGTCTTCGCGACGTAGAGCGCGGCGTCGGCGCGGCGCACCAGATCGGCCGCGGTCGCCGTCCCGCCGTGCCGCGGGGTCAGCGCGGTGACGCCGATGCTCACGCCGAGGCGTTTCGTGGGCTGCGCGGGATGCGCGATCGCGAGGAAGCCGACGCGCTCGAGGATCGCCTCGGCGACGTAGCGCGCGCCGGGGAGATCGGTGTCGGGGAGCATCAGGACGAACTTGTCGCCGGCGTAGCGGGCCGCGACGTCGTCGCGGCGCGACGCCGCGGCGGCGATCACGCGGGCGATCCGGCGCAGCACGTCGTCGCCCGCGAGGTGGCCGTACGCCTCGTTGTAGGCGTGGAAGCGGTCGAGGTCGACCAGGATCGCGGCGAGCGGCGAGCTCGCGCGCGCCGCGCGGTTCCATGCGGCGCCGAGCGCGGCATCGAACGCGGGGCGGTTCGCGACCCCGGTCAGGCCGTCGCGGTCATCCGCCGCGAGCGCGGCGCGCTCGCGCGCGTCGTGGCGGAGCGAGGCCGCGATCGCGAGCGCGAAGAGCAGCATCTCCGCCGCGCCTGAGACGAGCGGTGCGAAAGAGAGCAGCGAGCCGCCGGCGGGGACGAGGATCGTCAGCGTGCCGAGCGCCGCGAGCGCGGTCCCGGCAAGGTAGTACCGCGCGCCGGCGAGCTGGGCGCGAACGGCCGCGACTCCGAGCGCTGTAAACGCGAGGCTCAGCGCGACGAGGAGCATCTGGGTGAAGAGATCGGGTACGGTCCAGAGGTCTTGCAGCACGTCTCCGCCGGCGACGGCCGCGACGTTCATCCCGATCACCGCGTACACCGCGCGCAGTGCGCGCCGCGTGACGCGCAGCTCCGGGAAGAGCGCGAACGTAAACCCCGTCGTGCAGACGTACACGGCGGATTGCAGCAGCGCGTGCAGCGGCTGGCTGATCTCCGGCGGCGGCCGCACGACGCCGAGCCACGGCAGAAGCAGACCGGCCTGCGCGGCGGCGAGCCCGGCGTACCATGCTGCTGCGCGCGAGCGGAGCAGCGGCGCGACGATCGCGTGGACGAGCGCGAGTGCAAGGAAGAGCCCGAAGAACGCCGCGTACGGCGAGCTCCGCCAGCCGATCTCCGCGAGCTGATCGCCGGTGAGCAGATAGGGCGGCGCCGCCGTGCTCACGGTGGTCGCGGTGAGCTCGATGCGATCCGCCTGCGATGCGTCCGCGGGGAGGCGCACGCCCAGCATGTGCCCCGGGAGATCCGCGTTCGCGGTCAGCGTGTCGCGGCGCGCGCCGGGGCCGACGACGGTGACCGTGAGATCGCGGACGTACCACGGCGTGCCGACGTAGAGCGCGCTGTCGAGCCGCGGCACGCGGAACGCCGCATGCAACGTCGCGGGCCGCAGCAGCGTTGCAGTTGCGGGCTCCGCGGGGACCGGCGCGCCGGCCGGGGCGAGCGGGACTTCATCGGCCACGCATGGGTTTTCGGCGCGAGCGAGCGCCGGCCTCACCGCGAGCGTTAAGAGTCGCGACCGCCGAGGCGCGCGGAAGGGGCGATGCGGCCTGCCGCGAACCCAGGGCGGTCGCGCGCCAGCGCGTCATGCCGACGTAGCTCAGTTGGTAGAGCAGCTGTTTCGTAAATAGCAGGTCGCCGGTTCGAGTCCGGCCGTCGGCTCCAGAATTTCCGTGTACGACGCGTCCCTGGTTGACAGAGCGTAACCATTTTGTTACGCTCTGATCGTAACCAAACGGTTTCGAGAGGATAGTTCAGTGCCGCGTGCCGCGGCCCCCGATCGCATATTCAAAGCGTTGGCCGATCCCACGCGCCGGGAAATATTGTCGCTCCTATGCGACGGTACTTCGACGGTCGGCGAGATCGCCAGTAATTTTCGCATGAGCCGCCCGGCCGTCTCAAAGCATCTGCGCCAGTTGCGCGCGGCTGGATTGGTCGTCGATCGTCAGGTCGGTTCTACGAGAGTATGTGAGCTCAATGCGGAGCCGCTGCATGTCGTTGATGACTTCATCTCTCACTATCGATCGTTCTGGCGTGGCAGCTTGGCGCGCTTGAAAACCCATGTTGAGGAGAAGAGACGTGGCCCAAGGTGAACGCCTCGCCGAAATCGTGCAGAGCATCGCGATCGATGCGCCGATCACGCGCGTATTCGCCGCGCTTACCGAACCGGATCAAGTGGTGCAGTGGCAAGGCAGCGACGACACTTTTCACATCATCGAGATGAACGCGGACGTTCGCGTCGGCGGTGCGTGGGAAACGATCGGAGTGACGGCTGCGGGTGATCGGCGGCGTGCAAGCGGCGTCTATCGCGTGGTCGATCCGCCGCGCGCCCTCGAGATGACGTTTTCGCACGACTTCGCCGGCCCTGAGGTCCCTGTCTATGATACGACCGTGCGCTACGACCTCGAGGAGCGCAACGGCCGCACGATCCTAACCCTTACGCACTCAGGGATTGCAAATCCCTACGAACGCGAAGGCATGGCGGAGTCCTGGCAGGCGATTCTCGCGTGGCTGGCGGCATGGGCGACACGCTGAGGTGTTCTTGCGGGCGTGCCGCAATGAACGTCTTCGGTTCTCCCATCGCGTGCGCCGTGTGTTACTGCGACACGTGCCAGCAAGGAGGGAGAGCGCTGGAGGCCTTGCCGAACGCGCTTCCCGTCCGCGAACCCGATGGAGGCACGGCCTATGTGCTCTATCGATCGGATCGCGTCGGGTACCCGGAGGGCGCCGAGCTCCTCGAGCCGCTCAAGATCGATGCAACCGCGACCAGCCGCGTCTATGCAACCTGCTGCAACACGGCCATGCTCATGAGGTTCGACGACGCAAGGCATTGGGTGTGCGTCTACCGATCTCGGTTTCACGACGCTGCACCGGCGGTGGAATTTCGTATCTGCACCAAATACAAGCCGGTCGGCGTGGACCTCGCGAACGACGTTCCCGCCTACGCGATGTACCCTCCGACTCTGTTGTTACGGCTGGTGAAGTCCAGACTCGCGATGCTGTTCGCCCCGCGCGCTGCTGCCGTCGGGCCATGATCCATCAGCGACTGCGGTAGCGCTAGGCGCGCCGCCGGCTCAGACGTTCGCGGTGACGCGCATCGTTGCGCGCTCGCCGGCGGCGCGCTGGTACTGCGGGGGCCACGCGACGTCCGCGCCGAGCGCGCGCGCCGCGAAGAGCGGCCAGTACGGATCGCGCAACAGCTCGCGCGCGATGATCACAAGATCGGCGCGGCCTTCGGCGACGATCGACTCGGCGTCGGCGGGCTCGGTGATCATCCCGACCGCGCCGGTCGCGATCCCCGCTTCGCGGCGAATCCGCTCCGCGAACGGCGTCTGGTACAGCGGCCCGACCGGGATCGCGCCGGAGCGCACCGGCACGGCGCCGCCCGAGCTCGCGTCGATGAGATCGGCGCCTTCGGCCTTCAGCAGCTTCGCCAGCTCGACCGTTTGCTCGACGTCCCAACCGCCTTCGGCCCAATCCGTCGCCGAGACGCGCACGAACAGCGGCAGACGTTCCGGCCAGGCGTTGCGCACCGCGCGCACGATCTCGCGCGCGAGCCGCGTGCGGTTCTCGAACGAACCGCCCCAGCGGTCGGTGCGCGCGTTCACCAGCGGCGAGAGGAACTGGTGCACGAGATAGCCGTGCGCGGCGTGGATCTCCGTCACCGTGCCGCCGATCGCGAGCGTGCGTTTTGCGCCGTCCGCGAACGCCGCGATGATGCGCGCGATCCCGTCCTCGTCGAGCGCCTGCGGCGTCGGATACGTCGGGTCGAACGGCGCATCGCTCGGGCCGACGGGGATCCATCCGCCGTTCTCGAGCGCGACCGCGCCGTGTCCGTCCCACGGGCGCTTCGTCGAACCCTTGCGGCCCGCGTGCGCGAGCTGCGTCCCGAACTCGGCGCCTTGCGAGCGCACGAAGCGCGCGATGCGCTCGAGCTCCGGCAGATGCTCGTCCTTCCAGATGCCGAGGTCTTCCGGCGAGATGCGGCCTTCGGGCGTGACGGCGATCGCCTCGGTGAGGACGAGGGCGGCGCCGCCGACGGCACGGCTGCCGAGGTGGACGACGTGCCAGTCGTTCGCGAACCCGTCTTCCGACGAGTACTCGCACATCGGCGAGACGACGATGCGGTTGCGCAGCGTCACGCCGCGCAGCGTCAAGGGTGAGAACAGTTCGGACATCTTCCTGTGTGACGCGCTCGCGGCCGTCCGTGGTTGCGCGCTGCGACTTCGGTCGGCAGGACGGCTCGCGCCGCCCGGCGGACCGCCGTCGCGTGACGATCGGAAATCTCCCCGCCGAGCGCGCGCTCGACCGCGCCGATCTGCTCGCGCCCTCGGTCGCCGCCGCGATCGAGAGCTGGCCCGGCGCGACGCCGCCGGACGCGTTTTGGGTCGCGGAGATCGATCCCGAGCTCGCCGACACGGCGGCGTTCTGCGAGCGCTACGCGTTCCCGATGGACCGCTCGGCGAACTGCGTCGTCCTCGCCGCGCGGCGCGAAGGGCGCAGCTGGTTCGCCGCGTGCGTCGTCCTCGCGACGACGCGCGCCGACGTGAACAATCTCGCGAAGAAGCAGCTCGGCGCGAGCAAGATCTCCTTCGCGCCGATGGACGCGGCGACCGCCGCGTCGGCGATGGAGTACGGCGGGATCACGCCGCTCGGACTCCCGCCCGACTGGCCGATCCTGGTCGACGCGGCAGTGGCCGCCGAGGGCCGCGTGGTGATCGGGAGCGGGGTGCGCCGCTCGAAGATCTCGCTGCCGGGCGCCGCGCTGGCGGAGATCCCCGGCGCCGTCGTGCTCAGCGGGCTCGGGCGCATGCCCGGCTGACTTTCAGGCTTTCTTCACCGCCGAGTGCCACGATCGTCGCCGTGGAGCACAGCAACCTCGGCGTCCGGCGCCTCCTCCGGAAGATCCGCTACCCGGGACTGCTCGAGCGCGACCACCTCGCGACGAGGATCCGCGAGGTGACCGGCGCCGCGAGCGCGCGCGACGCGGTGATCGGTCTGCTCGACGACGTCCTGCGCCGCTACCCGCCGATCTACTGGACGATCATCGAGTGCGTCGACCTCGACGGGAAGCCGACGCGCACCGTCGCGAGCGAGCTCTATCTCTCGTACCGCACGCTGCACCGCTACCGCAGCGCCGCGATCGCGACGCTCGCCGACGCGCTCGAACGCCGCTTCGGCGCCGCGCGCGGGACGCCGCCGGCGCCCGCCGCGAACGAGGAGGACGTCCCCTCGCTGGTGCGCGCCGGTTTCGAGCATCTGCGGCAGCCGTCGGCTCGCGCGTTCGACGCGGCGAAGCGCTGTTTCACGCGCGCGCTCGAGCTTGACGAGAGCTGCGTCGAGGCGTGGACCGGGCTCGCGTCGTGCTTCGAGCACCAGAGCGCGCATCTGGAGCGCGACGCGATCGCGTCGTTCGACGCTTCCGTCCGCGCGTTCGACCGCGCCTCGCAACTGCGCACCGCCGAGGGCGCGGGCGAAGCCTGACGGACTGCGCGCTCAGTCTTTCCCGAGCGCCTCGCCCGCGGCGATCACCGCCGCGAGCGCGAGCTCGGCCGCAGCGTCGCCGAGGTAGACCGGCGCGATCCGCCCGCGCGTCACGTACACGATGTCGATCGCGCTGAACGCGAGCGCGCTGCAGATCGCGAGCGCCGCCGTCTCGGCGCGGATCTTCTCGCGCCGCGCGCCGAACGCGAGCGCGACGCCGTTCGCGAGCGCGAGCGCGCCGACGGTCTTCACCAGCCATTTGTCCGTCTTCGGCCCGGTGACCGCCTCGAACGAGCGCATGTGCACGAGCGGCCATATCCCGGTCGCGGCGTAGTACGCGGCCATCACGATCAGCGCTTGGCGTCGCAGGTTCATGCGCTACGGGATCTGCGTCTGGCGGATCGCCATCTTCCACGTATCGCCCTCGACGCCGTTCGCGACCGCCTCGAACTCGCGGTAGAGGCGCACCGGATCGCGCATCTCGCGGATCGCGGGACCACCGCCGCCGAGCACGACGTCGCCGTATCCGAGGATGCGGCCGAGCGGCCCTTGCGACATCGTCGCGCCGGCGAGCGCGGTGTTGCCGAGCGGCGTGACGTGCCGTCCGAACAACCCCGTCACGACGAACACGCGGCGGTTCGTCGTGACGACGCGGTAAGCGAGAAAATGGAACGCTCGCGCCAGCAGCGCGACCACCTGCTGCAGCAACAGCAGCGCGCCGGCAATCTCGACCGCGGTCCGCGCGTAGCCGGTGAGCAGCGGCACCGCCCGGTGATGACCGCGGACGACCGGATGCGTCTCCCACGCGAGCGCGACCGCGAGCGCGATCGCGACGACGATGAAGCTCACGGCGGGCCGCACGAAGATCACCGGATGCGGCGTGCTCGCGAACGTCACGCCTTCGGTCGGCAGCAGCATCCCGGTGAGCTCGGCCGGCTGCGCGACGAGCGGCGAGGCGTGCGCCGTGACGAGCGTCTCGGGCGCGTCGCTCGTGACGATCTCGCCGTGCACCGGGACCGCGATCTGCGGCTGAGCGCTGGTTATCTGACCGGGGTCGTCGTTGCTGGGCCGCATGGAATGCCTCGCGGATGGACGGCGCTTGCCGTCCCGTTTCACCGCTTCGGCGGGATTACTTCTTCGCCGCCGCGCCGGCCGAGGCGAACGCCGCGAGCGCCGCTTGGCCGAGCGCGAGGCCGCCGTCGTTCGGCGGCACGAGGCGGTTGATCCGCAGCGCGCCGCCGGCCTCGCGGGCGAGGAGCTCGACCAGGAGGCGGTTCTGAAAGACGCCGCCCGACGCGACGAGCGGCCGCCCGGGCCCGAGCGCGGCGTGCGCGGACACGATCGCCGATGCGAGCGCGGCGTGGAACGCGAACGCGATCTCCCCGACGTCGCCGCCGCCGGATCGGTCGCCGGCGATCGCGCGCAGCAGCGGGCGATGGTCGAGCTCGCCGTCGCGCAGCGGAAGCTCGTACGCGTCATTGTTGCGCCGACGGCGCGGCGCGCGCACAGCGCCGGCCGCAACATGCTCGAGCCACATCGCGGCTTGGCCCTCGAACGTGATCTCGCGTGTGAAGCCGAGCAGCGCGGCGACGGTGTCGAACAACCGCCCGACCGACGTTGTGCGGAAGGTGCGCACGTCCTTGGCGATCGTCTCGCGCGCGAGCCGGTAGCGCGGCGGGAACGCGAACGGCGGCGCGGTCAGATCGGGAAGATCGTCCAGCTCGTACAGAAATCCGGCGGCGGCCTGCACCGGGTACCGCGCCGCCGCGTCGCCGCCCGGCAGCGGGACGGCGCGCAGATGCGCCGCATGCGCAAACCCCGACGCGACGCTGCCGGTGAAGACCTCACCGCCCCAGATCGTGCCGTCGTCGCCGAAGCCGGTCCCGTCGAACGCGACGCCGACGACCTCCGTCTCCCAGTCGCCGGTCTCCGCGAGCACGCTCGCGACGTGCGCGCGGTGATGCTGCACCGCGAGCGTCTGACCGCCGAGCGCCCGCGCGAACGCGGTCGACGCGTACTCCGGATGCGCGTCGTGCGCGATCAGCAGCTCGTCCGCGCGCACGCCGTAGATCGCGCACAGATCGCCCACGGTGCGCTCGAGCGCGTCACGGCACGGCAGATGATCGAGATCGCCGACGTACTGCCCCGCGAAGACCTGGCCGTCGACGACCAGCGCGGGCGCGTTCTTCAGATCGCCGCCGACCGCGAGGATCGGCCGGTCCGACGGCACGAACGCGACCGCCTCCGGCGCCATCCCGCGCGCGCGCCGCAGCACCGTCGTGCCGCTCGCCGATGCGCGCACGACCGAATCGTCGAGCCGGCGCGCGATCCGCCGCTCCCCGATCAGGAACGCGTCCGCGATCCCCGCGAGACTCTCGAGCGCGTCGTCGTCCTCGAACGCCATCGGCTCGCTCGAACGGTTCGCGCTCGTCATCACCAACACGTCGGGCGCACCCGCCGCAAACAGGAGATGATGCAGCGGCGCATACGGCAGCATCACGCCGAGCTCGGAGTTCTCGGGCGCGATCCCTTCGAGCGAGACGCGCGCCGGTGCGACGACGATGGGCCGTGCGATCGACGTCAACGTAGCGGCTTCATCTTCCGTGAGCTCGATCAACGTGCGCGCGGTCGCGAGATCGCGCGCCATGAGCGCGAACGGCCGCTCCTTGCGGTACTTCCGCGCGCGCAGCGCTTCGATCGCAGCGGCGTTCCGCGCGTCGCAGGCGAGGTGGTATCCCCCGACGCCCTTCACCGCAACGATCGCCCCGCCGCGCAACGCCCCCGCCGCGCCCTCAATCGCCCCCCACGAATCGCGCCCCGCCCCCAATGTCACCCTGAGCCTGTCGAAGGGTGAGCCATCGCCGAAATGCAGCACATACCCCGGCCCGCACTCCCGACACGCGAGCGGCTGCGCATGAAAGCGCCGGTTCGCCGGATCATGGTACTCGCGCTCGCACGCCGCGCACATGGGCCACTCGGCCATCGTCGTGAACGGCCGGTCGTACGGCAACCCCGTCACGATGCTGTACCGCGGCCCGCAATCGGTGCAGGTGATGTACGGATACCGGTACCGCCGGTCGTGCGGGTCGAACAGCTCGCGCAGACACGCCTCGCAGACCGGCAGATCGGGCGCGATCCGCACCGTGAGCGCCTCGCCGCCGTCGCTCTCGCGGATCGCGAATCCGCCGTGCCCTTCCACGGCGCCCGGCTCCGCGTCGACCGACGCGATCCGCGCCGCCGCCGGCGCTTCCGCTACGAGCGCGCGCGCGAACGCGTCCAGCGCGCGCGCGTCGCCTTCCGCGTGCACCCGCACGCCGCTCGCGCCGTTCAGCACCCACCCGGTCAACCCGTACCGCCGCGCGAGCCGGTACACGAACGGCCGAAATCCCACCCCTTGCACGATCCCGCGGACGCGCAGCTCGAGCGCGGCCTCCGCGGCCGGCGCGTTCACCTCACCTCGCCGCCCGGCGCGGCGACGTAGCACGAACGCCCTTCGTACCCGATCTGCACGACGTGCCCATTCTCGACCAGCACCGGAACCGCGCCGCCGCGGGTCAGCTCGATCATCCGCGCGAGCGCGTCGGGATCGCCCTCGACGTCGTACTCGACGAACTCCCGCCCGCGAAATTCGAGATCGTCGCGCAGCTGCGCGGTGTACGGGCACGAGCGCGTCCCGTACAGCTCGATCACTCGCAGTCCTCCGCGAACGCCGCGCGCATGACGTGATAGATCGCCGCCTGCGCCTCCTGGATCCGCGGGATGTAGTCCGACCGCACGACGATCGCGTGATCGGCCAGCCCGCGCCGCGCGATCTCGCCGCCGTCGTAACCGAGGAGCGCGACGGTGAGCAGCCCGCGCTTGCGCGCCTCGCCGAGCGCCGCGACGACGTTCTTCGAGCCGCCGCTCGTCGAAAACGCGAACGCGACGTCGTTCGGCCGCGCCTGCGCGACGAGCTGCCGCAGGAACGTCAGCTCCGTGCCGACGTCGTTCGCGATCGCGGAGAGGACCGCCGGCTCCGCCGCCAGCGAGATCGCCGACACCGAAGGCAGGCCCGGCGCTTCGAGCACGCAGTCGAGGACGAAATCCGTCGCATCGGTCGCCGAGCCGCCGTTGCCGAACGCCAGGATCCGCCCGCCGGCGTCGAGCCGCGCGCAGATCGCGCCGATCGCCGCCGCGATCGCCCCGCTCTCTTCGGCCGCGACGCGCTCGCGCAGCCGCTCCGCGTCGTGCGCCTTCTCGACGATCGACGCCGCGACATCGCCGACGATCGCCGCCGCGTCGTCCTGCTCCGAGCCGAGATACGGATAGAGAAACGCCGACGCGCCGACGTCGTCGCCGAGCTCGCGCCGGTGCTCGAGGAACACGTGGACGCTCTCGTACAGCGTGTGCCCGAGCAGCTCGAACGCTTCCTGGTGGACGTGCGGATCGTCGCTGGGCGCGCGCACCGCGTAGTCCCCCTCGGTCCCCGGCCACGCGAGCGTCAGCGCGCCGCGACGCTGCGCGAGCTCCAGCGCGCGCAGCATGCGCGGATCCCCCTCCGGCGGCCCGAACGCCAGCGCGACGTCGTGCTCGCCGATCAGCGCCTCGACGATCGCCTCGGGCGCGGCGCTCGCATCGACCGCGGGGAGCGCGCGCTTCCCGACGATCACCGGATGGACGAACTCGACCGAGACGTGCGCCGCGTCGGTCGCGTACGGCCCGTGCCCGAACGCGTACAGCGTCCCGCCGCGGATGAAGCGCTCGGCGATCTCGCGCGCGGCGCGCGCGAGCGGCACCGCCTCGCGCGCGAAGAACGCGCGCATCACGCCGTCGCGCTCGCGCAGCCGTACCGCCAGCCGGTCCGCGAGCGAGCCGGTCTCGGGACCGCTCAGCATATCCGCGGCAGCGGATCGCCGACGAGCATGTCGATCGCGCGCGTCCCGCCGTACGGCGTCACGCCGGCGACCGTCCCGCCGTGCTCGGCGCGCACCTCGCCGATCAGCCGCGCCTCCTCGCCGCCCGGCACCGCGCGCAGGGCGGCGAGCGCCGCGTCCGCGTCGTCCGCCGCGACGACCGCGAGCATCTGCCCTTCGTTCGCGATGTGCAGCGGATCGAGCCCGAGCACTTCGCACGCGCCGCGCACCTCGCGCCGCACCGGGACGTCGTCCTCGCGCAGCACGATCCCGAGTCCGCACTCGCGCGCGAGCTCGTTCAGCGCGGTCGCGACGCCGCCCCGCGTCGGATCGCGCATCCAGCGCACGCCGCTCGCGCACGCCGCGATCAGCGCCTCGACAAACGGCCACACCGAGCGCGTGTCGGAGCGCAGATCGGCTTCGAGGTCGAGCTCGCCGCGCGCGAGCAGGATCGTGATCCCGTGATCGCCGATCGGCCCGCTCACCAGCACCTTGTCGCCGGCGCGCACCGAGCGCGGATCGAGCGCGAGCCGCTCGTCGACCTCGCCGACGCCGAACGTCGTCACGTACATCCCGTCGCACATCCCGTGCTCGACGACCTTCGTATCACCGCCGACGATCGGGACCCCCGCGCGCGCCGCCGCCGCCGCCATCGCGTCGACCTCCGCGCGCAGCACCTCGCTCGGCAGACCCGCTTCGAGGATGAACGTCGCCATCAGCGCGGTCGCGCGCGCGCCGGAGACCGCGAGATCGTTCACCGTCCCGTTCACCGCGAGCTCGCCGATCGAGCCGCCCGGAAAACGCAGCGGCTTCACGACGTAGCCGTCGGCGGTCGTCGCGACGCGCGCGCCGCCGAGCGCGAACGTCGCCGCATCGGAGAGCGTCGCGAGCACCGGATTCGCGAACGCCGGCGCGATCAGGCCCTCGACCAGCCGCCGCGACGCCTTCCCGCCGGCGCCGTGCGACATCTCGATCTGCGCGTCGGTGAACTTCGCGCGCGGCCGCGGCGGCGAGATCGTCGTCATCTCACGCGGTGACGGCTTCTTCGATGCGGGCGTACCGGTAGTACGCGGCGCACGCGCCTTCGCTGGAGACCATCAGCGCGCCGACGGGATGCTCGGGATTGCATTCCTTGCCGAACAGCTTGCACTGCGGCGGCTTCAGCACGCCCTTGAGCACCTCGCCGCACTGCGCGGCGCGCGGATCGGTGACGCGCACGCCGGGGACCTCGAAGCGCACCTCCGCGTCCCACTCCGCGAACGCCGGCTTGAGCTTCAGCGCCGACTGCGAGATGAACCCGAGCCCGCGCCACTCGAAGTACGGCCGCAGCTCGAACACCGTCGCGAGCGCGCGCAGCGCGGCGGCGTTCCCTTCCCACGGGACGATCCGCCGGTACTGATTCTCCACCTTCGCTTCGCCGGTGCGGATCTGCCGCAGCACCATGAGGATGCCTTCCAGCAAGTCCAGCGGCTCGAACCCCGCGACGGCGACCGGCTTGCCGTAGTGCTTCGCGATGAACTCGTACGGGCGGCAGCCGGTGATCGTCGAGACGTGGCCCGGTCCGATGAAGCCGTCGAGCCGCATGTCGGGCGAGTCGAGGATCGCGCGGATCGCCGGCACGATCGTCACGTGGTTCGCGAAGACCGAGAAGTTCTTCACGCCGAGCTCGCGCGCGCGCAGCACGGTGAGCGCGGTCGACGGCGCCGTCGTCTCGAACCCGATCGCGAAGAAGCAGACGTGCTTCGAGGGATCGTCGCGCGCGAGCTTCAGCGCGTCGAGCGGCGAGTAGACCATGCGGATGTCGGCCCCGCGCGCCTTCAGCTCGAGCGGCGTCCCCTTCGTTCCGGGGACGCGCATCATGTCGCCGAAGCACGTGAGCACGACACCGGGATGCGCAGCGATCGCGAGCCCGTCGTCGACGCGCCCGGTCGGCAGCACGCACACCGGACAGCCCGGCCCGTGCACGAGCTCGACGTTCTCCGGCAAGACGTCGCGCAGGCCGAAGCGGTAGATCGCGTGCGTGTGCCCGCCGCAGACCTCCATGATCCGGTAGTGCCGCGCCGGATCGGCGGTGCGGCGGATCTCCGCCGCGACGTTCGCGATCAGCGCCGGATCGCGGAACTCGTCGACGTACTTCATCGTCATCGTCGCTCACCCGACTCCGCGGCGAACGTGTAGCCGCGGACCTCCTCCATCGCGAGCGCGTCCTCGCCCATCGCGCTCAGCATGCGCAGCTGGTCGCGCGCCTCCGTCTCGCTGACTTTGCTGAGCGCGAACCCGACGTGGATCAGCACCCAGTCGCCGATCCCGACGCCGCCGTCCTCGAGCAGCCCCACGTTGACGTTGCGGCGGACGCCGCCGACGTCCACCTTCACGAGCAGCGGCTGCTCGGGGACGAGCTCGACGACTTGACCCGGGATCGCGAGACACACGGCGCTAGATCGACTTCATCTTGAGGTAGCGCTGAATGTCGCTCGGGATGCTGGCCAGCATCACGAACGGATTCGTCGTGCGCGCGGCCGCGTTCGTCTCCGGCTTGTGCGTCGGCACGCCGAGCGGCGGATCGCCCGACATCTCGCGCATCTCGTTGTAGCGCTTCAGATCGCGTCCGCCGTAGACGAGCTGGCGCGCGGCGAAGACGGCGAAGCCGATCGCGAACGCGCCTTTCACGAGGGTACGGAACATGGTTGACCTCCTTGGTCGATGAGCCGGCGGACGAGCGCCGCCGCGGGTGCGACCGCATCCGCGACCGTCGGCGAGAGCCCCAGCCCGGGCTCCGCCGTCGCCGGCTCGCAGCCGACGATCGTCACCGGCGGCGGCTCGCCGCCCAGCACCCGCAGGTAGGCGAAGACGTTCTGCACGTCCATCCGGTGCGCGTCGGGCGGACCCGACGGCGACTCCTCGCTCGGCTCGATCACGTAGAGCGTCCCGGGCACGTTGCCGCGCGGGACGGCGTCGATCAGGAACGCGCGCTCGTAGCCGTCGAGCAGCTCGTACGCGAGATGCAGACCGCGGATTCCGAAGTCCTCGACCTTCGCGCCGGCGGGCGGCTCGCGCAACAGCGCGCGCGCGACCTCCGGACCGAAGCCGTCGTCGCCGAAGAAGATGTTGCCGATGCCCGCGACGAGGATCACGGCGGGCTCTCCACCGGTTCGATCTCGTCGGGATAGAAGAAGAGCGAACGGCCGTACCAGTCGTGCAGATCGCTGGCGGGATCGTCGTCGACGGTGACCGCGACGTAGAGCACGTTCTCGACGTCTTGATGGACCTTGCGGACCGTCGCAGCCTTGCCGTCGAGGAACATGTCCCACACGTCGGCGCGCCGTTTCGGATGCAGCCGCACCGCCGAGCCTTTGGCGACCTTCGTGCCGTCGACGAAGACGCAGTCCAGCGCCGGCACGTCGAGCTCAGCGAACGGATCGGCCGCGAACGCATCGCCGCCGAACGGCTCGTCGCCGAACGTGCGGTGCAGCGAGCCCGCGTGGACGCGGGCGATCTCGCCCGCGCCGAAGCGTTCGGCGCGCTCGACGATCGCGCGGGCGCGCGGGTCGGTCGCGCGCGCTTCGTCGCGCTCGGCGTCCGGCAGCGAGAGGACGCTCAGCGTGAGCAGCTCGTCGATCTCGGTCCCGTCGAAGTGGTCGGTGTCGGTCTGCGGCGCGACCTTCGGAAAATCGTACAGGATGATCGGCGACGCCAGCACCATCGCGGCACGCTGCTCGTCGCCCGCCTCGTCGCCGACGAGCACCGGGAACAGATGCCGGTTCTTCAACGTCTTCGTCACCTCTGCGGCGGCCGGCGCCGGATCGAGCACCGAGACGAACGCCCCGTTCTCGACCGCCAGCAGGACGTGGGTCGAGACGAGTGCGGTGCGCAGCGCTCCCGCGCGCTCACCCGCGACCACGTCCGAGGCGTTCCGCACGCGAACGCGCAGCTTGACGAGCGTTTCCACGCCGGGCGTCTCCACGCCGGACGCCTCCTCACGGGGCAACGCCTCGCACGCGACCGAGAGCGTTCCGCGCAACGGCCAGCGCTCGCGCACGACCCGTCCCCGCACGCCGCTCGCATCGCGCAACGTCTCCTCGTCCGTTCCGCCGCCGATCGAGATCGGCGCCTCGTGCGCTGCATCCGGCGCGGCTTCGAGCGTTAGCTCGATCTCGCGCTCCACGGCTTCGTCGAACGTTAGATACGCCGTCTCACCGACACGCAGCGACTCGACCGGAACGAAGACGCCGTTCTCGAGCGCTTCGACGCGCCGCGCCTCGACTTGCAAGAAGCGCAGCAGCACTGTCACGCGCGGCGCCGTTCCGGCGGCGTGCTCGACGAGCACCTCAGTCTGCTGCTCCGCCGTCTCGCCGGTCCCCGCGCTCAGATACGCCTCGGGGACGACGACGCCGAACTGCCAGCGCACGCGGTTCTTCCCCGACGACTTCCGGTACGGGAAGAGCAGATATCCCTCGTACAGCACGGCGTTCGCGATCGCGAGCGCCGGCGCGAAGACGGCGTCTCGATCGTCGCGAGCGCCGTTCATCGCGCGGCCTCCGCGCGGGCGCAGAGCTGCGCGAACGCTGCCTCCCAGGTCGGGAACCCGCCTTCGCGCTTGAAGCGGTACAGCTCGTCGAAGGTGTCGCGGTCGATCCTGATCCACGCGCTGTTCGGGAAGTGCGCCTCCATCGTCGCCCGGTACACCGCGACCGGCAAACGATACCGCGCCTCGCACGTCCACGGCACGAGCTCCGCCGCGACGCCGTTCTCGCCGCGCACGAACACCGTCCCGCTGAGCTGCACGACGATCGGGATCTCGCCGTCCTCGAGCGCGCTGAGATACGCGTTCGCCGCAACCGCGAAATCATAGCTGCACGGCACGACCAGATCGAACTCCGTCTCGCCCTCGAACGCGAGCACCGTCGCCGAGACGTGGGTCCACAGCATCGTGCGCAGCGTCTGGCCGTAGCGCTCCGGGCCGCCGAACAGCTCGGTGAGCCGCTCCGACTCCTCCACCGCATACCGCCGCCGCTGCGGCTCGATCTGCACCTGCGCGCGCAGCGCGATGGCGTACACCGGGACGCCGCTCGCTTCCGCGACGCGCATCCGCAGCGCGAGCTGCGGCGAGACGGCGTACGGCTCGGGCCGCGCGCCCGAGACCGCGAAGCTCAGCTCGCTCACCAGATACTCTCGCTCGGCACGCCACCGCGGCTGCGCGCCTCCATCTCGGCGAAGAAGCCTTCGATCCGCGCCCACGCCTCCTCGCCGCCGTCGAACCCTTTCCACGAGAGCCGGATCAGC
>DATAQE010000037.1:0-12284 GCA_036264835.1 Candidatus Elarobacter sp.
TCGATGGGGGCGCGCTCGTTCGTCGTGCGCGGTCTCGGCAACGCGGACTCCTTCGAGTCGTGCTCGCACGGCGCGGGGCGCCGTATGAGCCGCGGCGAGGCGAAGAGCCGTCTCACGCTCAAGGATCTCGAGCGCGAGACGCAAGGCGTCGAATGCCGCAAGGACGCGGGCGTCCTCGATGAGGCGCCGTCCGCGTACAAGGACATCGACGCCGTCATGAGGGCGCAGCACGATCTCGTTCGGATCGTACACACGCTCCGCCAGGTAGTCTGCATCAAGGGTTGATGCGCCGGCCGTGGGCCGGACGTCTCGGGTTATCCTCACTCAAAGGGGGAATCGCGCGCGAGCGGTGTCGTCTGCGACCGCGCGGTTTGCCGACGGGGAATCGGCCGTCGCCATGCGACGTTCCCGCCCCGAGACACCATTCGTCCACGGCCGTCGCATCGGCGACGGCGGCGCTCGCGGGCCGGACGTCCGAGGTTATCGTCTACGAAACGAAGGGTCGCGGGTTCGAATCCCGCCGCGCGCGAGAGCGCGCGTAGCTCAGCCTGGTAGAGCATTTCGGGGCGCAAGCCCCGGTCCTCGGACACCACTCGTCCGCGAGCGTCGCCGGCTCGCACTCGTTCATCACGTCACGATCCCGAACGAAAGGAGGGACATCACCATGAATCTGCTCGCACGCATCTTCCGCGGCCGCGCCGCCGGGACGCTGCAGACGCTGCCTCAGGCCGACCGCGCGCAAGTGCGCAATGAGGCCGGCGGCTACGTCTACGCGCTCGACCGCTGGGCGCGCGTCGACCGCTTTCTGATCCTGTCGACCGAAGCCGGAACGTATTACGCGACTCCGCAGCAACTCACCAAGGAGAACGCGGTCAACCTCATCGAGGCGATCCGCGAGGACGGCCGCCGCGTCGTCTCGCGCGTCATCGCGATCTCGGAGAGCGGGCGCGCACCGAAGGTGCAGCCGGCGATCTTCGCGCTCGCGGCGTGCGCGGGCTTCGGCGACGAGGCGACGCGCCGCTTCGCCCTCGGCGAGGGTCTGCAGCGCGTCTGCCGCACGGGCTCGCACCTGCTCACGTTCTGCTCGTACATCGAGCAGTTCCGCGGCTGGGGACGCGGTCTGCGCAGGGGTCTGCGCGGCTGGTACGAGGCCAAGCCGGTGCGCGAGCTCGCGTACCAGGCGCTGAAGTACCAGAACCGTGAGGGCTTCACGCATCGCGACGTGTTCCGTCTCGCGCACCCGCTCGCGACGGACCCGGAGCGCGCGGCGCTGTACGCGTGGATCGTGAACGGTGAGGTCCCGAGCGAGGAGTCCCAAGCGCTGTCGCTCCTGCGCGCGCACGCAACCGCGAAGGCATCCGAGCATGCCGACGCTGCGACGTGTGCGGAGCTGGTGCAGGCGACCGGACTCCCGCGCGAGGCGCTCCCCAGCGCGTGGCTCAAGGAGCCGCGCGTCTGGGAGGCGCTGCTCCCGGCGCTGCCGATGACGGCGCTCATCCGTAACCTCGCGACGCTCACGCGCGTCGGTCTTCTCACCCCCAAGGGCGAGGCGACCCCGAACGTGATCGCGCGAATCACGGACCGCACGGCGCTCCGCAAGGCGCGCATCCACCCGATCGCGCTGCTCGCGGCGCTGACCACCTACCAGGCTGGTCGCGGCGCGCGCGGCTCGGCGACGTGGAACCCGGTCCCGGCGGTCGTCGACGCGCTCGACGCGGCGTTCGCGCTCGCGTTCGAGAACGTCGAGCCGACAGGTGCGCGAACGCTGATCGGTCTGGACGTCTCGGGCTCGATGGCGTGTGGAACGATCGCCGGGATCCCGGGGATCACGCCGCGCGTCGGCGCGGCGGCGATGGCGCTCACGCACGTACGCACGGAGAGCGAGGTGCAGGTCATGGCGTTCGCCGACGGCTTCGTGCCGTTCGCGATCGGCAAGGACGAGAGCCTCGACTCGGTCGTGCGGCGCACGGACGGGCTGCCGTTCATGGGGACGGATTGCAGCCTGCCGATGCTCTACGCGCTCGAGAACCGTCTCGCGATCGACCTGTTCGTAGTTTTCACGGACAACGAGACGTGGGCCGGTACGATCCACGCGGACGAGGCGCTGCGCCTCTACCGCGAGCGCACGGGGATCGCGTCGAAGCTCGTCGTGGTCGGGATGACCTCGAACGGGTTCACGATCGCGGACCCCAACGACGCCGGGATGCTCGACGTGGTCGGCTTCGACGCGGCGGCTCCCGCCCTCATCGCCGACTTCGCGCGCGGCGCATGAGGACGCTGCCGGCGGCACGGAAACGTGCCGCCGGCACGTTCGCACGGCGAAGCGTTCGCTACGCGCCGCGCATCGCGAAGCGGCTGATCTGGCGTTGGAACGCGACGGCGATCACGACGAAGGCAACGGCCACGAGCGTGACCGTGCCGCTGTTCATCGGCAGCTGCGTGCGCGGGTCTGCGCCGTGCGGGACGAGATAGCGCGCGAGGAACCGCAAGACGAACGCCGCGAGCCAGATTCCGAAGGTGATCTTCGAGCCGCTCGCGGTGACGGCGTTCGGGATGCCGGCCGGCGAGAACGTGGTGTACCGGACGATCAGCCCGCCGGTGACCACGCCCACGAGCGCGCCGACGACGACCGCGATCAAGAGCTGCCCCGAACCGGCCGGATCGACGGCGAGCGTCATCCAGATCAGCCAAGCCGTCAGTGCGACCAAAATCGCCGGGCGGATCCACACGGTGGAGCTCTTCACGACGCGCGGCTTCAGTTCGCGAGCGGCGAACCGGAACACGACGAACGCCGCGATGAGCAGCACGAACAGCGACTGCGTGACGAAAGCGTTGCTCACTATGCCGCTCCTCCGAGATACGCTGCCCGCACTGCTTCGCTGGCGGCGAGCTCCGCCGCAGGGCCGGATTGGGCGATGCGGCCGACCTCGAGCACGTAGCCGCGCGCGGCGACCGCGAGCGCTTGGCGCGCGTTCTGCTCGATCAGCAGGATCGTGGTGCCGCGCGCGCTGATGTCGCGGATCACCTCGAAGATCGTCTGCACGAGCTTCGGCGAGAGCCCCAGCGACGGCTCGTCGAGCAGCAGCAGCCGCGGGCGCGACATCAGCGCGCGCGCGATCGCGAGCATCTGCTGCTCGCCGCCCGACATCGTCCCGCCCTTCTGGTCGTAGCGCTCCTTCAGCCGCGGGAAGATCGCGAGCACGCGCTCCAGATCTTCCGCGATCTCCGGTTTCGCCCGCCGCGTGTACGCGCCGAGCTCGAGGTTCTCGCGCACGGTCATCCGCGGGAAGATGCGGCGCCCCTCCGGCGAGTGGCTGATCCCCGCGCGCACGATCTCGTTCGGCGCGAGCCGCGTGATCTCGCGGCCCGCGAAGCGGATCGTCCCCGCCGCCGGACGCACCAGCCCGCTGATCGTGCGCAGCGTCGTCGTCTTCCCCGCGCCGTTGGCCCCGATCAGCGTCACGATCTCGCCCTCGCCGACGGTCAGCGAGACGTCCTCGAGCGCGGTGATACGGCCGTAGCGCGCGACGAGCCGGTCGACCTCGAGCAGCGCCATCAGCTCGCCTCCGCCGGCGCACCGAGGTACGCCTCGATCACGCGCGGGTCGTTGCGAACCTCGGCCGGCGTCCCCTCGGCGATCTTCTCGCCGTGGTCGAGGACGGTGATCCGCTCGCTGATCTCCATCACGAGCCCCATGTCGTGCTCGATCAGGAACACCGTCACGCCGCGGTCGCGGATGCGCCGGATCAGATCGACCAGATCGCGCTTCTCGCTCGGATTCATCCCCGCCGCCGGCTCGTCGAGCAGCAGCAGCTTCGGCTCGGAGGCGAGCGCGCGCGCGATCTCGAGCCGGCGCTGGAACCCGTAAGCGAGATTGCGCGCGTAGCTGCCGGCGAACTTCTCGAGCCCGACGAACCGCAGCAGCTCCATCGCGCGTTCCTCCGCGCGCCGCTCCTCGGCTCGCTCGAGGTGCAGCAGTGAGGCGACGAGGTTGGCCCGCAGCCGCGCGTGCTCGCCGGTCATCACGTTCTCCAACGCCGACATGAACGCGAAGAGCCGAATGTTCTGGAACGTCCGCGCGATCCCCAACGCGGCGATCGAGCTGGTGCCCCGCCAGGTGATGTCGTTGCCGTCGAACCGGATCCGCCCGCGCGAGGGCTTGTAGATCCCCGTGACGAGGTTGAACGCGGTCGACTTCCCGGCCCCGTTCGGCCCGATCATCGCGACGATCGACCCGGCTTCGATCGTGAACGAGAGATCGTTCACCGCGATCAGCCCGCCGAAGCGCTGCGTGACGTGGTCGAGCGTCAGCAGCGGCACGCTAGCGCACGGCCTCCGTGTAGAGCTCCTGCTCCTGCGCCGCGACGGCCGCGTCGGTGTCGCCCGCGTGCAGCTCGGCCTTCCGCTCGCGGCTCGGGATCAAGCCTTCCGGCCGGAAGAGCATCATCAGCACCAGGATCGCGCCATAGATCAGGAAGCGCGAATTCGTCAGATCGACGTGCACGCCGATCCCGTGCAAGAAGTTCGTCCCTTGCGGCAGGATGAAGCGCTCGAGCGCGGAGAGGATGAGGCTCCCGACGATGACGCCCGGGATGTTCCCCATCCCGCCGAGCACCAGCATCGCGAGGATGAAGACGCTGACGTTGAACCCGAACTGGTCGGGCGAGACGAGCTGCAGCTTCGAGGCGTACGCGCAGCCGGCGAGCCCGCTGAACGAGGCGCCCATCGCGAACGCCGCCAGCTTGGTCGTCGTCGTGTTGATCCCCATGTGCGCGGCGGCGAGCTCGTCCTCGCGGATCGCCATCCACGCGCGGCCGAGCCGGCTGTGCCGCAAGTTGTTCGCGACCCACACCGCGAGCGCGATCAGCGCCAGGATCAGCAGGTAGTACGGCAGCGGATCGAACCCGAACCGCAGCCCGAAGAACACCGGCTGGTCGAGCGATCCGATCCCGTTCGGCCCGCCCGTCCACTGGGTGAGGTTGAGGAACGTCTGCGGGACGATCTCGCCGAACCCGAGCGTGACGATCGCGAGATAGTCGCCGCGCAAGCGCAGCGTCGGCGCGCCGAGCAGGATCCCGAAGACCGCCGCGATCGCCGAGGCGACGAAGATGAGCACCCAGAACGGCACGTGCACGCCGAACTGCGGCGAGGCGAGCATCGCGAACGCGTACGAGCCGATCGCGAAGAACGCCGCGTACCCGAGATCGAGCAGTCCGGCGAACCCGACCACGATGTTCAGCCCGAGCGCGAGCAGCACGAACGCGCCGGCGTCGGCGAGGAAGTTCGTGAACGCGCCGTTGTGCCCGAGGAACGGCAGCACGAGCGCGACGGCGAACGCGAACGCCGCCATAGGCACCCCGGACGAGCGCTTCACCCTCATACCTTGTTCGGCAGCGCCTCGCCGAGCAAGCCCGACGGCCGGAAGATCAGCACGAGCACGAGGACCGAGAAGACGACGACGTTCGACCACTGGTCGCCGATGAACTGGGTGGTCATCGCCTCGATCAGCCCGATCAGGAAACCGCCGAGCATCGCGCCGGCGAGATTGCCGATCCCGCCGAGCACCGCGGCGGTGAACGCCTTGAGCCCCGCCGCGAACCCGTTGAAGAACCACGTCGACCCGTAGTAGACGCCGGAGACGAACCCTGCCGCGCCGGCCAGCGCCGAGCCGATCAAGAACGTCAGCGCGATCGTCGTGTTGATGTCGATCCCCATCAGCTGCGCGGCGTCCTTGTCCTGAGCGGTCGCGCGCATCGCCTTGCCGAGCCGCGTGTTCCGCACGAACGTCTGCAGCACGATCATCAGCACGATCGCGAGCAGGATCACGCTGATCTGCTTCGCCTGCACGTGGATCGCGCCGAGCGCGAAGTCCGGGTTCGGGATCACCTGCGGGAACGAGACCGGCGAAGGTCCGCGCCAGTACAGCATCACGTTCTCGAGGATGAACGACATCCCGATCGCGGTGATCAGCGGCGCGAGCTTCGGCGCGTTGCGCAGCCGCCGGTACGCCAGCCGCTCGATGATCACGCCGGTCAGCCCGCACAGAACCATCGCGCCCAGGATCGTGACGAGCACGATCGCGATCAGCACCGGTCCGGTGACGATCCCGGTCACGCCGAGCAGCGTCAGGATCGCGAGCGAGAAGAACGTGCCGAGCGTGTAGACGTCGCCGTGCGCGAAGTTGATCAGCTCGATGATCCCGTAGACCATCGTGTACCCGAGCGCGATCAGCGCGTAGATGCCGCCGAGCGAGAGCCCGTTGATCAGCTGCTGGAGGATGAGGTCCAAGCTGCTACGTCGTGACCGGGATCGTCGCGACCGTCACGCGCTTCCCGCCTTTCACCTGGAAGAGCGTCAGGATCGGCGCGGTCGTGTCGCCGTTCGCGTCGAACCCGATCTTGCCGATCGGCGAGTCGAAGCTCTTCGTCGCCGCGACGTTCTTCAGCACGTCCGCGCGCGTCGGCAGCTTGCCGCCGTTGTCGGTGATCGCCTTCTCGATCGCGGCGATCTCGATCTTCGCCGCGGTGTACGCGTTCGCCGAGTACGGGCCGACGTCGCCGCTGAAGCGGGCCTTGTACGCCTGCACGAAGCTCTTCGCCGAGGGCAGCTTCTCGGCATCCGGCGCGGCGGTCGTCATGTACGAGCCGTTCGCCGAGTCGCCGGCGACCTTCTCGAACTCGTCGTCGGAGATCCCGTCGCCGCCGAGATACGGCACGCTGCCGAGCCCGGCGTCGGACATCTGCTTGCGCACGAGCCCGCCGCCGGTCGAGGTCGTCCCGCCGTAGAACACGACGTCCGGCTTCTGCGACGCGGCCTTGGTGAGCAGCGCCTTGAAGTCTTGCTGGTTCGCAGTGGTGTGCTCGTGACCGAGCACCGTCCCGCCGAGCTGCTTGAACGAGGCCTCGAACACGTCCGCGAGCCCCTTGCCGTACGTCTCGTTGTCGTCGATGATGAACGCCCGCTTGAAGCCGAGCCGCTGGGCGGCGATCTGCGCGAGCGTCGCGCCCTGGCGCGAGTCGCGTGTGCACACGCGGAAGAACGCGTTCACGTCGGGATGCGCGGTGCGCAGCTTCTTCGCGTCGTCGCCGATCGTCAGACCGTCGTTCGTCGTCGACGGCGCGATCTGCACGAGGCCCGCGTCGTTGGTGAGCGGGATCTCCGACTTGGCGACGTTCGAGTTGAACGGCCCGATCATCGCGAGCACGCTCGAGTCGGCGATGAACGTCTTGACGTTCTGGGCGCCTTGGGCCGGATCGTGCTTCCCTTGAACGGCGTCGTCCAGCAGCGAGGCTTCGAGCTTGTATTTCCCGCCCGCGAAGCCGTTCTTGTTCGCCTCCTCGATCGCGAGGACGGCGCCGTTCTGGGTCGGGATTCCGATCGAGGCGTCGGCGCCGCTGACCGGGAGGTCGACGCCGATCTTGATCGTCTGCGCGTTCGCCTGCGGGCCGCCGCTCGCCGCGGGCGCGGCGCTCGAGGAAGAGGACGCCGACGTGGACGTCGACGAGGAGGTGTTGGTGCAGGCCGCCAGCATGGCGACCAGGGCGATCGCACCGACGGCGCGCGAGATCGGGGACAGACGCATTCGGCGACTCCTGAACGAGGGAGCGAATCGGGCCTGGTGTACGCCCGCACGGCGGAACCGCCCTGCGCGGGGACGACCGGCGTCCCGAAGCGCCCGGCCGGCTACCTCGTGCCGGTGGTGGGAACGCGCGGGTCGACGACCTCGATGCGGAGGTCGTCGGCCCAGACGGCGCCCGCGTCCCCTTGGAGCAGGAGACCGGCCAGGATGGTCTTCGCATCGGCCGGGACGTCGAGCACGATCGCGAACGGCGTCCAGTCACGGGTCCCGGCGAGATCCCGGCCGTTCATGTTGTCGAACGACTCCATCCCCGCCGGGCCGTCGACGCGCATCCAGAACGAGCCGTGCTTCGCGCCCTCGCTGCGCAGGACGCCGGAGATGCGGACGCGCTTGCCGCGGTACGGCGCCGCGTCGAACGTCTCGGAGTAGGTCCCGAACCCGGCGCTCGTGGCGTCCGGCTTCGCGCGCAGCACGATCGTCCGCCCGTCGCGATGGCGGAGCGCCGGGTCGTGCCCGCCGTCGTAGCCCTCGCCGTGGCTCGCGAACGCGTCGGGGAGGAGCGGCGCGTCCGCCGCGACCGGCGGCGGCGCGGGCGGGTTGGTCCGCGCGAGCGCATCGCCGTGTTCCTTCGCGCGCTCCTCGGCGAGCGCGGCGCGGCTCGTCGCGGGATCGGTGTGCGCGAGCCGCAACGCTTCGCGCAGCCCCGCGCTCAGCACCTCGTCGTCGCCGGCGCGGACCCCGCGCAGCGTCGGCGCGACGCGCACGTCCGGGACGATGCCGACCCGCTGGAGCTGCGCACCGTCCGGGTGCATCACCGCCTGCCCGGTGAACATCATCATGACGCCGCCCGGGACGTAGAAGCGCGTGACGTCACCGTTCGCCCCGGTCGTCGGCTCGCCGACGAAGCGCGCGTGCGCCGACGCCGCGAGATAGAGCGCGGTGTGCTCGGACTGGCTGATCGCACGCGGATCGATCACGACGACGACCGGCTTCGCGTAGCGCGGTGCCTTCGGCTCGATCATCTGGTAGAAGTCGCGCGTCTGGTCGACGAACTCGAGCCCCGCGCCGTTGGGGACCTCGATCGGCGTTCGCCGCATCGGCGTGCGGAAGAGCGCGGCGCGCACGACGCTCGGCGCGAAATGCGGACCGAGCACCCAAGCGGTCCCGCGGGGATAGCCGCGCAGGTCGAAGACGAGCGCCCGCGTCCCGGCCAGCCGCACGAGCGCGGGCTCCGCGTCCGCGCGCTCCAGCCGCGCGAGGTCGACGTAGCCGACGTTCCCCGGCAGCACGTCGACGACCGGCCGCGTGCGTTCCGCGTACGGCGTCGGCGCGGCGGTGCGCGGCGTACGGACCTCGCGAACGCGGCCGTCCGCGCCGCGCAAGCGCAGCGTCGCGATCGAACCGACCGGTCCGGTCAGAAGTCCGAGCCGGCCGTTCGTGTTGTCGAACTGTGCGCGCGCCGACTGTTCCGTCGAGGCGACGATGTACGGGCGAAGACGTGCCCAGCGCGCCGCGACCGGTTCGCCGTCGACCGCCTCGATCACGTCGCCCACGGCGAAGCCGTCGCGCTTCGCCGCGAGCGGGTCGGCGTACCGGATCGTCGGCTTCCCCTCGACGTCGCCCGCGACAAAGCTCGGGCGGCCGCCGTACAGCTCCGCCAGCGCCGGCATCACGGTGAAGCCGTGCGTGTCGTGGAGGTGCGCGTAGAACTTCTGCAGCGCGAGATCGTACTGCACCGGCGTCGAGGCGCCGTGCAGGTCGGCGAGCGCGGTGCGCAGCGCGGCGTCCCAGTCGTCGTGCATGAGGCTCTTGTACGGATAGACGTACGCGATCGTGCCCCAGACGCGGAACGCGGCGAGCACGCGATGCGCCTCGTCGGGAAGCTCTTTGCCGGCGTACCGCTGTTCGATCGGCGTCGCCGGCACCGCCGCATCGGCGGCGCCGAACATCTCCGCCGCGGCCGGTTTCGGATCGCGCGCCCACGCGAGCGCGGCGTCGAAGCCGCCCGGCGCCGCGCGAACCGTTTCGAGCGGCGCGAACGTCCGCATCGCGAAACGCAGCCCGGAACCCGCGTCGAGGATCTGGCCCGAGCCGGGCACGATCCCCGGCGAACCATCGGCGCTGAAGATCGCCGCGCGGCCCGCGCGCCGAAGCGCGAGCGCGTCCGGCGGGACGATCGCATACGCGTCGACGACGAACGCGACGGCGACCGCGCGCGAACCCTTCGCGGGCGCGATCGGCGTCTCCGAGCCGCGCGTCTCGCGGCCTTCGGCGTAGTCACCGGTCGTGCCGCTGGTCTCGGGCGGGAATCCCAGAAAATACCGCTGCGCGACGGGCGGCATCGTCACCGGCCGGTCGATCACGCTCGCCGCCAGGTGCGCCTGCTGCCACAGATACTGCGCGACCGCGATCTGCTCGAACGACGGCGCCGCCGCCCCGGTGCGAAGATCGATCACCATCGCATGCTCGTTCGCCGGCGTCTTGAGCGCGTCGCCGAGCGCGGTCATGTACGCCTCGAACCCATCGTCGGCCGGAAAGCCGTTCAGACGGACGACGCGGATCCCGTCGCGGTCTTCCACGGACGGCAGCGCGGAGCCCGGACCGGTGCGCTCGGCGTCGACCGTGGTGAGCGGGTCGTGCAGCGTCGCGACCATCGCCGCGGCAGCCTCGCGGAGCGCGCCGGGATCGCGCTCGACGATCGGCTCGGCGGCGATCAGCGCGTCGTCCCAGCGCGCGTCGGTCTCGCTCGCGAGCGCGGGGTGCAGAAAGCGCACGGCGTTCCACACCCGGCACAGGGCGATCAGGGCCTCCTCGCGTGACGGCGACGCGGCTCCCGCGTGGCCCGGAACCGAAGCGAACGCGAACACCGCGGCCGCGAACGAGGCGAGGAGACGCATGGGCGCGCCTTGCTCACACCGCGCCACCATCCCTAGCGGCTTCGTTCGCTAACCGTCAATCTGGGACACGATAGGGCCGCCCTCCGTGCGCGGCGCATCGAGCGAGCATGCGTCTTCGAGTCCGCAACGTCACCGCCGCCGCGATCGCCGCGGTCGCGCTCGCCTCGGCGCCGGCCTTCGCAGCGAACACGCCCGTGACCAGCGTCGTCGTGCAGCCCGGCGAACCCGTGCGGATCGACATGTGCTCGATGGTCCTTGCGCCGTCCGACGTCCGGCTCACCGCGCACGTCGACGTGATGAACGTCTCGCCGAAGCTCGTCACCGACATCGAGCTCTTCTTCGTCACCCGCGACGTCTTCGGCGAGAGCCGGATCACGCGCGGCACGGTGCACGGGACGTACACGACCAACATCGAGATCCGCAACGTGTATCAGGCCGGGCTGCGGGCGCGTTCGGCGTGGTACACCGACGGGTACTGCACCGTCTCGCGCGTGATCTATGCCGACGGCACGAAGTGGACCGCGGGCGCGGGGTTTCTCTCGAGCGTCGTGCCGAGCGCGACCGGCAGCCCGTCCGCGCTGCTGAGCACGCTCTGGCCGCCCGGCGACGAATGAGCCGCGCGACGCGCGATCGCGGCGCCCGTTAGACCGCCGCCAGCTCGCGGACTGCGGCGGCGTTGAAGTAGGCCGCGCGCGGGTGGTGGATGACGATCGCGGCGGTCGACTGCTCGGGCATGATCTGGTGCGCGCTCGTGAGCGAGGCGCCGATCGCGTTCTCGACGTCGAGGAGCTTCCAGACGATCTCGTGCTGCGAGAGGTCGGGGCACGCGCCGTAGCCCCATGAGTAGCGCTTCCCGCGCACGGCGGGAAGACCCAGCTCTTCGCGAATCCGGCGGTGCGTACGCTCCGCTAGCGCCTCCGCCGACTGCACGGAGAAGCCGTGCAGATAGTACGCCTCGCTGTAGTCGTTCTTCGTCTGGAGCGCCTCGGTGCGGCGTGACGCTTCGGCGCCGACGGTCACGACTTGCAGGGCGATTACGTCGCTCGCGCCGCCGCTCTCCGGTTCGCGGATGTAGTCGGCGAGACACAGGTGCTCGCCGCCGGCCTGGCGCGCGAAGGTGAACCGCGCGATCTCGCGCGCGCGGTCGTTCGGGTCGTAGACGATCACGTCGTCGCCGCTCCCCGCCGCGGGGAAGTAGCCGTACACGACGCGCGGGTCGAGGAACGGCTCGCTCTCGGCCATCGTCTCGTAGCGGCGCAGACGCGGCTCGAACTCCTCGGCGACGAGCCGCTCCCACTCCGCGCCTTTGACGCTCGCGCCGCCCCACGAGAGCCGGTAGAGGCTCTTCAGGTCGAAGCAGTCCCACAGCTCGCGCGGATCGACGTGCGCCAGCGTGCGCGCGCCGAGGAACGGCGCCCGCGGAACGTCGGCGACGCCGACCTCCGCGCGCGCGGTCTTCCCGTTCGCCGAGGGCGCGGCGAGCGCGCCCGCGTCTTTCAGGCGCAGCGCGGCCGCTTCGCGGCGCACGCGCTCGACCAGCTCCGGCCGCGCCGCGTCGTTGGTGAGCGCGTCCATCAGATCGAGCCCCTCGAACGCGTCCTTCGCGTAGAACACACCGGGCTCGAAGAAGCGCTCGTCGGCGGCGTACGCGACGCGGCGGCCGAAGTCGCGGTTGATCGCGGCGCCGCCGATGACGACCGGATACGTGAGCCCGCGCGAGGCCTGCTCCTTCACCAGCGTCGGCATCTGCTTCGACGTCGAGACGAGCAGGGCCGAGAGCCCGATCGCGTCGGCGTTCACCTCGACCG
>DATAQE010000073.1:0-7131 GCA_036264835.1 Candidatus Elarobacter sp.
GGCTCGATCAAGCCGCACAAGAAGTTCAAGGCCGAGGTGTACGTCCTCTCCAAGGAAGAGGGCGGGCGCCACACGCCGTTCTTCGCCAACTACCGCCCGCAGTTCTATTTCCGCACGACCGACGTGACCGGCACGATCAAGCTGCCGGAAGGCGTCGAGATGGTGATGCCCGGCGACAACGTCCAGATGGACGTCGAGCTGATCACGCCGATCGCGTGCGAAGAGGGCCTGCGCTTCGCGATCCGCGAGGGCGGCCGCACCGTCGGCGCCGGCGTCGTCACGACCGTCGCGGACTAAGGATCATGTCGAAGCAGAAGATTCGTATCCGGCTCAAGGCGTACGATCACCGCGTGCTCGATCAGTCGGCCGAGCGCATCGTCGACACGGCGAAGCGCACGGGCGCGTTCGTGAGCGGTCCGGTGCCCCTCCCGACGGAGATCAACCGGTTCTGCGTCAACCGGTCCCCGCACGTCGACAAGAAGTCGCGCGAGCACTTCGAGATGCGCACGCACAAGCGGCTCATCGACATCCTCCAGGCCTCGCCGAAGACGATGGACGCGCTGATGCACCTCGACCTCCCGGCGGGCGTGGACATCGAGCTCAAGGCCTGATCGACGGCCATCACCCACGAGAGCGGACCTCGGCGAGAGCCGGGGTCTTTTCTTGTCGGGCCGTCCGGTAGGGTTTCCCGGCGAGCGTCGAAGCAGGCGAACATGCCCACTCCGATCGACGTCACGTACGAGCGTACGTTCAGCGGGACGCCGCGCCGGATCTTCGAGCTGCTCACCGAGATGGGGACCTCGCAGGACCGCGTCTGGCCGTTCGCGTCGCAGCCGTTCATGCGCAGCGCCGGACCGCTGACGCCCGGGACGACCGAGGAGTGGCACCTCGGGCTGCACTCGGTCCTGCAAGACGTCGAGCCCGAGAAGCGGATCGTGTGGCGGATCGACACCGAGGGGGTCGACGGGACGCACGCGTTCGAGCTGGCGGCCGACGGGCGGCGCGTCACCGTCCGACACCGGCTCACCGCGACGCTGGACGACGTGCAGGGGCGGCTGCTATGGCGGCGTCTCGAGGAACAGCACGAGCGCGCGATCGAGGGGCTCTTCGACAAGCTCGGCCGCGTGCTGAAACGCTAGCGCGCGCCGGTCTGTCGGACGTTGCATGAAGCAACGTCAACTGGGCCGCGGCGGCCCGCTGGTGAGCGAGCTCGGTCTGGGCTGCATGGGGATGTCGGAGTTCTACGGGGCGGCCGACGACGCGGAGTCGATCCGCACGATCCACCGCGCGCTCGAGCTCGGGATCACCTTCCTCGACACGGCGGACATGTACGGCGTCGGCCGCAACGAGCAGCTCGTCGGCCGCGCGATCGCCGACCGCCGCGAGCGCGTCTTCCTGGCGACGAAGTTCGGGATCGTGCGTGACGCGAGCAATCCGAACGTACGCGGGATCAGCGGCAAGCCCGACTATGTCCGACAGGCCTGCGACGCGTCGCTGAAGCGGCTCGGCGTCGACCACATCGACCTGTACTACCAGCACCGGGTCGACGCAGCGACCCCCATCGAGGAGACCGTCGGCGCGATGCACGAGCTCGTGCAGGCCGGCAAGGTTCGCTATATCGGGCTCTCCGAAGCGTCGCCCGCCAACATCCGCAAGGCGGCCGCGACGGCGCCGGTCGCGGCGCTGCAGACGGAGTACTCGCTCTTCACGCGCGACCCGGAGACCGACGGCGTTTTCGAGACGGTGCGCGAGCTGGGGATCGCGTTCGTCGCCTACAGCCCGCTCGGCCGCGGCATGCTGACCGCGACGATCGCGAAGCGGGACGATCTCGCGCCGGACGACTTCCGCCGCAACGCTCCGCGCTACTCCGAGGACAACTTCGACCGCAACGCCGCGCTCGTCGCGCGCCTGCGCGAGATCGCGGGGGAGATCGGCGTGACGCCGGCGCAGCTCGCGCTCGCGTGGGTGCTCGCGCAGGGCGAGGAGATCATCCCGATCCCGGGGACGAAGCGCGTGAAGTACCTCGAAGAGAACGCCGCCGCCGCGGAGATTCACCTCACGTCGACGCAGCTGGCGCGCATCGAAGAGGCCGCGCCGCGCGGAGCGGTCGCCGGCGCGCGCTACGCCGATATGTCGTTCGTGAACCGCTGAGCGGCGCCGCGAGGGCGCGTTCTACCCGAACGCGCTCTCGCCGGTGATCGCTTGGCCGAGGATCAGCGTGTGGACCTCGCTCGTACCTTCGTAGGTGAGCACGCTTTCGAGGTTGTTCATGTGGCGGATCACCGGGTACTCGAGCGTGATCCCGCTCGCGCCGAGGATCGTGCGCGCCTCGCGGCAGATCGCGAGCGACTCGCGCACGTTGTTGAGCTTGCCGAACGAGACGTGCGCGGAGTGCGCCTTGCCTTGATCCTTGAGGCGCCCGACGTGCAGCGCGACCAGCAGGCCCTTGTTGATCTCCAGCATCATGTTGACGAGCTTCTCTTGCGTGAGCTGGAACGCGGCGATCGGCTTGTCGAACTGGATGCGCGTCTTCGCGTACTCCAGCGCGCTCTCGTAGCACGCGCGCGCCGCGCCGAGCGCGCCCCACACGATCCCGTAGCGCGCCTCGTTCAGACACGAAAGCGGTCCGCGCAGACCTGAGACGTTCGGGAGTATCGCGCCGGCCGGGACGCGGCAGTCCTCGAAGATCAGCTCCGAGGTGATCGACGCGCGCAGCGAGAGCTTCTTCTCGATGTTGCGCGTCGAGAAGCCCTTCGTGCCTTTCGGCACGATGAAGCCGCGGATCGCGCCGCTGCGATGCCCGTCCTCGGGATCCGTGCGCGCCCACACGATCGCGAGATCGGCGATCCCGCCGTTGGTGATCCACGCCTTCGAGCCGTTGATCACGTAGTCGCCGCCGTCGCGCCGCGCGACCGTCCGCATCCCCGCGGGATCGCTGCCAAAGTCCCACTCCGTGAGCCCGAAGCAGCCGATCGCCTCGCCGGCCGCCATCCGCGGGAGCCACGTCTCTTTCTGCTCTTCCGAGCCGTGCGCCCAGATCGCGTACATCGCGAGCGACCCCTGCACGCTGACGAACGACCGGAACCCGGAGTCTCCCGCCTCGAGCTCCAGACACGCGAGCCCGTACGCGACCGCGCTCGTCCCCGCGCAGCCGTAGCCGTGCAGGTGCATCCCGAGCAGCCCCAGATCGCCGATCTCTTTCGCCATGGCCTTCGGGAACGTGTGGTCCTCGAACCAGTCCGCGATGTTCGGCAGCACGCGATCCCGCACGAACGCGCGCACGGTGTCGCGGATCAAGCGCTCGTCGTCGGTGAGCAGCGCGTCGATCCCGAGGAAGTCGGTCGGCGAAGGCGCCGGGACGTGCGTGCGGTGCAGGTCGGATCGCGCGGTCGTGCTCATGGGAGCGGCTTCGGTCGGCCGAGCGCCGGTCCTGGTCGGAGCCGGGCCGGACGGGATCGGCGCGGCCCTTGTTGCCGCTGAGAACGTCGTGATACGGTCGGTGTGAGATGGTTGAAACCGAGATCCCGCGCTGGCTCGCGGCGCTGGACGAAGAGAAGCCGTACATCGAAGTCCTCGACGGCGAGAAGCTCCCCGACGTGAGCCCGTACAAGGCTCATGGCCAGCTCGCCGTTCGAATCGGTGCGCAACTCGACGCGTGGGCCGGAGACCGCGGTGGCGTGGGCGTGGAGGTACGATTCTATTTTCAGCGGGCCGACGGAAGGTGGTCCTCGCTGTTGCCCGACGTCGACTACATGTCGTACGCGCGCGTGCCGAACAGCATGGGTGATAGCTGGCAGCGCCCCCGTGTTGCTCCTGACATAGCGTTCGAGATCCTTTCGCCGAGCGACCGACCCGGTCGCACCCAGCGCAAGGTCGAGACGTATCTCGAGTTCGGTGCAACGCTCGTCGTCGTGCTTCATCCGATCAAGCGCCGCGTGTGGCTGCATCGCCAGGGCGGCAGCGTCGAGGAACGCGCGGCGCGCGGTACGTGGGCGCTTGCGCCGTTCGACGACCTCGTCATCGACTGGGAGCGCGTTTACCGAAACATCGGGTGAGCTCGTCGCTCAACGTATCAGGCGGCGAGGCGGGTTTCGCTCAGCTCTTCGAGGCTCTTCGCGCGGGTCTCTTCGCCGAGCAGCAGCACGACGAGCGCGCCCGCGAGCATCACCGTCGCGAACACGATGAACACCGAGTACGGCGACCCGAACCGCAGGAGCATCGCGCCGACGATCGTCGGCGCGAACGCCCCGACGAGACGGCCCGCCCCGGCGGCGAGGCCGGCGCCGCTCGCGCGGATCGCGGTCGGGTACTGCTCCGGCGTGTAGGTGTACGTCACGCCCCACGCGCCCAGGTTGAAGAACGCGATCACCGCGCCCCAGCCGATCACCGCCGCGACCGACGGCGACGCGGCGAGCGTCGCACCGGCGAAGAAGAACGACCCGATCGCCGCGCACGCCAAGAACGCCACGAGCGTCGGCTTGCGCCCGACGCGGTCGACCAGCGCCGCCGCCGCGTAGTACCCGGGGATCTGGAACACCGCGATCGCGAGGTTGAGCCAGAGCGCCTGCTGCAGCGTGAAGCCCTTCGCGAGGAGCAGGCTCGGGAGCCACGTGAAGATCCCGTAGTACGAGAACACCAGCGCGATCCACAGCAGCCACAGCATCACGGTGCGTTTCGCGAACGCCGGCGCGAACAGCGTCCCGAGCGAGACGCGGGCCGCGCGCGCGGGCGCCTCGTAGCCGATCCCAGCGATCCGCGCGACCTCTCGCGCCTCCTCGCCGCGCCCTTGCGCGAGCAGGTACCGCGGCGACTCCGGGATCGCGCGCCGGATCACGAACACGTACAGCGCCGGCAGCGTCCCGATCAGCAGCGCGACCCGCCACCCCGCGGTCGGGATAACCACCGCGCCGATCAGCGCGGCGAGCACCGTGCCGTACGCCCAGAAGCTCTCGAGCAGCACGATCGTCCGGCCGCGGCTTTCCTTGGGCGCGAACTCGCTGACTAGCGTGCTCGCCACCGGCAGCTCGCCGCCGAGCCCGAGCCCGGCGAAGAACCGGATCAGCGCGAGCGCCGCCGCGGACCACGCGAACGCGGAGAGCCCGGTCAGCAGGCTGTACGCGAGTAGCGTCCACGTGAACACTGCCTTCCGCCCGAACCGGTCCGCGACGATCCCGGAGAGCGTCGCTCCCAGGAACATCCCGATCAAGTTCGCGGTGATGATCTCGCCGACGACCGGCTTTGCGAGACCCCACTGCTTCCCGATCGCCGCGACGACGCTCCCGACCAGCAGCAGGTCCATCGCATCGAAGAGCCAGCCGCCCCCGGCCGCGAGCAGAAGTCGTCGTTGGAACGTCATGGCGCCGGGCTTATGCTCAGTCCGAGAATATCCCTCTCCGCGACGACCTCCGGCCGGAACCGGTACCGGGTCGCCGGCCGCCCGTTCGTGTCCCGCTCGCGCTCCCCGGTCGGCTCGACCAGTTCCGCGCCCGCGACCAGCCGGCGGAAGTTGCCGGTGTGCAGGCGCACCCCGGCCAGTGCCTCGACCGTCCGCTGCAGCCGGGTCAGCGTGAACGCCGGCGGCAGCAGCTCGAAGACGACCGGCCGGTACCGCAGCGCCCCGCGAACCCGGCCGATCGCGGTCGCGAGGATCCGCCGATGGTCGAGCGCCATTGCGTCCCCGAGCACGACCGCCCCCGGCGCGCGCGACTCCGAAACCAGCCCGATCTCCCAGAAGAGCTCATACCGCTCGAGCGCCAACTCCGGGTTCCAAGCCACCCGCCGGGTCCCGGTGCAGCGCCGCGCGCGCCGCTCGCGGTCGCGCCGCTCGCCGTCCGAGTCCGCGGCGGCGACCCACGCGTCGACCGCGGGGAGGATCGTCGCGTCCACCACCGCCGGCCGCCCCTCGCGCCAGTCCTCCCACGGAAAGTAGCGGTACCAGCCGCGCCAGCGCGCGCGCTCGGCGTCCTCGAGGCCGCTCTCCCGCACGAACGCGAGATACGCGATCGAGAGCAGCCGCGCCCCGCCGGGGCGGTGCGGGTCGCGCTCCCGGTCGCCGAAGGTATAGAGCTGCTCGACGTGCCCGAGCCGCAGCCGCGTCTGCTCGCCGACCCAGCGGTGCAGGCCGGCTTCGAGCGTGCGGTCCCCGAGCGGGTCGAACGGCCCGGCGGGGAGCGCCTCGTCAGGGGCCCGCACCAGCACCCGGGGATCGTCGCCGGAGACGGCGACGATCACCGCGTCGAGCGCGACGTCGAGCTGGGTCGTCACGCGGCCCTCTTCCCGGTCGCGGCTGCGGCTCACCCTTCGACAGCCTCAGGGTGACACGGGAGGGGCGCGACGGTGGTCGAGTCGCAAACGCCGGGACCCGTGGACGCCGACGTCCCCGGCGGTTGACGAAAGGCCCGATCCCCGGTACACTATCCCGGTTGTGGTCCACGCCGGGCCCGCCGCGAGGCATGCCCGGCGAAAGGTGTAACTGATACGCCAGGACCCGTGGATATCCGTAAGGGATCGATCAACGTGAAGAACATCATCGGCCGAAAGGTCGGGATGACCAGTGTGTTCACGGACGACGGCCGGAGCGTTCCGGTCACCGTGATCCAAGCCGGTCCGTGCACCGTGGTACAGAAGAAGACGAAGGAAACCGACGGCTACGACGCCGTCGCGCTCGCGTTCGGCGACGTCAAACCGTCGCGCCTGAGCAAAGCGCTCCAGGGACACTACAAGAAGGCGAACGTCGCGCCGAAGCGCGACATCCGCGAGTTCCGCACGGGGATCGACGGCGTCGAGCTCGGCGCGTCCGTCACCGTCGACGGCTTCGCCGCCGGCGACCGCGTCGACGTGCAGGGCATCTCGAAGGGCCACGGCTTCGCCGGCGGCATCAAGCGCTGGAACTTCAGCGGCGGCGGCGCGAGCCACGGCTCGATGATCCACCGCCAGCCGGCCTCGAACGGCGACACGAACTCCGGCCACACGCACCGCGGCAGCCGGCGCCCGGGCCACTACGGCGTCGACAAGATCACGCATCAGAATCTGGAAGTCGTTCGCGCGGACGCCGAGCGCAATCTGCTGCTCGTGCGCGGCCCGGTCCCCGGACCGAAGAACGGCCTCGTGATCGTGCGGCAGTCCGTCAAG
>DATAQE010000102.1:0-20697 GCA_036264835.1 Candidatus Elarobacter sp.
ATGTCTCAAATCTCCTTTATCTCAAATATCGCCACGATCCCGTTCCAACAGATCCACACGGCGTCATCGGTCAGCGGCAACTCCACCGTCCGAATTAACTCATCATGCGCAGAAATGGACAGTCGAACGTAGGACGCATCCACAGGATGAAGTTCGGCACGGTACGGCGGCCACAGATACCGCGCGACCTCACCGGGTTTATGCTCGAAGGCCGGCTCGACGTCGAGCACCTCGAGCGGCTCTCGAACTCGAATTACGAACTCGTCGAAGTCCATCCTCACACCCTCCTAGTCCGGCGATACGACGGCCGCATACGGTACCCTCGCGGCAGGGACGCGCGTGGCAGCCGACTGCTGATCCTACGGCTTTCACTCGGTCGCAAGAGGCTACGGCTCGAAGATTGCGTTCAGGATCTCGAAGAGGTCACGGTCAAGCCGCCGCAGACACGCGCGGCCGACGGCTGGCCGCGGGTGGTGATGGTCGTCAACGCCGATCATCGCGCGCATGCCCTCGGCGAAATACTCGTCAACACCGCTTCCGGCGTGCCGTGTGATAAACGACTTGCGCTTGCGCGCCCGGCGCAAGGCCCGCCGCACGCCAGGATGCGCTACACTGAAGTACGCGCCTCCACCTAGCGCGCAGTCAATCGCGTGCGCGTACTCGTGCGCGACCACGACAGGCGCCGGGTACGACACGTAGAGCGTACGCTCTGCAATGACGAATACGCCAAGTGGCGGTTTCGGCCACCGGTCAACCCTTAGGTGGCGCAGGAGCGGCGAGTAGTCACGATATTTTTGGAACGGCCCGATCAGCACCGTGCGGATACCAATCTGGTCTGCAAGCGCCCGAAGGTGTGGCGGATACCGGTTAATGATGTTCCGCGCCATCTCCGCATGGTGCCGGTCCATCGGCAAGGAGATGATGCCGCGATGCACAACCGGAATGGCTGCCGCTGCGATCTCCGCGTCGGTCATATCAGGTCTCAGCGAAACGGCTCGACGACGACCGTGACCACCGTACAGCCATCTGACTCGAGCACGACCCGCAGGTGCCGGCGGTTGTCTGCGTAGCCGTGGTATTCCACACGACCGCCATACGAGCGCCGGCGCCATGCCGGATATTCGATAATCGTCTGCACCTCGTCGCTGCTGATGCGCGCACGTGCCATGCGGAGTAGCGCGTGACGACAGTACATCACGACATCTCCCCGGCCAGCCGGCGTAGCTCGTAGTGCAGTAGCCGACCTTCGTTCGGCAGGCCCAGGATGAGTGACACCTTGGTGTCGTCAATGCACTCGAAGAGCGCGAGGTCAAGCGGACCGATGGGAATCTCGCCTGCCTCGGCGTCGCACTTGTCGAGGTCGCGCGCGCCGCGTTCCAGCGCTGCCGCGACACGGTACTTTGACCCAGCCTCCGCGCGCATGCCGGCGGCAATTGCGCTCACCCAGGCACGACGCTCCTGCGGTGTTCCGGACGTGAAGCGGTGCGCGCTCACGATGCCCCGCCTCGTGTCAGGACAACAGGAAACCAAGCACTTCTGAAACCGAATCCCTGCACCAGACCCCTTTCATCGTGCGGCGCTTTGCGCACCGCGGAACGTGCTACGTCAGCGTGGGCGCCCGCACGGCTGCAATGGATTCCCGCGCTGCACTTCGTCTTCAGCACCTAGCACGGCGTGTCCGATTCTCAAAAGCGCTTCCGCTTCGAGTTCGTGAAAGCGTACCGAGAAGCGCGGGTTCCGGCGTGGAGAGCGTGCCTGCCGGCGCTGCATCTCGCGCAGCGCGCGCTCGATGGCCGCAACCGCAGAATGTAAATTAAACCGGTCTTCTGAGCGTCGTATCCTGTAGTCGCCGCGCCGAACGCCAGCGACCAGTTCCTCCATCTTGATGTCAAGAAATTTTGCTCGGATATTTCGCGCGATGGTGCGGACCGTGTGGACTGAGCGGCCGATCATTGAGGCGATTTGGGTATCGCTCTTCCCGGCCACGAATCCGTCCAACACGTCCCGCTCTCGGGGACTGAGTCCCACTTCCATCGGGCGCGAACAGCCGTGCATGGCCCGGATCATTGATCGGAAATCATCATCCCGACAAGCCGGGAGAATCCCCTATACGCGCGTGAGGGTCACGATACCGTGCGTGAGTACGTGCGCAACGAGTTCGCCGCGGCTGCGCACGCCGAACTTCCGGAAGAGATGTTGGACCTGATGGTCAACGGTTTTGGGAGAAACGCTACGAGCCGCAGCAATTTCTTTGTACGATGCGCCACGCACGAGCAATCGCAGGACTCCCATCTCAGCCGCCGTCACGCGAGGCGCATCCTGTGCGGCGGGAACGGCTGGACCAACTTGCTGCTCGAAAACCTGCGCAGACCGCTTCGCCACGTCGCACCCCTTAGGACGTGCCTAGTCAGACGGCCAGTCCGATCCTGATCCTACACCGGGATGTCAACTGGTCAGCGCAGGTCTCCGAGCAGGTCTGGGAGCCTCACCTCGAGCGCGTCGGCTATCTGGAGCAGTGTCAGGAACGCCGGGTTCGTGATTCCCGATTCAATCTTTTGGTAGTGGCGCACGGACACCTCAGCGGCGAATGCCACAGCCTCCTGGGTCCTGCCAGCCGCTTCGCGCTGGGCTCGGAGCGTATCACCGAGCCGCCTTAGCGAGACCTCGGGGTCACGCTTCTTTCTGCTCACAAGGGCATCGTCCGTCAGACCGTGGCTTTTAGACCACGGCCGCAGGAACGCGGCATATATGCCGTGTATGATCCGGCGCCTGAACAGGTCCAGGGTTTTTCGCTCAGGAGGTCCCCTTGCCAGCACCCCTCGCCCGCACGGTTTCGGCGGCGGGAATCTTCGCCGCCCTCAGCACGGTGCGCGCGTTCAGAGGTAAAGTCGGCCGCGTGCGGCGCCTCATCCTCCCCTCGGTCGCCGTCCTCGCGCTCATCATAGCGGGCTGCACCCACACCGAGAACACGACAAGTACGGCAACCGCAACGGCTTCGGCTACTCCGGCGCCGCCAGCGAGCTTCATAGGCGCCTGGAAGATTCCGAACGCGAAGCCGTACAGCCAATACGTCGGCGCGCTCAGTGGCGTATCATTTCGGCCTGACCACACCGGTACGTGGTCGTCCGTGACTTATGGCGCGGACCGTCGTCCGCACGAACTCGCAACGGCTTCAACCTGGACCGACCTTGGCGGCAACAAATTGCGTATCGCTGTCGGTTCGACAACGAACGAAGTGTCGTATGCTTTTGACAACGGAAAGCTTATTCTGACGCCCGCAAACGTTGCCGCCGGGTACGTGTTCGAACGCGTGAAGTAAAGCGCACAGGACCGCCGTTCACACGAGCGACAGATACACCCGGACGATGGCGCCCTCGCCCTTGGCGGCTCAGCCCACACTCGGCGTCGTCGTCCCACCCATCACCTTGGAGGGGCGTTAATCGTCCTCGGTGACTGCCGGACCTGAGATTTTCACCTTCTCGATCTCAGCCTCAATCCGCTTTTGAAGCTCGGGATCGAGACTATCCCAGGGCGTTATTCCGGCAACAACCTCTGTTGCAGTTGGGCTCAACAGATTGCCAACGAACATAGTGAGCAACATCTTTCGGCGCATCTCGCTGCCCTGCGCCGCTTCGCGCAACACGGTACGGAACAGGTCCGGGTGCATACGCAGTTGACCAATCTTGCTCTTGTCTTTTTCGTCCACATTCCGGGCTCTCGGCACCCGTCCGCCCGAGCCCTGCACTCCGTCACAGCCAAGCGGCTTTCTCCCTGGACGCCAAATAACCAACGGTCTGTAAGAGCCTACTTCGGCACGGTGCCATGATGCTGGCATCGTGAGCGGCTACAATTGCCTTGAGATAGCCACGACGACGATAGGGAGCGACCCACATGCTGAGCTTCAATGGACGACCCCTCCGCCCGGGACAGAGCCTCGGAGATGCCTTCATGGAGGCGGCAACCGACCACATGCAGCGCGTCACCGAAACCTTCACTTCAGAACTCGAGGCGCTGCGGTGCCCGGAGCACCCCGAGTGCCGGCTGAAGGTGCAGCCTACCGATGAAGGTTTCGAACTCAAGGGCGAAAGCTGCGAAAGCTTCCGCCGCCTGGTTGAGGAGCGTATGACAGAAATGGGCGCCGAGCCGTCCACCTGACTTCCAGTCCGCAGTCCGTTTACTTACGCCCGACTCCCGAAGTGTGGAGCGATGACGCTCAACGTAATCCCGTCTGAACGGCTCCAATATATCCCGGAGGCCAACCGGATGCAGCACGAGTTCTGCTTCCGGGATCCACGACATGATGTTGGACATTCTCCGGCAAGCTTTGGCGAGCCGCATCGGTGACATCACCATACAGTTCGCTGACGAGACAGAGGCGAGCGCTTTCAAAGCGTCTGAGAACATCTTCCAATTCCTAAAGGACTCAGGAAGAACGGAAGACCTAAAGAGGCTCGTCATCAACGGCGTCGTCAACCCCCTCTACGGCGACATGCTTGACTTCATCTATGAAGCTCTTACGTGCCTCGAGCGCCGCAAGACTACTGTCGCCTTCGCGCTTCTCAGAAAGCCGCTCAAATACAGCCAGTCCATGGCGACCTTGCTCTGGGCCGACGAAGACGACTTCTTTGCCCGACTTGACCAGTCGCCGGCTACGGAGTTCGACGACAGCAAGATTGGCCCCGAAAAGCGCAAGGCGCTGCTGGGCTTGGCAATCAGCAAGTTCGACGGAATCGCTCCCTTCCTCGACCCCGACACGCTGTACACGATCATCTACGATAGAACGAACGAGAAAGGTCTCGCGCCATACTTCGACATGGCCGCGCATCTCGTCACGTCTTTCAAGCCAATCCGAACACAACCGCTGAATTTCAATTTCATCTTCAAGAACCCGAACGACGACGACGTTTACGAGAACATCTATTTTCCACTGGCGTACGTCCTCATGTATCTGTTCTTTCTGCAACTGAAGACGTACAGCAGAATGGCCGTCATCTCGGAGTCCTTCGTCAATTGGGCGCAGACCGCGCTTCTCGGGACGTTCGAATCCGTCTTTGACGTCCCAAACGGCAAGACGGTCATCACGGACTGGGTCAACGAACTCTTCGAGCCGTTCTTGAACTGCGTCGTGTGCGAGAAGAAAATGACGGTCACGAAGGAGACAGCCGCGCGGCTCTTCATGGCCGAGGAGATTGTTTGCCCGTCGTGCCAGGCAGTTCAACAGTTTCCACTGTGGTGGCTATTGACGCAATCTGACGGGCGGCGCAACGCGCCCCCTGACGCTCCGGCTACCGAGGACGCTCAATAATCACGGCGTCTTCCATCGTTCCGACGAGCACGCGCTCAAACTGCCCCATGTGGCCAGGAATACTTTGACGGAGCGCAGCCATCGAGAGCGATGGAACGTGCATAAGGTCGGTGAGCGAGAGCACCAGCCAGAGGGGCGCGTCAACCGTGTATTTCCGGTCCATCTTCTTGCCGAGCATTGCATAGAAGTCGCGCACCGAGTCGTCCGGGTTAAAGGCGTTTGCCGTATTGTTCGCGCGCACGTATGTCGAGATGCCGTCGCCGACGTAGTAGTTTGCGCCAAGCGATGCGAGGTACGGCGTCACGGTTGGGTCCATGTCAAGGAGTGCTGTCCGCTGCACGGTGTCAAAGTCTAGGCTTCGGAGCAGCGTTACGATTTCGTCCGCAGCTTGCCGCGCCTTCGACGCCGGCGGTGCTGTGGGCAACTGAACCGAGACGTGACGGCCTTGGATTTCGGCGAGGTATGACGGGTCCGCGTCTTCGAGGCGGCGCAGGTACTGGTTCACTTTCTGGATTCCGGCGAAGTACTTTGCGGACGCCGAAGCCGTCACTTGACCAACCTCGACCCAGACGTGGCGACCGTCCTTGAGCGTCACCTGTAAGTCCGGCTCGGGCGGCTTGCGGTTTTCAATATTTTCGACTTGATCGTCCAGCCCGGTCGCGACTGCGAGATGGCCGAAGGCAATCGCTTCTCCGAAGGCCTTCTCGTACTCGATTTCGGTCGGGTCGTCGTTCCGAAACCGAATCTCGTGCCCACCAAAAGGCCGACCCTCGTACCGCAGAGCCAAGAAGCGTTCCCGCTTGCGTGCCTGCTCGGTGTTCGGAGCGCCTAGGAAGTCCAGCATCTCATAACCATCACGGAGCGACCGCGGGCTATCTGGCGTCTTCTTCACCGGTAAGGTGCCCCGCAATCACCTCCGCGACGGTAAGAACTGTCGCCTCTTCGAGGGCGTACGTGGAGATGGCGAGGGACTGTACCCGGTCCTGGATCCGCCCCTCGCCCAGTGTCCCGCCGCCGGAAAGCGATAGCGACACGGAGATCTTCCCCTCGCCGGCAAGACGGACAACGACGCCCTTGCCGCCCAGCGTGAATGTCATCGTGCCGCGGTCTACCGGTGATACTTCCACGTACTCTACCCGAGCCCGTACGGCCCTTGTCAGTTGCTCCAGCCAAAGCTCACCCGTCATGCCGGTGGATTCCGCGAGCGCCTGGCGACGCCCCTCGTCTCCCGTACGGACAAGATGCTGAGCCGCACTTAACCGTACCCTGAATGAGCCTCTGATGGTTGAACGCTCCAACATCGTTCAAGCCAGCCGTCAAACCGACGATACGCAGGCGGTTCTAAGCCCAGGTCACCTCGCTCATATCCCTGCCCCCATCTTGAAGTCCACGGACGAAGCGCTCATTCTCCTTTGCTATGTACGACCAGTCTTGTCCAAGTTCGTCTGCGACCTCGCGCAGTCGAATTGCACCGCGCGATTCCGACGCGTCCGCCACGACGTTCGTTATAGGATTCGCAATCGAGTCTGCATTCGTCGAAGCGAAAATGTCGAGTGCGTAGCGCTTCAAGTCTACTGGTACGTCAGTCGGCTTCGCATAAAGCTCTCGTGAGTACACGACGAGACGCGCGTTTACCCTGCGTACCAACTCCTCACCTATTTTCATGCGCGGAACGACCGGAAGGTACGACATGAAAACGCAATGCCGCGGCGTCAGAGGGTACGTCACCTCATTTGCGAGGTGGAGGAAGTTGAAGCCGTACACGGGATCGGGCGGGTACCGGACGGGATTGATCCAAGTAACTGGATGGTCTGACGTCATGAAGTCGTGTGCGGCGCTCTCAAGGATGCACATATTCATCCTCGACATGATGGCGTGGCGCACTTTCAGCGCGGCCCCCAGCCCGATCAGCGATAAGTTCTGACCGGTTGGTGCGACGTCGCGGCTCGTAAAATTGTCCCGAACGACCTGCTGCAGTCGCTGCTGTATTTCGGCATCCGACGCCTCTGGCATGGTGTTGCGCAGCATGCGCTCTGATAGGTCGAGTACGCCAGCCCATGCGTCAGACCAGTTTTGCTGATGATTGACGGTCCTCGTATCCTGAACGGCGGCAAGCAACGCGATCATGGCACGCTGTTCGCCTGTCAGCGGCTTCCCAGACCGGACCGCTGTCTTGATGCGAGGATACTCATTCTCAAGAACGGACAAACGCTTTTCGATGGCGACATCTCGGCTGCTGTCGCTGGCTACAAGCGTGTAAAAGTCGCGTACCGTGGTCGCCTTCTTTACCGTCTTGTAAGTTAAGTTCTGCAGTTGATCGACCAGCCGACGACGCGTTGAAAAGACCAGTAAGCCATGTGGCTTCTGAGCAAACGCGCGCAAGTACGTCTGCGGAACGGTATGATGCTCCAAAGGCTCCGAGCCGTTCGGTGTGGTGGTTAGTCCGCTCACGACCAACATAACCGACCACTGCGGCAATATGTCGCGGACCCTGGGCCTTCACGCACCTGGCGCAACCTCAAGGCCGGTTCCTGGGTCGACCCCGATCCAGATGCGCCCCCAGACCCGACTCCTAATTCCACCCAAGCCCAAAGGCCGAGAGCCGCATCTATTCGGCTGGGGGCTGCGCGACCGGCTCCTCATGACGCTGGCTGTGAACGACCGGCCGCTCTACGTCACCGAACTGGCCGCCATGCTGGATACTTGGCACTCCAAGGTTGACCAGGCTCTGGTGCCGCTCGAGGCAGCCGGCATCGTCGCCAGCCGGTTGCATAACCCGAGCCTCCGCTGGGTGGGGCTGAACACCGCGTTCCCGGCCTATACGCAGGCGCTGAGGCTGTTGCGGAGCCTCGAAGAGTCCTGGCCTCAGCGGCGGGCCGAAAAGCCCCGCCGGCGGGCAGAGCGGCTGGCGCTGAGCCCTCTACGGGCAACGCCGGGCCGCAAAGCGTCCCTCCCTTCCTCCGACCGTCTGGAAGCCGCGCAGACGGACAAGCTCTTTTACTCGGTCCCGGGCTCCCGAGCGCTGCTCGCCATCGCCGCTATGGGTCAGACCGACGTCACGGACCTGTACCAGACGGTCGGGCTTGGCCGCAAATCCGTCTGGAACATCGCAAACCGCTGGCAGCGGGAAGGGCTCATCCGTAGCGTCCGGTCGGGCCGGCGACGGGTCCTCGAACTCGACCCGGACTTCCCGGCCGCCCAGGAATTGAGGCGGTTCTTGCTACGGCTGGTCGCCGTTACCGAGGAGTACGAAGCGTTGGCATCACTTTCGATTCGACACTCGGCCAGCCCGAGGTTTACCTCCACCAAATAGGCGGACACCCGCGGTGTTGCGCCCGCGCACGAGGGGCGCCAGGCGGTCGGGGCGCACCACCGCCGCGTGGGGGTTCGAAGATACGCCACCGAGGAAGAGCGTAAAGCCGCAAGGCGGGCCATCATGGCGGCTTATAAGGAGCGCCACAAGGAAGAGATAGCAGCCGCTAAGGCGGCCAAATTAGCCGCGAAGGAGCATCTCCGCACACCGAACGGCGGCTACTTGCTTAAGTTCTCCTCCATCGAAGAGCAACAAGCATCATATCGCGCCCAGAACAAAGCAGCCGCCAAAAGAACAAAAGCGCGGCTCAAAGCGCAACGGGCGACCGCTCTGGCCGAAACTGAAGCCGCGGCACGCATTTTTATCCGGGACGTTCCGCCCCTTTTGTCCTATCAGCGGTCCCCGATCAGAACGCGTCTGTTCATCGCCTTGTGTGAACGGGGGCCCATAAGGGTGCGCGATGCTGGACTGGCCGTCTCTGACGCAAACCATGTCCCCATCGCCGCCGCGCTAGAGCGACTGGTCGCTATGGGGGTAGTTGCGAAGACGAACGTGACGGGCGGTTACCATCCGGACTATTATCTCAATCCGGGACACCCTACGCACGCGCAGCTACTTCGATTTGGCCAGCGTCTTGCTAAACGATGGCCGTCGCCTCCTCGCCGAATTCGGAAGGTTCTTGAGGAGCCAGTGCCAGTCCCGACGACCGCCCCTTGTGCTTTCTTCGGCACGGAAGCTCGATCACGACTTCTGCTCATGATAGCGGTATCCGGAGGCATGTTTCCCGCCCAAGCTAACGTGGCCGGATTTATGGTATCGAGAGATGAAGTTGACAGAACGCTCCGCGGCGCCCAGCGACAGGGACTAGTGGCGCGAGAGCCGGTGCCGACCGGTCGCGGCGCTGGCCAAGGACAAGCCCGTCGGTATTTCTTGGACCCGCAGTTCTTCGCATTTGCTGAACTGCGCGCGCTCTGCTTCGCGCTCGTGGCCACCCTCTACGATGACATCGCCGGTATCGCCGCAGCGATGGGCCGCCATGACAAGCACGTAGCCCGAAACCTCGACGTGTTCATGAAGGAGACCGCCCACCTTCGAGTGTGGTGACTGTATTCAATACGGCTTACGGGCTGTATTCAATACAGGTAGGGGAAAACCCGATACAGTTTCTGTATTGAATACTCCATCCCGACATGCGGAAACGCGGCGTCGCGTTCGACTTGGCCATTGCGCTGGCATTGCTCGCGACCGACGAGCAGCTCGATCACACCGCGCTCCGCGACTACGTCGCGTGCGGCGAGCTCGCGCTCGACGGCACGCTGCGCGCGGTCCCCGGCGTGCTGGCGATGGCGCTCGCGGCGCGGCGCGCCGGGTTCGAGCGCATGATCGTCCCCGAGGCGAACCGCGACGAAGCCGCGCTGGTCGGCGGGCTCGACGTCTACGCGGTGCCGACGCTGAGCGACGCGATCGCGGTGCTGCTGGGCAACGGCGCGAAATTCCGGCGGCGCGGAACGACGGTGCTCGACGCGAGCGATCGCGCCGCGTGCGGCGACTTCGCCGACGTGAAAGGACAGACGCTGGCGAAACGCGCGCTGGAGATCGCGGCGGCCGGCGGGCACAACGTCGTGCTGGTCGGGCCGCCGGGGTGCGGCAAGACGATGCTCGCGCGGCGGCTGCCGTCGATCCTGCCTTCGATGACGACGATGGAGGCGCTCGACGTGACGAAGATCCACAGCGTCGCGGGACTTCTCGGCAAGCGCCCGCGCGTCGTCGCAACGCGCCCGTTCCGCGCGCCGCATCATACCGCGAGCCGCGTCTCACTCGTCGGCGGCGGCTCGCCGCCCCGCCCCGGCGAGATCTCGCTGGCTAGCCACGGCGTGCTCTATCTCGACGAGCTCGGCGAGTTCCCGCGCGCGACGCTGGAAGTGCTGCGGCAGCCGCTCGAGGAAGGCGCGGTGACGATCGCCCGCGTCTCGGGGACGCTCACGTTTCCATCACGCTTCACACTCGTCGCCTCGATGAACCCGTGCCCGTGCGGCTACCGCGGCGACCGGTCCGCCGACTGCCGCTGCGACGAGGCCGCGGTGCAGAAGTATCTCGCGAAGCTCTCCGGCCCGCTGCTCGACCGCATCGACCTGCACGTCACGGTGTCGCGCGTCTCGTTCGAAGAGCTCGTCCAGCGCACACCGGCCGAATCGTCGGCGACGATCCGCGCGCGCGTCGAAGCGGCCCGCGAACGGCAATCGCTCCGTCTGCGCGGCACGGGCGTGGCGACGAACGCCGCGATCTCGGCGGCCGACGTTCGACGCCTATGCCCGCTCGACGGCGAGACGCTGGCATTGCTGGAAAGCGCCGTGACGCGGGGGACGCTCAGCGCCCGCGCATTCGACCGCGTCGCGCGTGTCGCGCGCACGATCGCGGACCTCGCCGGCGCGGATCGCATCGCGCGCGAGCACGTCGCCGAAGCGCTCCTCTACCGCGGCGCGGAGCGCGCGCGCGGCGCATGAGGCGGCGTCGCGTTCAGCGGACGCGGTGGAACGTGATGACGCCGCCGAAGTTCACGTCACGCCAGACCATCGCGTTCGGTGAGGTGAAGCGGTAGCGGAACGTTCCGCCGGCGGGTTTCGCGTTCGTCTCCCAATGGCCGGTGCCGACCTGCGCGCCGACGATGTAGCGCTGCTTCGGCGTCCAGTCCTCGACGCTGCGGCTGATCACGCCGTTCGGGAAGATGCGGTACGTCCCCGACTGGCTCGTTGCGATCGTGCCGCAGCGCTCGATCTCGTGATACGTCCCGTTCGCCGTCATCACCAAGTCGAAGGCGCAGCGCATCCCGGCCATCGGGAACGTCGCGTGCCACGTCCCCGGGAACTCGTCTTGGGCCGCGCCGGCCAGCGGCAGCGCGGCGAGAACAACGACGACGGCGGCGGCGAGCGCGGAAGCGGTTCGCGGCATGATCACCTCCGATGCGGTGAACCGCAGGTTCGTTCGGCGTGCGCCCGGTCCTTTCGCCCTCCGGGCAAGGTGGGAACGGTCGTCGCCCGCGCGCGCCGAAGACGGCTCCGTGCATCCCGAAGCGCAGCGGCTGATCGCCGCGTTCCGCCTGCAGGCGCATCCCGAAGGCGGCTGGTACCGCGAGACTTACCGCAGCGCCGAGCGCGTCACGACCTCACGCGGGAGCGTCCGCAGCGCGACGACGTCGATCTACTTCCTGCTCACCGCCGAGACGTTCTCGGCGTTCCACCGGCTCTCGTCGGACGAGACGTGGCATTTCTACCGCGGTGACCCGGTCACGATCGAGGTCATCGACGCCAGCGGGACGCACGAGGCGCGCGTGCTCGGCGAAGGCGATGCGCTGCAGACGACGGTCGCCGCGGGCGCGCACTTCGCGGCGCACATCGACGCGCCGGGCGGCTACGCGCTCGTCGGCTGCGACGTCGCGCCGGGCTTCGAGTTCGCCGAGTTCCAGCTCACCACGCGCTCGATGCTGACCGCCGCGTACCCGCACCTCGGCCCGCTGATCGCGCGCTACACGCGCTAACCCTGCGCGCGCGCCTCGTCGATCGCTTTCGCGACCTGCCCGTTGATCACGCCGCACGGCACGAAGAACGGCTTGTCGAGACACGTCACCGTCAGCGCCTGCGCCGCCGGGTCGTAGGTCCAGCCGACGGTGAAGCCCTTCGCGCTCGCCTCACCACTGTTGCTCGTCACGGTGATGCCGAGCTGCCGCTGGATCTCGCTCTGAATGTACGTCCAGACTTGCGGCGTGATCTGATCGAAGGTCTGCGGATCGCATGCCATGACGACGGCTTACCCGTTCACTCCGCGGGCCGGGCGTTCGCGGACGCGCCGGTGTCCGGGCCGATCCAAACGGTCTGCACGTTGACGAACTCGCGGATCCCGAACTCCGAGAGCTCGCGCCCGATCCCGCTCTTCTTCACCCCACCGAACGGCAGGCGCGGATCGGACGCGGTCATCCCGTTGATGAAGCAGTTTCCGGACTCCAGCTCCGCCGCGAGCCGCTCCGCCTTCGCAACGTCGTTCGTCCAAAGATTGCCGCCGAGCCCGAAGCGCGAGTCGTTCGCGAGCTCCACTGCGTGGGCGGCGTCGCGCGCGCGCATCAGCGCAGCCGCCGGGCCGAACGTCTCCTCGACCGCCATGCGCATCCCCGGCCGCACCTCGCCGACCACGGTCGGCGTGTAGAACGCGCCCGGGCCGGGGATCGGCTCGGCGCCGAGCAGCAGCTCCGCGCCGGCGGCGACGGTGTCGCGCACCTGCTCCGCGAGCGCGTCACGCAAGTCGTGGCGCGCGAGCGGCCCGATCTGCGTCGCACGATCCGCGGGGTCACCGGCCTTCAGTGCGCGCGTCTTCTCGACGAACAGCTCGGCGTAGCGGTCGTACACCGCGTCCTCGACGATGAAGCGCTTCGCGGCGATGCAGCTTTGCCCGGTGTTCTGGAAGCGCGCCTTCACGCCGATCTCCGCGGCTCTCTCGAGATCGGCATCCGCGAGCACGATGAAATAATCGGAGCCGCCGAGCTCGAGCACCGTCTTCTTGATCGCTTTCCCCGCCGCCGCGCCGACAGAAGAGCCGGCGCCTTCGCTTCCGGTGAGCGTCACCGCCGCGACGCGCTCGTCGAGCACGACGGGTTCCATGTGCTTGCTGTCGATCAGCAGCGTCGAGAACGCCCCGCCCGGGAACCCGCTCGCGCGGAAGATCTCCTCGATCTTCAGCGCGACGCCGGTGACGTTCGCCGCGTGCTTGAGCACCAGCACGTTCCCCGCCATGAGGGCGGGCGCCGAGGCGCGGAAGACTTGCCAGTACGGGAAGTTCCACGGCATGATCGCGAGTAGAACGCCGAGCGGACGGAACGCGACGTAGCTGCGCGTCGCGCTCGACGGGTGCTCTTCGGGCGTCAGCAGCCGTTCCGCGTTCGCCGCGAACCAGTCGCACGAGACCGCGCACTTCTCCACCTCGGCCTCGGACTCGGCGATCGGCTTGCCCATCTCTCGCGTCGCGAGCTCCGCCAGCTCGTCCTTGTGCTCGCGCAGATAGCGCGCCGCCGCGCGCAGCCGCTCGCCGCGCTCGGCGAACGGCGTCTTCCGCCACGCGCGCTGCGCGGCGACCGCGGCGTCGAGCCGCGCGCCGACCGCCGACTCGTCGTGCGTGTCGTACCGCCGCAGCGGTTCCCCCGTGGCGGGATTCAGCGTCTCGATGGACGCGGTTCGTTCGGCTGTCCGCATTTCGAGATCGTTCCCACGCCGCGCCCGAGCTACCGGGACGCCCTGCCGGGACCGAGAAAGAGCGGGGAACCGACGGAGGGCTCGCGTTGACCGTTGACTACAGCCTGTGGAACGCGCTCGTCTCGACGGCGACGCTGCTGGTCGTCGCCGGAACGGCGTTCGCCGCGCTGCGCCAGATCCGCCAGCTGCGCGCGCAGACGACGCTGGCCGGGCTGCTGAAAGTGCTCGACGACTGGCGCGATCCGGAGTTTCAGCGCATGTTGCGGTACATCAGGAACGAGCTGCCGGAGAAGCTTCGCGATCCGGCGTACCTCGCCGAGCTCGACGGGCCGTACGACTCCGCGAAGCATCCCGAACTCACCATCTGCGCGTGGTACGAGCAGATCGGATCGTACATGAAGCACGGCCTGCTGGACGAGCGCATCATGATGGACGTGTCGTCGTCGTCGTGCAACGCCGTATGGCAGGCGGTCGAGCCGGTGATCGAGCGGTTGCGGGCGACGCGCGGTGACGCGCTGTACGAGAACTTCGAGTACATGGCGGCCCGCGGCGTCCTGTTCCAGCGGGCGCACCCGAACGGCTGCTATCCGTCCGACACGCCGCGCCTCGCCGAGCTCGGCGGTCCCGTCGTGTACGAGCAGGCACGGCGAACGCCGTCGCCCGCCCCCGAGCCGGACTGACGAGCGCCGGCGGCGCGAGGGCTCGCGGGAGGCCGGAGCGCGGCGGTGTGCGTCTTGTGGCACGGCGGGCAGAGCGTCTCGAGGTTGTCGAGGTGGTGCGCGCAGTCGAGCGTCGCGTGCTTGCCGCGGCACGGGACGATGTGGTTCACCTCGAGCCGCGTCGTGCGCTTTACCGTGCGCCAGGCGCGCATGGCGGCGAGGTACTTCGCGTGCGAAGTGAACGCGGAACGTGCGGGACGCTTCGGCGGCGCGGCGCCGCAGCGCTTGCAGCGATAGCGGTCGCGGCGCTTCGCCGCGCGGCGCGCGACCGACCACCAGTGGTTCGCCCAGAACGCCTCGCCGCAGCGGTCGCTGCACCACGACCTGCGCCGCGGCGGCAGCTCCGTCCCGCACCACGCGCAGGCGTCGGCGACGAGCGGCGGCGCCAGCGAGCAGACGGCGAGCAGCGCGTCGCGCTTCGTCGGCCGCCGCTCGCGCCGCACGGCGATCCGCGTCGTGCGGCCGTTCACGCGCGCGGCGGGCGTGCGCAGACTTCGAGCCGCGTCCCGAGCGGATCGGTGAAGAAGATCGCGGGATACGACTCGTCGGTCTCGCGCTCGATGTCGCGCGCGCCGATCGCTTCCAGCACGCTCATCCACTCGTCCAGCGTCTCCGGATCCACGGCGAACGCGAGCCGGCTCCGCGCCGGCTGCGCGCCGGCTTCCTCGATCACGCCGAAGAACAGCGGGCGGCGGCCATGGACGTGCTCCTCGAAGTACTCGACCGTGTTGTACGAGTCGGACGTCGCTTCGCTCCACGACGCGCCGCCGAACTCGACGGTCGAGTAGCGCTTCCCGGTGAGCCCCAGCCGGCGCGCCAGCTCGTCGTAGAACCGTTCGACCGCGCCGAGCGCGGGGACGCGCATGTCGACGTGGTCGAACCCGCCGAACCCCATCGTCAGCGCGAGACCATCTGCGGCGCGTCCTCGGCGACGAGCGCCGGCGACGCCTCGCCGGCGAGGAAGACGCCGAGCTGCGAGACCGAGAACTGCATCCCGGTCCAGAACCGTCCGAACTCGCCGAAGCGCGCCGACGCCTCGTCGAAACGCATCGCGTAGACGAGCTTCTTGAAGACGAGCGGGTCGTCCGCGTACAGGTCGACGCCCCACTCCCAGTCGTCGAACCCGATCGAGCCCGAGATCACCTGCGTGACGTGCCCGTGGAACGAGCGGCCGATCTTGCCGTGCTCGAGCATCATCTTGGCGCGCTCGTCGTACGGCGTCGCATACCAGTTGTCGCCGCCGAGCCGCTTCTTGTTCATCGGGTAGAAGCAGACGTAGCGGCGGCGCGGGATGCGCGCCCAGAGCCGCGCGGCGTTGCGCGGCTCGCGCGACGCTTCGTCCATCATCGCGTCGAACGCGGCGTTCCAGGCCTCCGAGTGCGGCTTGAGCCCGCGGTCGCGCAGCTCGGCGTGGATCTTCGCGGTGTGCTCGTAGAGCCCGAGCTCGAGCACGGAGACGTACGACTCCAGCGGTTCGAGATAGTCGCGCAGCGCGAGCTTGTCGACCGCCGCCTGCACTTCGCCGAGGCGGTCGAACGAGCGCGCGTAGTGCGTCAGCATCAGATCGCCCTTGTGACCGAGCAGCTGCGCGAAGCCGACGTCGTCGTCCGCGGCGCGCGCGAGCGGCGCGAAGAACGCGCCCGCGTCGTTCTCGATCGCGCGCCGGCGCGCCGCGTCGAGCGCGTCCCACTGGCGGCGGTCGAGCCGGAACATGCGGTGCAGAATCGCCCAGCCGTCGAGCGACTCGGGGACGTTGGGATGCCTCACGCCGTGCTCTTCGAGGCGCCGCGCGGCTTCGCTTGCGCCTGCACCTCGGCGACGAGCGCGGCCGGCCGCTCGCGGTACTTCGCCCAGAGCTGCGGCATGTGCGCGAGGTCGCTCAGAATCCGCGCGAACGCGGCGTTGACCGGCGCCGCCACGCCCGCTTCACGAGCCGCGCGCGCGACCGCGCCGTTCAGCACCTCGACCTCGGTGCGGTGCTTCGCGCCGCGCAGGTCGACCAGCAGCGAGGGCGGCTTCTCGCCGCGCGCGCCGGCGATCCGCGAGGCGAGGACCGCGCGCGCGACCGGCGAGGGGAGCGAGGCGACGCGCAGCAGCGCGCGCACGGGATAGCGCGGCAGGTCGATCGGCGCGATCCCGAGCGCCTTCATCGTCGCGCGCACCTCGCGGATCGCGTGGATCTCCATCGTGAAGACCGCATCCTCGCGGACCAGCCGCTCGGGGAGGACGTCGAGGATCGCGCACGACGCGTTCGCGACGACGTTCAGCGCGAGCTTCGACCACTTCAGCGCGCGGTAGTCGGCGACCGCGGTCGTCGGCAGGCCGGTCGTCGCGAACGCGGCGAGCAGCCAGTTGTGCGCGCTCGACGAGCCGACCGGCGCGAACGCGATCCCGCCGCCCTTCGCCGCGACGCCCTTCCCGCTCGCGTCGACGCCGACCGGGACGGTGAGCGCCGCCGCGACGACGTTGTCGGCGCCGAAGGCCTCGGCGAGCAGCTCCTCGTTGCCGACGCCGTTCTGCGGCGTGACGATCGTCGTCGCCGAGGGGTCCTTCAGCGCGCGGCGCAGCGTCTCGACCGCGCCCGGCGTGTCGTACGCCTTGACCGTGACGAGCACCAGGTCGGCGTCGACCGGCACGACGTCCTCCAGCGCGCGCGGCGCGTAGACGACCTCGTTGCCGATCCCGCGCAGCAGCTCGCCGAGATACGTCCCGACGGCGCCCTTGCCGACGACGTAGACCTTCACCCGGCGCTTCTTATCTGCCGGTGCTGCCGAAGCCGCCCTCGCCGCGCGCGCTCGCGCCGAGCGCCTCGGCCTCCCGGAACGCCGCCCGCACGACCGGCGCGACGATCAGCTGCGCGATCCGCTCCCCGCGCCGCACCGTGAAGGGCTCGCGGCCCAAGTTCACCAGGACGACGCCGACCGGGCCGCGGTAGTCGCTGTCGATCGTCCCCGGGCTGTTCAGCAGCGTGACGCCGTGCTTCACCGCGAGACCGCTGCGCGGGCGGATCTGCACCTCGAGCCCGTCCGGCACTTCCAGCGCGAAGCCGGTCGGGACCAGCGCGCGCTCGCCGGGCGCGAGCACGAGATCCTGCACGACCGCCGCAACGACGTCGGCGCCGGCGGCACCCTCGGTCATGTACGCGGGGAGCGGCAGCCCTTCGCCTTCGGAGAGGCGGACGACCGCGACGACGGCCGGCGCGCTCACTTCGCGAGCAGGTCTTCGAGCTCGGCGCGGAAGCTGGCGACGTCGCGGAAATCGCGGTAGACGCTCGCGAAGCGCACGTAGGCGACCTCGTCGACCTTCTTCAGCGCCTCCATCAGCTTCTCGCCGATCAGCTTGCTGCCGAACTCGGTCTCGCCGCGCGCGAAGAGATCGCGCTCGACCGACGCGACGATCTCCTCGAGCTGCGCCTCCGCGACGGGGCGCTTCTCCGTCGCGCGGCGCAGACCGGCGAGCACCTTGTCGCGGTTGTACTGTTCGCGGCGGCCGTCTTTCTTGATCACGAACAGGCGCGGCGCTTCCATGCGCTCGTAGGTCGTGAACCGGTGCTTGCAGCCGAGACACTCGCGCCGCCGTCGGACGGAGTTGTCGTCGTCGCGCGAGTCGACGACGCGGGTCTCGTTCTTGCGACAGTGCGGGCAGAGCAGGTCGGGTCGGTCCTCTCGGGGCGGTTGGGTCGTTGACGACCGCAGACCCCTACATGTTGTGGTGCCCGTCCAGTATATCCCGTTTCCGCGCGAAACCGAAAGTGAGGAGACCGCCTTAGGAGGCGGCCCCGATCTTGAACATCTTGGTCCCGCAGACCGGGCACTTGCCCTCGGTCGCGGGGCGCCCGTTCTTCATCGTGATCTGCTGCGCGTCGCTGATCTCGCGCTTGGTCTTGCACTTGACGCAGTAAGCTTCGGCTGCCATTACTTGCTCGCTCTCTCCTGGTAGACGGGCAACCCGCCTGAGCGGGCTGTGAACGCAGCGCCCGTTACGGGGGGCGCGCGGGGAATCCTTGGAGGTCGGTGCCCTCTTGCCGCCGGGGGCAGCGCGCGTGAAGGGCTGGCGTGGACCTTCTCGGAGACGCCCAGCCCGCGCTCGCGCGGCGCTGGGCCGGGCGCGCGGAGCTCGACGCATACTGCGGCGAGCGGCTCGGCGGGTTCGTGCTCGACGGCCTTTGGGTCGCGGGCGCGCTCGACGGGCTGCGGGCGCCGTGCGTCGCCGTCGTCGGGACGCGGGCTCCCTCGGAGGGCGGCCGCCACCGCGCGCGCCGGCTGGCGCACGACCTCGCGCGGGCCGGCGTCTGCGTCGTCTCCGGGCTGGCGGTCGGGATCGACGGCGCCGCGCACGAGGGCGCGCTCGCCGCCGGGGCGCCGACGATCGGGGTCCTGGGCGGCGGGCACGGGCACTTCTTCCCGCCGCGCCACCGCGAGCTCGGCGCGCGGATCGTGGCGCGCGGCGGCGCGGTCGTCTCGCCCTACGCGCCGGACGAGATTCCCCGGCCCTGGCAGTTCTTGGCCCGGAACGCGGTGATCGCCGCCCTCGCCGACGCGGTCGTCGTGGTCGAGGCCGCCGCGCGGAGCGGCGCCCTGAACACGGCCGGCCACGGCGGCGACCGCGGTATCCCGGTCCTCGCGATGCCCGGCGACGTCGACCGCCCGAAGGCCGCCGGCTGCAACGCCCTCATCCGCGACGGCGCCACCTTGGTACGCGACGCGGAGGACGTGCTGGCGGCGCTGCCGTCGTCGGTCGCGCCGCCGCCACCGCGCGGCAAGCGCGGTGCCGTCGATGACGGCGATCCGGGCGCGGTCAGCGATCCGCGCATCGCCGGGCGGGTACTCGCGGCGCTGCGCGATCACGCTAGCGATCCCGGCACGCTGGCGGACCGGCTCGGCCTCGCGCCGACGGAGCTCTTCCCGATCCTCAGCGAGCTCGAACTTTCCGGCCGAGTCGCGTGCGGCGCGGACGGTTACACCGTCGTTCGCCGGGCGCGGGATTGACATGGACGTCGAACCACTCGAATATAGCGATCATGCGCTTCAGCGCATGCGCGGCTCTCGTATCACCAGGACGAAGTCGAAGCGATCGTCTACTATTCTGCGTGGCGACGCCGTTCACACGGTGGACGGATCGAGCACTTCGGGTATAGTGACGACGGCCGTCTCTTCAAGATCATCACCGACCGATACGAACGACGCGTCATCACCGTCGTCGAGAAGCCGCTGAGATAGCGGCATACATCATGAAAGAACCGATCGACGTCACGCTCGACCCAGAATGGCCCGTAGCATACGTCCGATATTCCCATAGCGAGTCCGACGGCTCGCTCGACCTCGTTCGCCGTGCGGACGGCTTCGTGCGAGAATGCGGGTGGGGCGATCCGGAGAACGAGCATCTCGGTGTGCACGTCGAGTTCGGCGTACACGGCGACATCATCGGGATCGAGATCCTCGACATCGACGATCCTGTCGAGATCGAACTCGCGAAGGATTTTGCCGGTCAACGAGACCTGGCGTTCCCGGCGAACATTCGCGCGGCGGCACGGGTGCTGGCCTGAACGTTCGGGTGATCGCGGTCGGGAAGGTTCGCGAGCGGTACGTCGCCGAGGCGCTCGCGGACTTTCGGGTGCGGTTGCGGCCGTATCACCGGCTCGAAGAGATCGAGGTTCGGGCGGCCGACGGGGCCGATCCGACCAGGGCGATGCGCGCCGAGGGCGAGGCGATCCTCAAACTCATTGATCCGGCCGACCACGTCTGGCTGCTGGAGCGCTCCGGCGAGATGCTGTCGAGCGAGGAGCTCAGCCGGCGGATCGAGCGGCTGCCGCATCAGGGGATCGCGCGGGTGACGTTCGTCGTGGCCGGGACCTTCGGCGCCTCCGAGGCGCTGGCCGCGCGGGCCGACGTGCGCTGGTCGCTCTCGCCGCTGACCTTCCTGCACGAATGGGCGCGCATGATCGTGCTGGAGCAACTGTACCGCGCGGCGAAGATCGCGCGAGATGAACCCTACCACCACTGATGGGCTCCGCACGGCGGAGCCCGCCGCGTTGCTGACCCTCGACGAGCTGGCCGCCCGCTTCGCCGCGGCGGCGCGCGCGCTGTGGCCGGACGCGGAGCCGGTGGTGCAGTTCGAGCCGGC
>DATAQE010000108.1:0-31176 GCA_036264835.1 Candidatus Elarobacter sp.
CGCGCTGATCGCGGTCGCCCAGCTTTCCCGTACCGCCCGAGAGGAGATCGTCCGTGCAACCAGCCCCGACCGAGGTTTCGCACCGCCTGCGAGAGGGACTGGCGCGCGTCGTCGTCGGCGCTGACCGCGCCGGCTTCGGCCTGACCGTCGCGCTGCTCGCCGGCGGCCACGCGCTGATCGAAGGCGTCCCCGGGACGGCGAAGACGCTGACCGTGCGCGTCCTCGCGCGGCTGCTCGGCGTGGAGTTCGGGCGCATCCAGTTCACCCCGGATCTCATGCCGTCGGACGTCGTCGGGACGACGGTGTTCGACCAGCGCAGCGCGACGTTCTCGCTGCGCCGCGGCCCGGTGTTCTCCAACCTGCTGCTCGCCGACGAGGTCAACCGCACCCCGCCGAAGACACAGGCCGCGCTGCTCGAGGCGATGGAGGAACGGCGCGTGACGATCGACGGCACGACCTACGATCTCCCGGCGCCGTTCCTCGTCTGCGCGACGCAGAACCCGATCGAGTTCGAGGGGACCTACCCGCTCCCGGAGGCGCAGCTCGACCGCTTCCTCGTGCGCGTGCGAACCGGCTATCCCGAGCCGGATCAGGAGCGCGCGCTGATCGCGCGCGCGGTCGCGGGGTTCGACGCGCGCGCCCTCGACGCGATGGGCGTCACCGCGGTGGTTCGCGCCGATGAGCTGCTCGACGCGCAGCGCGCGGTCCGCGCGATCCACCTCTCCGACTCGCTGCAAGGCTACGTTTACGACATCGTCGCGGCGACGCGCAGCTCGCCCGATCTCGCGCTCGGCGCGAGCCCGCGCGCCGCGCTCGCGCTCGTCGTGGCCGCGCAGGCCGCGGCGTATCTCGACGGGCGCGCGTTCGCGACGCCGGACGACGTCAAGGACGTCGCGCCGCTCGTCCTCGCGCACCGCCTGATCGTGCGCCCCGAGGCCGAGCTCGACGGGACGACCGGCGACGACGTCGTGAAGCGCATCCTCGCGAGCGTCCGCGCGCCGGAAGAGTAAAACGATGCCGCGGATCGCGCCGCGCGGGATCGCGGTGCTGCTGGGGCTCGCGCTCCTCGCGTTCGCGCTCGCGCAGCTGATCGCGTGGCAGGCGGCGCTCGCGGTCGCGCTGATCGCGTTCGCCGTGCTGGTCGCGTACGACGCCGTGCAGCTGCGCGGGCGCGTCGAGATCGTGCGCACGGTCCCGCGCGCGCTCTCGCTCGCGAACGGCGACGTCTTCACGTACGAGATCACCAACCGCGCGCGCACCGAGCGGCGCGTCGCGATCGTCGAAGCGCCGGCCGAGCGGCTCGCGATCGATCTCGCCGAAGCGCGCGCCGTCGTCCCGCCGCGCTCGCGCGCGAAGGTAACGCTCGCGGTCGTGCCGCGCGAGCGCGGGCGCACGGCGCTCCGCTCGTACCACGCGCGCATCGTTTCACAGCTCGGGATCGTCGAGCTGCGGCGCGCGTTCCTCGACCCGGTCCCGCTGCGGATCATGCCGGATCTCTCCGCGCTCGACCGCAGCGGCGATCCGGTCGCGCGGACGAAGCTGATCGAGGCCGGGCTGCGGCGGCTGCGGCGGCGCGGCGCAGGCGGCGAGTTCGCGAGCCTGCGCGAGTACACGCCCGATGATCCGTTTCGCTCGATCGACTGGAAGGCGTCGGCGCGGCGCGGGAAGCCGATGGTCGCGCAGTACGACGTCGAGCGCGCGCAGCAGATCGTCGTCGCGATCGACGCGGGGCGCTTGATGACGCCGCGGCTCGGCGACCGGCGGAAGCTCGACTACGCGGTGAGCGCGGCGCTCGCGATGGCGGCGATCGCGCGGCTCTCGGCCGACCGCGTCGGCGTGACCGCATTCGCGGCCGAGGTGCTCGCCCGCGTAGCGCCCGGGACGGGGACGCAGCACGCCGCCGAGCTCACCGACGTGCTCTCCGATCTGGAGCCGCGCTTCGAGGAGGCCGATTACGAGCGCGCGTTCCTCGACCTGAAGACGACGTTGCGCCGGCGCAGCTTGGTGGTGATCTTCACCGACCTGTTCGATCCGGCCGCGTCGAGCGCGGTCCTCGCCGCGGTGAAGCTGCTGACCGTGCGGCATCTCGTGATGGTGGTGCTGATGAACGACGCGGCGATCGCCGAGGCGCTGCGGCGCACGCCGAAGGACGCCGAGGACGCCTACCGGGCGGCGGTCGCGGCGACGCTCTCCGACGAGCGCGCGCGCGCGATCGCGACGCTACGCGACCGCGGGATTCTGGTCGTCGACGTCCCCGCGGCCGAGCTGACGATCGCGCTGCTCGACGCCTACGTCGACGTCAAGACCCGCGGACTCTTGTGAGCGCGGCATTGCCGCGCTGCGCTCGCGCCCCGCGCCCAGGAGATACGCCAGCAGCGCGACGGCGGTGACGGCGCCGATCGCTCCGCGCGCCGGGATCGAGAGCCGCTGCGGCGAGATGAAGCCTTCGATCGTCCCGGCCACGCAGAGCAGCAGCGCGACGCCGAGCACCAGCGTCCCGGCGCGGCGCGCGGCGAGCACCAGCGCGTCGAGCCGCCGCGCGCGTCCCGGCCGCAGGTAGCCGCCGGCGAGGACGAGCCCCGCGCCGCCGGCGATCTGGATCGAGGTCAGCTCGATCACTCCGTGCGGCGCGATCGTCGCCCAGAAGTCCGCGCCGAACCCGGCCTTCGCGTAGAGCGCGCCCAGCGCGCCGACCATGAGCCCGTTGGTCAGGATGATCCAGGCGGTCAGCAGACCGCCGGTCATCCCGCCCGCGAACGCGATCCCCGCGACGCGCACGTTGTTGGTGATGATCTCGGAGGCGATGGCCGGCGAGAACGCGCGGTCGAAGCCGAAGTTCGAGTCGTGCAGCGCCTTGGTGACCGGCGGCAGGGGCATCCCGGGGAGCAGCGCGTGGGCGTTCGCCGGATCGCTCCAGACCGAGCCGTACGCGACCATCGCCGAGACGATCGTCACCAGCGAGCAGAACACGATCGGCGCCCACGAGCGCCGCACTTCGCGCGGAAAGCCGCGCACGACGAATCCGACGAACCGGTGCCACCCGCTGTGCGCCGTCGCGACGTACACGACCGAATGCGCCCGCGCCGTGAGCCGGTTCAGATGCTGCAGCACCGCCGGATCCTCGCCGCGCGTGCGCGCGATCGCGAGGTCGCTGGTCGCCGCGCGATACGCGAGCGCGAGCTCGTCGATCTCCTCCGGCGCGAGCGACCGGATCCCGCGCTTCGCCGCCCGGTCCGTCAGCGCCGCGAGCCTGTCCCACCGCTCGCGCCGCGCCGCCACGAACCGCCGTTCCCGCATGCGGCTCGGATTTCGCCGCCTAGCGCCGAAAGCCCAGCGGAGATGGTGATGGAGCGAGCGCAGCAGCATCGAGCCCTAACCGCTCGGTCGTTGCGAGCTCAGACCGGGGGCCCCACGCAACGCGTGGGGGGCGCGCAGCCCGGGGCGGAGCGCCTTTAAAATGGAGCGATCGGTCGATGTGCGGACGGGGGAGGCCGTGGCGATCCGCTACGAGCTGGCGGGGCTGGGAAGCCGGTTCCTCGCCGTCGCGCTCGACATGCTCGCGCAGTTCGCGGTCGTCATGCTGCTCATCATCGCGCTCAGCCTCGCCGCGCCGGCGGTCAGCCGGTTCGGCGGCGTCTTCGGCAAGAACGCGGAGGCGTGGGCGATCGCGTTCGTCATCATCGTCCTGTTCCTCGTCTTCTTCGGGTGGTTCATCATCTTCGAGGCGTGGTGGTCGGGGCGCACGCCCGGGAAGCGCGCGCTCGGACTGCGCGTCGTCCGCGACGGCGGCTTCCCGCTCGACCCGGGCGCGGCGGTGATCCGCAACCTCGTCCGCGTCGCCGAGCTCCTCCTCGGCTTCTACACGCTCGCGGCGATCAGCGCGCTGATCTCGAAGGAGAACAAGCGCCTCGGCGACTTGGCGGCGGGGACGATCGTCGTCCGCGACCGGGCCGACGCGATCCCCGACCTGGACGCGTACCTCGCGCGCCCCGCGCCCGCCGACCCCGGCCTCTCGGACGCCGACCGCGTCCTGATCGAACGCTTCCTCGCGCGCCGCGCGACGCTCGACCGCGTCGCACGGATCCGGTTGTGCGCGCAGATCGCCGCGCGCGTCCGCCCGACCCTGCGCGGCGACTACTCCCAGCTCTCCGACGAAGCGCTGCTCGAGATGCTGGTGCGCTGACGCGCCGCGCGCGTTAGGCCGGCGGGTGGCCGTCGCCGCCGCCGTTGCGGCGGATGCGCGTGAGCAGATCGCGCGCGAAGGTCATCGCGGCGGCCTTGGCGTCGTCGTAGATCCGCGAGGCGTCCTCGCCGTTCATCTGGCGGCCGTTGCGGTAGAAGAACGCGACGCCCTCGCCGACGACGGTCGTCCCGGCGTACGCGATCGCGGCCTTGATGAAGACGCCGCCGACCGGGATGAAGCCGGAGAGCTCGCGCGCGAGCGCGCGCCAGCCGAACCCGCCGCCGACGACCGGGAGCAGCTCCCAGAGCTGCGAGAGGTCGGGGTCGCGCCCGTACGCCGCGCCGATGTTCAGCATCAGGTTCATCTGGATCCCGGTGATGGCGAACATGTCGGCGCCCGAGGCGAACGCGCCAAGGACGATTCCGAGGATCGGGACGTGATCGATGACCGCGCTCGCACCGGCGACCTTCAGCGCCGCCATCGACGCGTCGCGCGTCAGCTTCACGGCGACGGTGTCGCGCAGCGCGGGGAGCCGCCGCCCGACCGCGACCTCGATCCCCTTGCAGCAGTCGAGCAAGTGCGGCAGAAAGCGCCCGCGCAGCGTGTCGATCGCGATGTGGTTGACGACGTACTCGTCGGCGCCGCCGGCCGCCGGCGGCTGCGAGGGTCCGCTCGACCCCGGCGCCTCGCGGTCGACGATCAGCACGAAGACCGGGAGCCGGAGCGCGATCAGCCGCTGCAGCTCCAGCGAGCCGCGGTCGGCGGGCCGGGCGACGCAGATCACCGCGCGGGCGTCGGTCGTGTCGACCCCGCGCTGCACGTCGAGCGTCTCGAACGCCGCCGCCGCCTCGAACGGGATCGTGTCGCCGTCCTGGCCCGAGAGCATGACCGCGCGCAGATCGGAGAGCAGCCCCGGATCGCCGCAGACGAAGAACTTGAACGGGCGCCGCGCGCCGGCGTGGACCGCTCCCGGGTTGAGCGAGCCGCGCAGGCGCTCGAAGATCGCGGCGGCGGCGGAGGCGTTCATTGCACGCTCCTACCCCGCCGGGCCGACCGAGGTTACGTGCGGCCGCGCGCTTCCTTGTCCGGGTCGTCCGTGTAGTCGAGATAGATCAGCCCGAGGAAGATCTCCAGCGACTGCGCGTACATCCCGCGCGCGTTGGCGAGGTCGACGACGCTCTTCCCGCTCGCTTTCGCCTCGGCCAGGATCGCGGGCGCGGCGGCGTTCGTGTCGGCGCCGACGATCACCGCGGAGGCGACCTGCCCCGGCGTGAGCTGCTGGCGCGCGAGCTCCGCGTAGTCGAGGCCCTTGGTGTGGAAGCGCACGTCGAGCGCGTGCTGGAACGTCGCGTAGCGGTCCGGCGACTCTTGCAGCCCGAGCATGTCGATCCGCGTCTCCAGCTGCCGCGCGCGCGCCATGTTGAAGAGCTGCGAGGCCTGCGTCGCACCGACCGCCGCTTTGTTCAGCGAGTCGACGGTCTTGGTCATCACCGGCTCGATCCGCCGGTAGTCGGAGAGCGAGATGTCGCCGGTCGGGTCGAACGTGACGTTGCGGCGCAGCTCGGTGACGAACGCGTCGAGATCGCCGAGCCCGACGTCGAGCATCGCGAGCGAGGCGCGCGCGGCGTCGACGCCGCGGACCATGTCGCCGTCGGCCGCCGCGACGGAGCCCAGCATCCGCGTGTAGCTCGGGAACGTCGCGAGCGCCTGCGGCGGCGGGTTGTCGAGCTTGAGCGGCGCGTTCATCTCGGCGAGGATGTCGGCGTTCTCCTTGAGCAGACCGCCTTCTTTGTTCCGCTCCAGCGTGCCGACGCCGGAGATCGTGTTCGACGCGTTGTTGGTCGCGGTGTCGAGCGACTTCGACATCGTGTTGAGATTGTGCATCAGCGTGTCGAGGCGCGAGTCCTTGCGCGGCTGCACGCGCGAGAGATCCGGCATCCCGTAGAGGATGTTCTGCACGCGGGCGTGGAGCGCTTTGATCTGGTCGAGCCCCTGCTGCCGGCGCGTCGCGATCGCGGTCGACGCCTGCGTCTCGTTCGCCTGCGCGGTCGTGAGCTGCGCGCGCAGCGGCGAGAGATCGGGATGGAGCAGGCTCAAGCGGCGCTCCGCGTCGCGCAGGTTCTTGATGCGCAGGTCGGCGAGCGCCTTCGCCTGCGGCGAGACCTTGTCGGCCGCCGCGGTGATGTTCTGCTCGCCCTTCGAGACCTGGCCGAGCGCGAGCTGTGCCTGGCCGAGCTGGAAGCGCGCGGTCGGATCGTCGGGGCGGCGCTTGAGCACGTCGGCGAACTTCATCGCGGCGACGTTGTAGCGCGCGGTGTCGTAGTCGTGGATCGCCTGCGCGATGCGCTGGTCGTCGGTGCGCAGATGCGGGTTCAGCTCGGGATCGCCGTCCAGGTTCGCAAGCCGCTTCGGCGTGCCGGGGTGGTCCGCGAAATACTTGGACAGCAGGTCGTGTTCCGACGGCTCCGCCGCGCCGAGGTGCGCCATGAACGACTTCATCGCGTCGGGATCGTAACCGGCGCGCGACATCAGCATCAGGCCGTACTTGTCGGCCTCGTTCTCGTCGTCGCGCGAGATGCGCGCCATCGCGCCGGCCTGCAAGATCTGCCCGAAGCGGTAGAGCAGCGGCGAGAACAGCGAGCCGATGCCGAACAGCACGTTCAGGATCGAGGCCTTGTTCTGCGCGGTCACCGCGTGGCGGCGCTCGATGTGGCCGGTCTCGTGGCCGAGCACGCCGGCGAGCTCGTCGTCGCTCTGGACGAAGTCGAGCGTCCCCTCGTTGATGTAGATGTAGCCGCCCAGCGTCGAGAACGCGTTGATGTCCGGGACGTCGAGGACCTTGACGTTGTACGGGACGTCCTTGCGCGCGGTCTGCGCCCACAGTTTGTTCCCGACCTCGTTCACCCACTGGTTGAGCAGCGGATCGGTCACCACGACGGTCGAGTCGGTGATCTGCTTGTCGTACTCTTTACCCATCTGGACCTCGCTGGAGGTCGGCAGGGCCAGCGCGGGTGACGGGATGCTGGCACACAGCATCGCGATACTGAGCGCGATGACGACGATGCGGCGGAACTGCATGGACGGTCCTCGGGGCAGGCGATTCCGGACGGCGCCGGGTCCTAGCGATTCGCCAGAACTCCGGAACTCTCCACTAGTAACGCGCAAAACTGAGGAATGTATGTGGACAACAGAACTTTCCCGTGCATTCCGTGTGGAACGCGCAGGGCCGGTCTCGGGGACGTCGGAACCGCGGGCGATCAGACTCAAGGAGGGAAGCCGATGAGCACCGTCCGCGGCCGCGGCCGCAGCCTGGAGATCGCAGTCGACCGCGCTTTAGCAGCCGCGGTCGAAGAGTTGCGCGCGCAGTTCGCCGCCCGGCCGGACTTCTACCGCGGAAGCCGGGCGGTCGCCGACTTGGGGATGCTGGAACCGCCGGCGAGCGAGCTCGCGGCGTTCCGCGACGCGCTCGCCGACTTCGGGATCACGCTCGACGGCGTGAGCGGCGCCGACGCGATCGCCGAGACCGTCGCCGAGCTCGACCTCGCCTACCTGGGCTCGGGCGCAGCCGCGGAGGTCGCCGCGCTGCCCCGGCGGCCGGCGCGCGAGGTGACGCTCTCCGACGAGGCGCGCTCGCTGGTCGCCGACTTCGCCGGGGCGCGCGCCGACATGGTGCGCCGCCGCAAGGACGGGCCGCTGCCGGCCGCCACCGTCGCCACCGCGGCGGTCGCGCTGCCGCACCCCCCGCGACAGCTCGCCGTCGGCGTCTCGACGCTCTACCACCGCGGGACGCTCCGCGGCGGGCAGGCGCTGCACAACCTCGGCAATCTGGTCGTGATCGGCGACGTCAACCCGGGCGCGGAGCTGGTCGCCTCGGGCGACATCGTCGTCTTCGGCGCGCTGCGCGGCGTGGCGCATGCCGGCGCGCAGGGCGACCGCGCGGCGCGGGTGATCGCGCTCGAGCTGGCGCCGACGCAGCTGCGGATCGCGACGCTGATCGCGACCAGCGATGCGGGGACGAAGCCGCGCGGCCCCGAGCACGCCTCGATCGCCGACGAGCGGATCGTCGTCGTCCCGTTTGCCGAAGCCGACCTTCGCAAGGAGACCGCCGCCGTATGAGCGCTCGCAGAATCGTCCTCACTTCCGGGAAGGGCGGCGTCGGCAAGACGACGACCACCGCGAACCTCGGCGCCGTGCTGGCGAAGCGCGGCCACCGCGTCGTGCTGGTCGACGCCGACATCGGCCTGCGCAATCTCGACCTCGTGCTCGGCGTCGAGAAGCGCATCGTCTTCGACATCGTCGAGGTCGTCGAGGGGCGCTGCCAACTGCGGCAGGCGCTGATCAAGGACAAGCGGCTGGAGAACCTCTCGATCCTGCCCGCGGCGCAGACGCGCGACAAGACGGCGATCAGCGAGCTGCAGTTCGCGCAGGTCGTGCAGCAGCTCGGCGAGCTCTCCGACTACGTGCTGATCGACTGCCCGGCCGGGATCGAGCACGGCTTCCGCAACGCGATCGCGGGCGCGAGCGAGGCGATCGTCGTGACGACGCCCGAGGTCAGCGCGATCCGCGACGCCGACCGCGTGATCGGCAAGCTGCAGGAGCGCGGCTTGCCGCTGCGCTTGATCGTGAACCGGCTGCGCCCGGAGATGGTGCGCAGCGGCGACATGCTCTCGGTCGAGGACGTCACCGACATTCTCTCCGCCGAATTGCTCGGGATCGTCCCCGACGACGAAGAGGTGATCGACACGTCGAACAAGGGCGAGCCGATCGTGCTGCAGCCCGAGTCGCGCCTCGCCGCCGTCTACGACAAGATCGCGCGCCGGCTCGAAGGCGAGCTCGTCCCGTTCACCACCTTCGGCGCGCCCGGCTTCTTCGCGCGCATCTTCGGAAAGGCCAGCTGACATGCGCGAAATGGTGCGGCACGACGAAGCGCCCGCGGTGAGCGCGGTGCCGCGGAAGCGCGGGCGCGCGATCGTGATCACGAGTGGCAAGGGCGGGGTCGGGAAGACGACGACGACCGCGAACCTCGGCGCGGCGCTCGCCGCGACCGGCGCGTCGGTCGTGCTCGTCGACGCCGACGTCGGTTTGCGGAACCTCGACATCGTGCTCGGGCTCGAGGCGCGCGTGCGGCATCACGTGCTCGACGTGCTCGAAGGCGTCGTGACGCTCGACGAGGCGCTGGTGAGTGACAAGCGCGTCCCGACGATGAAGCTGCTCGCCGCCGCGCAGACGCGCGAGAAGGACGACGTCGACACCGACGCGTTTCGCGAGCTGATCGGCTCGCTGCGCGAACGCTTCGACTACGTGCTGATCGACTGCCCGGCCGGGATCGAGAAAGGCTTCGCCAACGCGATCGTCGCGGCCGACGAGGCGATCGTCGTCTGCACGCCCGAGGTCTCGGCGGTGCGCGACGCCGACCGCGTCGTCGGATTGCTCGGCGACGAGCGGACGGTGAAGCTGATCGTGAACCGGCTGCGCCCGGGGCTCGTGCGCAAGGGCAAGATGCTCTCGGTCGACGACGTGAACGCGATCCTGCGCCTGCCGCTGATCGGCGTGATCGCCGACGCGCCCGACGTGATCGTCTCGACGAACAAGGGCGAGCCGGTCGCGCTCGACCCCGCCTCGCCGGTCGGCGAGGCGTACCGCCAGACCGCGCAGCGCATCACCGGGACGCTGACCGCGCCGCCGGAGATCCCGCGCGAGCGGTCGTTCATGGAGAAGCTCTTCGGGGGCCGCAAGTAACGTGATCGAGTTCATCCAGCGCCTGTTCGGCAAACCCGCGTCGAGCGCGACCGCCAAGGAGCGCCTGCGCCTGGTCCTGCTCTCCGACCATCTCTCGCTCGCGCCCGACGTCGTCGAGGCGCTCAAGCACGACCTGGTCGAGGTGATCTCGCGCTACGTCGAGGTCGACGAGGAGAACTGCGACGTCTCGTTCGAGCAGCGCGAGAAGCAGGTCGCGATGCTCGCGAACATCCCGATCCTCGGGATGCGCACGCGCCCCCGCCCGCCCGCGAACCCGCCCGCGACGGTGAAGGACGCGATCACGGTCCTCGCCGAGACGGCGACCGCCGAACCGTCCGCGGCGGCAGGCACCGACGCTGTCGTCGCGGCGCCGAGCGATGCGAGCGGCAAGCCCGCCGGCGCGCGGAAGAGGCGCCGCAAACGGCCGGCCGGCGCGGCCGTTCCGAGCCCCGGCTAGCCGGGTCGGACGACGCGCATGTACCAGACGAAGCTTTCGCTCGAGCACGACGACGGCGCGCCGCGCGCCGTCGTGGCGAAGCACGGGCTGGTGACGTACGAGCCGGCGTTCCTCGCGCCGGCCGAGGCCGCCGCTCTGCTGGGCGAGCTCCTCGGCGAGGTGACGTGGCGGCAGGAGCACCTGCGCATCCACGGCCGCGCGATCCCGTTTCCGCGGCTGGCGGCGTGGTACGGCGACCCCGGCGCGCTCTACACGTACTCGGGTATCGAGAACCGCCCGCAGTCCTGGACGCCGGCGCTCGCCCGGCTTCGCGACCGGCTGCGCGCCGCGACCGGCGCCGTCTTCAACAGCGCGCTGCTGAACCTGTACCGCACCGGGAGCGACTCGATGGGCTGGCACGCCGACGACGAGCCCGAACTCGGCCCGCAGCCCGTGATCGCGTCGGTCAGCCTCGGCGCCGCGCGGCGCTTCGAGCTGCGCTCGCGCGAGACCGGCGAGACGCGCCGCGTCGTCCTGGAGCACGGCAGCCTGCTGGTGATGAGCGGCGAGACGCAGCACTGCTGGAAGCACCAGGTTCCGAAAGAACCGACCGTCCGCGCCCCGCGCATCAACCTGACGTTCCGAACGGTCGAGGTCGCGCGCACGTAGAATCAGCGGGCAGTGGAACGCCCCTGGTACACCCGGTTCAACTGGCCGCTCGCGATCGCGCCCGTCCTGGTCACGCTGCTCGGGATCGTCTTCATCCGCTCCGCGACCCTCCACAACCACTACGCCGCCGACGAGTGGCGCAAGCAGATGCTGTACGGCGCGGTCGGGATCGCGATGATGGTCGGCGCGGCGTTCCTCGATTACCGCGTGTGGCGCCGGTGGGCGCTGCCGCTGTACCTCGTGACGCTTGCGCTGCTGCTGTTCATCGGGTTCAAGGGGCACTCGGCGCTCGGCGCTGCGCGCTGGATCGCGATCGGGCCGTTCCAGTTCCAGCCGTCCGAGCCGGCGAAGGTCGTGCTCGCGATCGCGATCGCCGCGCTGCTCTGCCGCGGGACGTACCGCAAGATCCAGGAGCTGTGGCTCCCGCTCGTCGCGGTCGCGATCCCGGCGGTGCTCATCCTCAAGCAGCCGGATCTTGGGACGACGCTGGTGATCGGCGCGATCCTCACCGCCGAGCTGTACTTCGGCTTGCCGAATCTGTTCGATTTCGGCTTGTACGTGGGCGGCGTCGCAGCGGCGGCCGCGTACGTGCTCACGAGCGAGCACATCCTCAAGCCGTTCCAGCGCGCGCGCTTGATGGTGTTCCTCGACCCGAAGCTGGACCCGCAAGGCGTCGGCTACAACCTCAAGCAGTCGAAGATCGCGGTCGGGAGCGGGCAGTGGTTCGGCAAGGGCCTGCACCACGGCACGCAGACGCAGCTCGCGTTCGTCCCGGAGAACTCGCGCGACTTCATCTTCACCGCGGTCGGCGAGGAGGCGGGCTTCGCCGGCGCGCTGCTGCTGCTCGCGCTCTACGCGGTGACGATCGGCTTCGCGATGCGCGCGGTCTTCGCGGCGAAGGACCGCTTCGGCGTGCTGCTCGCGGTCGGGCTCGTCGCGATGCTGGCGTTCCACATCATCGTGAACGTCGGGATGACGATCGGGATCATGCCGATCACCGGGATCCCGCTCCCCTTCATGTCGTACGGCGGCAGTGCGCTGATGACCGACTACGTCGCGGTCGGCATCCTGCTGAACATCGTCCTGCAGAAGGACAAGCTCGTCTTCGGCGACGCCGCGCGCCGCGCCTGACACAGGAGCACACGATGGATTCGGACGCCGCCCTCGCGCTCGAACGGCTCGAAGCGCTCAGCTCCGAGATCGAGGATCTCGCGAACGTGCTCGTGGTGCGCGCGAAGGCGTTCGGCGGCGGCGAGCGCGGGCGCGTCGACGTCGTCAAGCAGCGCTTGAAGATTGCGATCGACGAGCTCGACGGCTATCCCTATACCGCGGAGGACGTCACGGACGAGTGAGTTCGCGGACCGGCCGCGTCAGCAGCGGTACGAGCGCGAGCGCGCCGGCGCACGCGCCGACGAGGACCGTCGGGACGATGCCGATCGAGCCGCCGAGCGCCCCGCCGATCAGCGCCCCGAGCGGGAACACACCCCACACGATCGTTCGCACCGTCGCGTTCATCCGGCCGTGCCGCTCCGGCGCGACCAGACGGTGGCGCAAGCTGATCTGCGTGATGTTGTAGACGGGGACCGAGAGCGTGATCGCGATGTCGACCGCGAAGAGCACGACGAGCGGCTGCGCCGTCTTCGCCGCCAGCGGCAGCGCGAACGGCGCCAGCGATGAGATCGTCGCGGCTCCCAGGAGCGTCGGCCCGGCGCCGAAACGCTCGGCGATGCGCGGCGCGAAGAACGCGCCGGCGAACCCGACGTTCGCGAGCGCGAAGACGAGCCCGACGAGCGCCGGCGAGAGGTGCAGCACGCGGTACGCGTAGATGAGGTAGACCGCGTTCACGATCGATCCGCCGAGATTCGAGAACGCGGTCGCCGTGATGATGCGGACCAGCACCGGCGAGCCGAACACGACCGCGAACCCTTCGCGCAGCGCGGGGACGAACGCGACGGGCTCGGCGCGGCTCTCGCGATGCGTCTCGCGCACGCGCATCGCGAGGAGCGTGACGACCGAGACGACGTACGACGCCGCGTCGAGGACGACGGTGAGCGGCGCGCCGAGCACCGCGATCAGCCAGCCCCCGAGCCCGTTCCCCGCGATCTGCGCGGCGCTGTTGGTGAACTCGAGCCGCGCGTTCGCGCGCTCGAGCGCGTCCGCTTCGACCAGCGAGGGGACGATCGACTGATAGGCGATCGCGAAGAACACCGAGGCCGCGCCCGAGCACGCCGCCACGGCGAGCAGCTGCCCGTAGCCGAGCGCGTGCGCCGCCGCGGCGAGCGGAATCGAGGCGAGCGCGGCCGCGCGCACGACGTCGGCGACCAGCATCGTCGTGCGCCGCGACCAGCGGTCGACCATGACGCCCGCGACCAGCCCGAGCAGCGGGAATGCCGCGAACTCGACGGCTTCCAACGCGCCGACCGCGAACGGCGCCGCGCCGAGCGAGAGGATCGCGATCGTCGGGATCGCGAGCCGGCTGACCGCCGTCCCGAACATGCTCGCCGTCTGACCGGCCCAAAGAAGCCGGAAGGCCGCCCGGCCGCTCATCGCGCTCCGACGTTCGTCGCAGCGCAGGACCGTCCCGGGAAAGGCCGGAACAGCAGTGCGGAGAGCATCCCGAGGGGCGATTGCGCCGAGCCGCAGGGCCGGTGTTGGATCGTCCGGGGCGCTCCAGCAAAGATTTTCACGATTTTCAACCAGAGGACGGAGAGCGTCCGCCCGCGGCGCCCGCTCGATGACGCGAAGCGTCGTCGCGATGTGCGCGCGGACGAAAGCCGCATTTCGACCTCGTAGAGAGGCCAGTAACCCACTTTGCCCACCGACATCCTGATCTCGAGCGATCCGTGGGAGAACCGCGTCGCGATCCTCGAGGACGGTCGTCTCGCGGAGATCTACGTCGAGCGCGAAGAGCGCGTCATCGGGTCCATCTACAAAGGCAAGGTCGTCAACGTCCTGCCGGGGATGGGCGCGAGCTTCGTCGACATCGGGCTCGGCCGCAACGCGTTCCTGTACGTCGACGACATCAACAAGACCCCGCTGAACATCGGCGACGTCGAGGTCACCTCCGGCCGCAGCGGCTACACCATCACCGAGAAGGTCAGCCGCGGCGACGACGTCCTGGTGCAGATCGTCAAGGAGCCGCGCGGCCTCAAGGGCGCGCGGGTCTCGACCAACATCTCGCTCCCCGGCCGCTACCTGATCCTCATGCCGACCGGCAAGTTCAGCGGCGTCTCGCGGAAGATCGAGTCGGCCGAGGAGCGCAACCGGCTCAAGACGATCATGAAGGCGATCCGCCCGGAAGGGATGGCGACCGTCGTCCGCACCGCGGCGGGCGGCGTCTCGAGCGCCGAGCTGATCGCCGACCTCGGCGTGCTGATCCGCATGTGGCACGGGATCCTCGAGCAGTACAAACGCGTCGAGGCGCCGGCGCTGCTGCACAAGGACATGAACCTCGTCTACAAGACGGCGCGCGACTTCATCACGCCCGAAGTGAAAGACGTCTGGCTCGACGACGAGACCGAGACCGAGAACGTCCGCGACTTCATGTGGCTGCTCGGCCCGCAGTACGTCGATCGCATCAAGTACTACGAGGGCGGGAAGCGGCTCTTCGCCGACTTCCGGATCGACGAGGAGATCGCGCGGCTGATGAAGCCGACGGTGAAGCTGCCCTCGGGCGGCTCGATCGTGATCGAGTCGACCGAAGCGCTGACCGTCGTCGACGTGAACTCCGGGAAGTTCACCGGCGGGAAGAACCTCGACGACACGATCGTGCGCACGAACGTCGAGGCCGCGAGCGAGATCGCGCGCCAGGTGCGGCTGCGCGACATCGGCGGGATCATCGTCTGCGACTTCATCGACATGTCGTCGGAGGGCGACCGCAACCGCGTCATCTCCGCGCTGCAGGAAGGCTTGCGGAAAGACCGCACGCGCTCGACGATCCAGTCGTTCTCGCCGCTGGGGCTGCTCGAGTTCACCCGCAAGCGCGTCGGCAAGGACCTGGGCCAGCAGCTGCGCGGGAAGTGCCCGACGTGTGAAGGGCTCGGCAGCGTGATGTCGCCGGAGTCGGTCGCGATCGGCGCGTTCCGCGAGATCCTCGGCCACAAGAACGGCGTCGCGAACCACGTCCACATCGCCGCCTCGCCGCACGTCGCGGCGCAGGCGGAGTACTGGTACGAGGACGAGCGCGTGAAGCTCGCCGAGCAGGTCGGCGCGGAGATCGACGTCTACGTCGACCCGGCCGTCCACCCCGAGCGCCCGCGGATCGTGTGGGGCGACGACAAGCTCGCGACGCTCGCGCCGATCCGCGTCGGCGACGAGTTCGAGGTCGAGCTGCTCAACCTCCGGCTCCCGAACGCGACCTCGGCCGCGGCGATCGTCGCCGGCCGGCTGATCGAGGTCGAGAACGCCGCGAACGCCGCCGGGAAGACGATCAAGATCAAGATCCTCGACGTCGACGGCAGCGACATCCTCGCCGAGCCGCGCACGCCGGTCGAGGCGGCCGCCGCGTCCGGCGAAGGCCGCGGCGGGAAGAAGCGCCGCCGCGGCGGCCGCGGGCGCAAGCGCGATCTCACCCCGGCCGAGCAGGCCGCGGAGCTGCGCGAGCTCGCCGAAGAGGCCGAGAAGGGCCTCGGCGGGCGCAGCTCGATCGGGATCTCGACGACCGAAGAGGTCGCCGCGAAGAAGAACATCCCCAAGACGACCGCGCAGAAGGCCGCGGACGGCTCCGTCGCGCTGCTGCCCGGCGAGGTCATCTCCGGAGCGGGCGCCGGCGGGCGGTCCGACGCGGTCGGGCGTGCGGCTCCCGGTCGTGATCGCGATCGGGGCGTTGCCGCCGGTTCGGCGGGCGCGGGCGGCGGCGGGCGCCGCGGCGGTGCGGCCGCGAGCGCGGGCCCGAGCGCGGTGCTCCCCGGGGAACGGCTCTCCGGCGCCGCCGTCGCGGGGCTGCTGCCCGGCGAGAAGCTGTCGGGCGACCGCGTCAGCGCGGGCGGTGCGCTGCTCACGCCGCCGTCGATCGCGTTGCATCCCACCGGCGGTGCGGTGATCGCGGGCGGCGGGCCGGGGCCGGCCGCGGAGGGCGAGCACGAAGGCGAGGAAGCCGGTCGCCGCCGTCGCCGCCGCCGCCGCCGCGGCGGTCGCGGCAACGAGGTCGCCGCGATGGGCGCCGCGCCGCACGCTGCTCCGGCCGGGGCATCAGTCACCGGTCCCGCGCCGTTCGACGCGGAGGCCGACGAGGACGAAGACGAGACGGCCGCCGTCGCCCAAGCGGGCGAGGGAGCCGGGACGCAGGACGGGGAGCGCAAGCGCCGCCGCCGCCGCCGTCGCCGCCGGGGACGCGGCGGTGCGGGCGCGGAGGGCCAGCAGGTCGCCGCGGCCGGTGAGGGCGAGGCGCAGCAGCGCCCGGTCCCGGACCGCCACATCTTCCGCGTCGACTCGGAGGGCGGAGCCCACGCGACGGGCGAGACCGCACCGCCGGTGCCGTCCCGCGCGATCGCGCCGTGGAACCGCAAGCGCGGCGACGTGGCGGTCGAGCCGCCGCCGGCCGTCATCACGCCGCCGCCGGAGCCCTCGGAGCCCGTGAAGGCCGCCCGGCCCTCGCGCCGCCGCCGCACGGCCGAGGCCGAAGCCGCCCCGGTCCGCCGCGGCGGACGGCTCGAAGCCGCCGCCCCGGTCCGCGCCCTCCCGGCTCCGGCCGCGGAAGCCCGGACCGAGGCGACTCGCACCTCCGCCGCCGCGAGCGCCGAAGCGCACGCTGCGGCAACGGCCGAGACCGCGGCTCCCGCCCGCCGCCGCACGACGCGCCGCGGCGCGGCCGCGGCGAGCGAAGCGGCAGCCGATACGGCGACCGCGGAGCCGGCGACCGCGACGAAGCGCACCACGCGCTCGCGGAAGACCGCCGACGATGCGACCGCCGCGCCCGCCCGGGCGAAGAAGTCGTCCGCCGGCGGGACCGCAACCGCGAAGAAGACCCCGGCGCGCAAAGTGACCGCGAAGAAGGCCCCAGCGAAGAAGACCGCGGCCGCCAAACCGGCCGCGGCAGCGAAGAAGTCGACGAGCACGCGGAAGACGTCCGCGGCGAAGAAGTCGACCACCACCCGCAAGAAGCGCTAGCCGCCGCCGGCGCTTCACCGCGCCGACGACGAGCACGCCGCAAAACAAAGCACCCCCGGCGATCGCCGAGGGTGCTCTCTTTTCTGCGAACCGCGGTCAGTGCAAGGTCGTGCTGTTCTGCGCGATGCGGCCGTTGATGAAGTTCACCGCGGCGACGAGCTGCGGATCCTGCGCGATGTCGCCGGGCCGGATCTTCTGATCCTTGGCGAGCTCGCTCTTGATCTCGGGCTCGATCCCGACCGCGTTGATGTCGCGGCCCTTCGGCGTGAAGTAGCGTGCGGTCGTGATCTTCACCGCCGAGCCGTCGCGCATCGGGAAGATCGTCTGCACGACGCCCTTGCCGAAGGTCTTCGTCCCGACCAGCGTCCCGACGCCGCTGTCCTGGATCGCGCCGGCGGTGATCTCCGAGGCCGAGGCGGTGTACTGGTTCACCAGCACCGCGAGCGGGCGCGGCGCGATCGCCGTGTTCTCCGCGTCGTACTCGGTGTCGGTCCCCGCGCGCGACTGCACGCTGACGATCGGTCCGCTCGCGATGAACTTCGAGGAGACGTCGACCGCGGCGTTGAGGTAGCCGCCGCCGTTGTAGCGCAGGTCGAGGACGTACGCCTTCGCGCCCTGCGAGTCGAGCCGTTTCAGCGCGGTGTTCAGCTCCTGCGCGGTCGTCGACCCGAACACGGCGAGGTCGACGTAGCCGATGTTGCCGGGGAGCATCTTCGCGGTGACGCTCGGCTGGTGGATCGTCTCGCGCGTGATCGTCACCGGGCCGATCTGCTTGCCGTTGCGCTCGATCATGAGCCGCACGCGCGTCCCCGGATCGCCGCGCAACGCCTTCGTGACGAGCTGCTGCTCGGCGGAGAGACGCTTGTCGGCCTCCTTGTGCGCCGCGATCGCGGGCGCGAGGAGCGTCGGGACCGGCGTGCCGTCGATCGCGGTGATCACGTCGTCGTTCGCGAGCCCGGCCTTGTCGGACGGGCCGTCGAGGATGACGTTCTGCACGTGCAGGTTGTTCGTCTTGTCGTCGATCTCGTACGAGATCCCGACGCCGCCGAACGACGTGCCGTCGAGCCCTTCGTTGAGCGCCGCGTACTCCTTCGGCGTGAGGAAGACCGTGTAGCGGTCCTTCACCGAGCCGAGGACGCCGTTGATCGCGGCGTAGGTGATCTGCGTCGAAGGCGAGAGCGATTCGGCCGGCTCGATCTTCGAGCCGTACTCGCTGACCGCCGACGAGACCTCACGGTTGAGCGCCTCGACGTTGGTGAGATCGTCGTCGCTCGCGCGCAGCGCGGGCAGGTTCGGGTTCGCGACGTGGTGCTTCTTCAGCAGGTCCACCATCGCGGTGCGCGCGCCGTCGAGCGCCGCCTGGCGGTCGACCTTCTTGTAGAAGTCGCCGGTCAGGTGCCGGTAGCTCAGGACGAGCTCCTCGGTCTGCGTTTGGCTGAGCGGCTGCGCCGCGGTCGCGGCGGGGACGTGGGCGGTCGCGAGCGTGAGGAGGGCGGCGAAGGCGACGGAGACGAGGCGTTTCATGAGGCGGTACTCTTGCTTTCGATGATCTTCTTGGCTGCGCTGAGCTGTTTGTCGTTCGAGGTGTCGATCAGCGGCTGGTCGGTGCGTTGCGGGATCACGACGTCGGGGACGATCCCCTTCTTGTGGATGTCACGGCCCTTCGGCGTGACGTAGCGCGCGGTCGTGATCTTCAGCGCGCCGCGGTCGGGGAGGGTGTAGAGACTCTGGACGACGCCTTTGCCGTAGGTCTTCTCGCCGACGAGCGTCCCGACGCCGTAGTCCTGGATCGCGCCGGCGGTGATCTCCGAGGCGCTCGCGGTGTACTTGTTGACGAGCACGACGAGCGGTTTTGCATCGATCGTGCGGCCGGTCGCGGTCTTCACGTCACGGTTCCCGGCGCGGTCGATCGTCGAGACGATCGTCCCCTGCGGGATGAACAGGCTCGAGATGTCGACCGCCGCGTCGAGCAAGCCGCCGCCGTTGTAGCGCAGGTCGAGGATGTAGCCGCGCGCGTTCTTCTTCTTGCCGTCGAGCAGCGCGTTGCGCACTTCGTCGGCGGAGTTCGAGCCGAAGTCGGCGAGACGCACGTAGTCGATCCCGTTCTCCATCTTCGCGACGACCGAGGGGACGTGGATCTCGTCGCGGGTCACGTGCAGCGTCGCGGGCGCCTCGCTGCCGTGGTGCTTCACGGTGAGCGAGACGACGGAACCCTTCGGCCCGCGGATCTCCTGCTCGACGACGTCGATCTTCTGTCCCATCGTCGAGTGGCCGTCGACCGCGAGGATCGCGTCGCCCGGCTTCACGCCCGCCTTGATCGCGGGGTTCCCTTCGATCGGGTTCGCGGTGATCGCGCCGGTCTTCTGGTCCTGCTGGATGTAGACGCCGATCCCGCCGAAGTTGCCGCCGCGCAGCTGCTCGTCGAGGCCGCTGATCTCTTGCGGCGTGAGGTAGGTCGTGTACGGGTCGCCGAGCCCGCCGAGCATCCCGATGAGCGCGACCTGCGTGTACGTCTTCGCCGGCGCGAGCTTCGCGTAGCGCGCCTGCACCGTGGTGAGCGTCCGCTCCAGGATCGCGAGGTCGCGGGTGCGGTCTCCGGTCGCGAGATTCTTCGGCACCTGCGGGTCGGTGACGGCCTTCGCTTTGAGGAACGCGGTCAGGGCCTTCTGCTCGCCGGTGACCATGAGCTGGTCGGCGACCGGCTTGTAGTAGGCGTGCTCGACGCGCTCGTAGGCGAGCGCGAGCATCTGTCGCTGCTGGTCGCCGCGGCCCAGGAGCGTCGCGATGTCGAGGCCGACGATCTGCTGGCCCTGCCCGATCACGATCGGGGGCGGCTCCGCGAACGCGGCCGCCCGCTCGGCATAGACGGCACCGCCGAACGCGGCGAGCGCGACGACGAGTGCTGCGGACAACAAGCGGGTGCGGGCGGTCAAACGGCGGTCCTTCGGGGTGCGTGGGCGGCGAGTCGGTACTCCTTGAACCCGCACGATGGACTCTTTGTTCCAACGGCCCACGAGGCTCTAACCATTAGCACCCCGGCCTGAGACCGAGGTGAGACGTGGCTCGCTCCTGCCCGCTTAACGAAGGTAGGACATCGGATCGACGGGACGGCCGTTGATCCGGACCCCGAAGTGCAGGTGCGGGCCGGTCGAGTTCCCGGTCGAGCCCGAGGCGGCGATCGCCTGGCCGCGCTGGACGACCTGGCCCACCCCGACGAAGATGTGCGAGAGGTGACAGTACTGGGTCGAGAGCCGGCCGCCGTGGTCGAGGATGATGTAGTTGCCGCAGCCGCCGTCGTCCCAGCCGGCGATGATGACCTTGCCGTCGGCCGCCGCGGCGACGGTCGTCCCGGTCGGGACGCCGATGTCGATCCCGGCGTGGAGCGTGAAGACGTGGGTCACGGGGTTGACCCGCATCCCGAAGGGCGAGGTGATCGGCCCGGAGGCGGGCCAGGCCAGCTGGCCCGGCGCGCCGGGTTCGGGCGGGAGCTCCTCGCCGGCGAGCTGGCGGGCGCGGCGCTCGGCGAGACGGCGCTGCTCCTCTTCCTCCTGCTTGGCCTGGATCAGCGCCTCGAGCTGAGACTCGCCGGCGGCCGACTCTTCCTCGAGCTCGTTGACCTGCGTCTGCGCGACGCGGCGCTCCTGATCGGCGGCGGCGAGGAGCTGGCGGCGCTGCACCGCGAGCGAGTCGAGGGCGAGCTGCTGGCGGCGGGCGTCGTCTTGCTCGGTCTGCAGCTCCGAGCGAATCCCGAGCAGCTGGCCCTGGATGCCGAGGACCTTCTTCTCGTCGGACTTGCGCGCGCGGATCGTCGCCTCGTTCGCCTTGATCAGATACCGGACGTCGTTCCAGCGCTCGACGAAGTCGCCGAACGAGCGCGCGCGCAGCAGCACGTCGACGTAGCCGAGATCGCCGTGCTCGTAGGCGTCGACCAGCCGGCGGCTCAGCACGTCCTCGTGCCGCCGCAGCGTCGCCTGCGCGGCGGCGAGCTGGACCTTGTTCCAGTCGAGCTTGCGCTGCGTCGACTTCACCCGCGCGGCGACGTCGCCGAGATGCGCGGTGACCGAGGCGATGTTGCGGTTCGTGTCCTCGAGCTCGGCGGAGATCGAGCCGACCTTCGCCTTCGCCTGGCTCAATTGCGAGCGCTTCTCGTCGAGTTTCGCGTGCACCGCGTGGATGTGCGCTTTCTGCGCCTGGATTTTGTCGTCGATGTGGCTTTTCGCGGTCGCCAGCGTGGGCAGCAGCGCGGCTGCAAGCGTGAACGCGAGCGCACGGCGCAGCATCATGCGCGCAGGTGTCTCCCGACGCTGAACCACGACGCGATCAGGCCGACCGCCGCGCCGACCGCGAGCAGCTCGAGGCTCAGCGTCATCTCGTTCACGCGGAACGTGACGAACGCGAGCGTCGCGGCGAGCTTCGGCACGACCTGGTGCTCCGCGAGCGCGAGGACGCCGATCGCGACCGCCGCGCCGAGCACGCCGGCGAGCATCCCTTCGGCGATGAACGGCATGCGGATGTACATGTTCGTCGCGCCGACGAGCTGCATGATCGCGATCTCGCGCCGCCGCGCGAACACCGTGAGCCGGATCGTGTTCGAGATCACGATCGCCGCGGAGATCGAGAGCAGCGCGATCAGTGCGATCCCGGCGCGGCCGATCACCGCCGCCGTCTTCAGCAGCTTCTGCACCGTGTCGGCGGCGTAGTCGACCTTCGCGACGCGCGGGTCTTTCCGAATCCAGGCGGCGACGTTCGGCACGCCGTCCGGGTCTTTCACGCGCACCTTGTACGTGTTGGGGAGCGGGTTCGCGGTGAGGAGCGAGGTGTCGAAGTCCTTGCCGAGGACGGTCTGCATCCGCTTGAGCCCCTCTTTCTTCGGGACGTACGTCGCGGACGCGACGCGCTTGTCGGCGGCGAACTTCGAGCCGAGATCCTTGGCTTTCGCGTCGTCGACGTCGTCCTTCAGGTAGACGGCGATCTCGATCTGCGAGAGCACGCCGGTCCCGAACGTCTGGATCGTCTCCTTGACGAAGAGGAACGCGCCGAGGAGCACGATCGTGACCGCGACCGTGCCGATCGCGGTGAACTGCATCCCGGCGTTGCGAGTGAAGTTCGCGAGAACCTCACCCAGGAAGAACCGCAGTCTGCCCAAGTCCACGGAAATAGTAGCCTCGCTCGTCGTCGTGCAGGATGCGTCCTTGCTCCAACCGGACGACGCGACGGCGCATGCGGTCGACGACGGCCTGGTTGTGGGTGGCGACCACGACGGTCGTCCCCTTGAGGTTGATGCGCTGGAGCAGCTCCATGATCTCGGTCGTGTTCGACGGATCGAGATTCCCGGTCGGCTCGTCGCAGAGCAGGATCTTCGGGTTGCCGACCAGCGCGCGCGCGATCGCGGTGCGCTGCTGCTCGCCGCCCGAGAGCTCGCTCGGGAACATGCGGCTCTTGTGCGAGAGCCCGACCAGGTCGAGCGCGCGCGGCACCATCCGCATGACGTCCTTCGTGCGCGTGCCGGTCACTTGCAGCGCGAACGCGACGTTCTCCCACACGGTCTTGTGCGAGAGCAGCTTGAAGTCTTGGAAGACGACGCCGATGTTGCGGCGCAGCTTCGGGACGCGGCCGCGGCGCAGCGTGTCGACGCGGATGTTGTCCACGTAGACCTCGCCGTGCGACGGCAGCTCTTCACGGTAGAGAAGCTTCAGCAGCGAGGATTTCCCGGTCCCCGAGTGACCGACCAGGAAAACGAAGCTGCCTTTCTCGATCTCGAGATCGACGTCGTCGAGCGCCCGCGTCCCGTTCGGGTACGTGAGCGAAACGCCGCGGAGTCTGATCATGCTGTGGACGGCACTCCGGCGCTGGGGTTGAACAGGTATTGGGCGGTCCGCAGCCCATACCTCCGGTGTTGTATGAACTTTGACCTGACCGACGAGCAGAAGGCGATCCGCGACCTTTGCCGCCAGTTCGCGCGCGAGGAAGTCGCGCCGCAAGCGGAGCGGAACGACCACGAGGAGCGCTTTCCGTACGACCTGGTGCGGAAGATGGCCGAGCTCGGACTGATGGGTCTGCCTTTCCCGGAGAAGTACGGCGGTGCCGGCGCCGACACGGTGAGCTACGCGCTGGCCGTGATGGAGATCGCCCGCGCCGACGCCTCGACCGGGATCACCCTGGCCGCGCACGTCTCGCTCGGCGCATCGCCGTTCTATCTCTTCGGCACCGAGGCGCAAAAGGAGAAGTTCCTCGTCCCCCTGGCAAGGGGCGAGATGCTATGGGGCTTCGGCCTCACCGAGCCGGGCGCCGGGAGCGACGCCGGCGGGACGCAGACCCGTGCCGAGCTGCGGGACGGTAGCTGGGTGATCAACGGGACCAAGGCCTTCATCACCAACTCCGGGACCGAGATCACCGGCGGGACGACCATCACGGCCGTAACCGGCGGCCTGAACGGCCGGCGCGAGATCTCGACCATCATCGTCCCGCAGGACACTCCGGGGTTCACCCGCTCGAAGAAGTACCGGAAGATGGGCTGGCGCGCCTCGGACACTCGGGAGCTCTCGTTCGTCGACGCGACGGTCCCCGAGGAGAACCTGCTCGGCGAGCGCGGCCGGGGGCTGAAGAACTTCCTCGAGATCCTCGACGGCGGGCGGATCTCGGTCGCGGCGCTCTCAGTCGGGCTCGCGATGGGGGCGTACGACGAGGCCTACAAGTACGCCAAGGAGCGCCATCAGTTCGGCCAGGCGATCAGCAAGTTCCAAGCGATCCAGTTCAAGCTCGCGGACATGTTGATGGAGATCGAGCACGCCAAGCTGATGGTGCTCAAGGCCGCCTGGGAGAAGGACAGCGGGCGCGAGTTCGAGCTGACCGCCTCGCTGGCGAAGCTGTTCTCGGGCGAGGTCTCGCACCGGGTGGTGAACGAGGCGCTGCAGATCCACGGCGGCTACGGGTTCATGGACGAGTACCCGGTCTCGCGGATGTACCGCGACCAGAAGATCAACGAGATCGGCGAGGGCACCAACGAGGTGCAGCGGCTCGTGATCGCGCGGCAGATCGGTCTTTAGAGATTCCTCACAACTTTTCGGGACGGTGCATGCTATGACTCGATTCGTCGTCGTTGCGGTCGCCGCGCTGGCCGTGCTCGCCGGGGTGGCGTTCGTCGGCGTGCGGCACGCCACCGCGCACTTGGAGCAGGGCGCGCCGGCGCCGGACTTCACCTTGCAGGCGGCGCGCGGCGGCGACGTGGTGACGGTCGATCTGAAGGCGGCGCTGGCGAAGGGGCCGGTCGTGCTGTACTTCTTCCCGAAGTCGTTCACCAAGGGCTGCACGACCGAGGCGCATCTGTTCTCGGAGCACGTCGCCGAGTACAAGAAGCTCGGCGCGCAGGTGGTCGGCGTGAGCGGCGACGACATCGAGACGCAGAAGAAGTTCTCGACCCAGGAGTGCCGCTCGGCGTTCCTGGTCGCCTCCGATCCGGGCCTGAAGGTCGCGAAGCAGTACGACGCCGCGCTGACCTCGCAGTTCGCGAACCGCACGAGCTACGTGATCGCGCCGGACGGCAAGATCGTCTACGCCTACACGAACCTCGATCCCGAGAAGCACGTCGACAACACCCTCGACGCCCTGAAGAGCCTGATCGCCAAGAAGTAGTCCCGACCGCTGCGGCGGGTATCTACGGCTTCATGGAGGTCGGCTGGCCGAGCGAGCTGTTCGTGATCCGCCACGCGCAGAGCGCGGGGAACGTCGCGCGCGACCTGGCGATGGCGTCGGGCGCGACGGTCATCGACATCACGGGGCGCGACTGCGACGTGGCGCTCTCGGAGCTGGGCGAGCGCCAGGCGCGCGCGCTGGGGACGTGGTGCGCGCGCCATCTCGACCCGATCGACGCCGTGATCAGTTCGACGTACCTGCGCGCGCAGCAGACGGCGGAGATGGCGCTGGGTGCCGCAGGCTGGACGGTCCCGGTCACGGTCGATGAGCGGCTGCGCGAGAAAGAGTTCGGCTCGCTCGACCGCCTCACGCGGATGGGGATCGAGCAGCGCTTCCCCGAGCAGGCCGAGATGCGGCGCGTCCTCGGGAAGTTCTACTACAGGCCGCCGGGCGGCGAAAGCTGGTGCGATGTGATCCTGCGCCTGCGCAGCCTGGTGGACTCGCTCACCCGGGAGTACGCCGGCTGCCGGGTCGCGATCGTGACGCACCAGGTCATCGTGCTGTGCTTCCGCTATCTGCTGGAGAAGCTCACCGAGCAGCAGCTCCTCGAGATCGACCGCGCCGGCGACGTCGCGAACTGCGCGGTGACGACGTACGTGTACGACGACGTCGCGAAGACGCTGAAGCTGCGCGCCTACAACGTCGTCGCGCCGATGGAAGAGTCGGGCGAACCGGTCACCACGCGGCCCGACGTCCCGCTGGCACGGTAGACCGCCCCGCGCTCGGGCGCGCGATACGCGAAGAGGCGCTCGAGCTCCTCGATCGCGGCGGCTTCGCCGATCGCGTGCCCGGCGCGCGCTCGCGCGATCGTCTCGCGTGCCAGCGCGATTATCTCTCGCTTCGTATCCGGCGCGACCCATGCCGGATACGGCATCCGCTCGAAGTCTTTGCTCTGGATGTTCCGGGTGTGGTTCAGCACCGACTTGAGGATGCGGTTCGCGGCCGGCGTGAGCGTCCAGGCAAGGATGAAGTACAGCTCGTCCTCGGCGACGCCGGGCCGCAGGAACGCGCACGGCGCGCCGCTGTCGAGGATCGATCCCGGCGGGAGATACCGCGTCTTGAACCTGTTCGCGATCAGCGCCCACGTGAGTCCCTCACGCTCGAAGAACGGGCGGCCGCCGACGCCGTGCAGATACCAGTTTCCGTTGCGCTTGAAGGTGTAGACGTAGTCTCCGCCGTCACGCCAGTAGATCACGTGGCGCGGGGGAGCGTAGAACGACGACGCGTCCGCTTTGTTGTACGGCCGGTAGTCGGCGTGCGGCAGCGTCACGATGCGCGGCCGCGGCAGCACTGTCCAGCGGACGACGCGCTCAGTCGCTCCGCGTGACTCCGCTTCCCGAATGCGCGCGATCTTCGCCGCAGAGATCTTGCCGAGGCGCGCGCGTGAGAACTCCTTCGTCAGCGTCACCGGCTCGTCGGCGTAGGCGAACCGGTACGGCTCGGCGATTCGCCCGTCGCGGATCTCGCGGAGGAACAGCTCGTTGTTCCCGGTCGTCATCCCGGACGTCGCGACCATGAAGTCGCCGAGGAACGTCCCCGTGAAGTAGCGCGCGAGATCCTCGCCGATGCGCCAGCTGAGGTTCGGCGTCGCGGCGATCGCGTGCGCCGGGACCGTGACGCCGAAGACCTTCACCGAGCCGCTTCCCGAGGCGGTCTTCCGTGCCTTCAGGAGGATCAGCGGCTGCGCGGTGTGATCGAACGAGCCCGGAACCTGCTCGATCTCGACGTCGCACGACGCGTGCAGGAAGTTCCGGAGCCCGCGCATCGTGTTGATCGTGAGCAGCGTGTCGCTGCAGACGAAGCACAACAGCCCGTTCTCCGCCAGCAGCTCGACGGCGCGCACGATGAAGAACGAGTACGTCTCCTTCTTGATCTTCAGCCCGTGCCGCCGCCCGTACGCGCGGTCGAGCTCGTCCTCGATCGCGGCGTCGAGCGTCCCGCCGAACGGCGGGTTCCCGACGATCAAGTCGAAGCGCTGCCGCCGATCGCGCGGCTTCCAGCGAAAGAAATCGCCGTGCCGCAGCGACGGCGGCACCGGACCGAGCCCTTCGGCGCGCCAGCGCCGCCGCATCGTCTCATACGCGCGGTCGTCCATCTCCGTGCCGAAGAGCCGTGAGGCGGCCCACGCGCGCGGATCGCCGCCGCCGCGCGCAACGCGGTTCACGAGCTCGAACACGAACGCGCCTTCGCCGAACGACGGCTCGAGCACGGTCGAGGCCGGTTCGAGCGGGAGCGCTGCGACGATGCGGCGCGCGACGTCGGGCGGCGTGAAGAACTGGCCGAGCTGTCGCCGGTCCTCGCGCGCGCGCTTCGCGGTGCTCACGCGGCGGGTATACCGTTCGCCATGGCCGATTCCCGCTCGTCCGACGGCGTCCGGATCGACGACGCGCTCTTGCGCTCGTGGCCGCTGCCGCAGCCCGGCGACGGCGGAAAGGACGAGCGCGGCCGCATCGTCGTCGTCGCGGGTGCGCCGCAGATGCCCGGCGCGGCGATCCTCTGCGCGACCGCCGCGCTTCGCGCGGGCGCGGGAAAGCTGCAGATCGGCACGTGCGGATCGGTCGCCGCGCACGTCGCGAGCGCGGTGGTCGAATCGCTCACCGTCGCGCTCGACGAGACGCCCTCCGGGGCAATCGCGCTCTCCGCCGCGCCGGCGATCGTCGAGCACGCGAACAAAGCGGACGCGCTCGTGATCGGCCCCGGCCTCGTCGACGAGCGCGCGTCGTCCGACCTGATCGCCGCGGTCGCCGCGCGGCTCGACGTCGCCGCGGTCGTCGATGCCGCCGCCCTCGCGTGCTTCGCCGCGGACGCCGGCGTCTTCGCACGACTCGAAGGCCGCGTCATCGTCACCCCGCACGCCGGCGAGATGGCGACGATGCTCGGCTGCGACCGCGCCGCCGTCGAAGCCGACCCGGCGCGCCGCGCGCGCGAGGCCGCGAGGAAGTTCCGCGCGATCGTCGCGCTGAAAGGCGCGACGACGTACATCGCCGACCCGGACGGCGCGCTGTACCGCAACGACCACGGTGACGTCGGCCTGGCGACGTCCGGCTCGGGCGACGTGCTCGCCGGGATCATCGGCGGCCTCCTCGCGCGCGGCACCGAACCGCTGCACGCCGCCGCCTGGGGCGTCTCATTGCACGCCCGCGCAGGCGCCGCGCTCTCTCAGCGCGTCGGCCTCGGCTTCCTCGCGCGCGAGCTGCCCGCCGAAGTCCCGCCGCTCATGCGGAAACTCAGTGACCCGCGACGGAGGAACCTCGAAGTCGAGGGAACGTGACGGTCCGGGCTCGAAATTGTTCTCGATGCCCTTGGCTCTGCAGCGCTATTCTTATCGCTTTGCTGATGAAGTTCTGAACAGCATGCTAGCCACAAAAAAGCAGGTGGAACAAATCGTTACTGATCCAGACACAGAGCTTGGTACGTTATCGCGCCCGGGGTTCAATGCTATACTTCGGCAACGATTCATAGCGGCTGGGTGGCAAGATCAGCCGCTCGTATTCGGTGATCCCGAGGACCCGGGCGCGAAGATGGATTTCCTGAAGGATCGCATCGGCATTGAGGTCGGTTTTGGGCACGCCTCGTTTCTCGGTATCGATCTCTTGAAGTTCCAAGTCGGTTCCTATAGTGGGCTCGACCGAATCGATGTAGGTGTCTATATCGTTGCGACCTCCAAATTCCAGAAGGCCATGAAGTCTTTGTATAGCCAGAATTGGGAAGGGTCGCTTCATTTGAAAAAGTAAAGCGATACCTTCCGCATTTCAAGAGCGCCATTCAAGTACCGATCTACGTGATGGGAATCGACGTCGCCTGATTCAATCCCGCCGCCCGGAAGTCTGCATTAGGGTTTTGCACCGCCGGGGCTATCGCAAGGCTCATCGGCTGACCGGCTATGCAAGCAGGCACTAGCGCTCTTTCACCGGGCGGCCGAGATCGCGGTATAGCGTAGAAACTGCGTTAACCCATCAGCTCGCGGGCTGATGGCGCATGGTCCAGCGGCGAGAGGTCAGGATCAGGAAGGCCTGAAGTATCCCCGGCAAGCAAGCGGAAGAAGGCCTGGATCGCCCTTACGATCACCATGGTATCCCAGTATAAGAGAGTTCTCAATTTAAAACAACCCGAAGGTCAGCCGTCTGGGCTTAAAAGGGCCATACGGAGCATGCGGATGTACCGTGGTGCCATAAGGACGAAAACGTTCGTAGCATATTGATTGCACCGTACCTGCGGGCAAGGTCAATGGTGACGACCAGCGCCAAGACCACTGTTGCCCAGAACAAGATGCCGTCCTTGATTTTACGAAGCGTTTCATTTTTCACATAGTTCGTCGCCATTGCGTCGATCGTCTCATCGAGAGTTTGCGGTGCTTGCGCTTTGTAGCCGCGCACAAACGTTGCGACGTCAAACGGTTCGCGATGCTTAAAGCCCAACAACCCTGCAAGCACCGCCAAAGAGTCGAACCCGAGTAGCACGACCTCCGCACGTTCGACCATATCTGCGTCATGTTCGACGACGAGCGCCACAAAACAAGCTAAAATAGCCAGGGCGAGAACTCCCAGCTTCGCCTCGGTAGAGTCCACCAGGCGCTGTTGGTTTATGGATATTTGTTGTACCGCTCCGAACGCTATTTCGCGTGCGATTTCCTCGCCGCGCGTGGCGGTTTCCCGCACCGCCGATTTCTCCGGTTTTAGAATACGCGACCGCGAGTTGAGTGAAACGATAACGGCTAACCCGATCAGCAGCAGCGCGAAATAACCCATGAGAACCAATATTTGACGAAGCTCCGTAACGGTACCCGTCTTTGGAGTTTGCCACAAAGGCCATCTTGATTCGTAAACGCGCGGTTCACCGGATGGTGTAGCTTGGCGTGCCGCGATCTATACCGGTGTGCCGAGGGAGGAAACCTCTAAGGCAAAGCGGTCTGCGCCTGCGGCTGCCGCGGCTTCGGCGAGCTCGGTGCTCGCGGTGAAGACGATGCACTGACCGTCCTTGCCGCCGCGAATCAAGGCGGGGAGGCAGCGTGCGATTCGGGTGGCGTCCCAGAACGCGAAGGGGTCGTCGAGGAGGAGCGGCGGCGTCTCCAGGCCTTCGGCGAACATGCGGGCCGTCGCGAAGCGGACGACGAGGGCGATCTGGTCGCGCGTGCCGGCGGAGAGCTTGTCGAGCTCTTCGATCGCACCGGTCTCGGGGACGCGTACCCGGATCGCGAGCGTCGAAGCATCGAGGCGGATCTCGCCGTAGCGGCCGCCGGTGATCTCGCCCAGGACGCCCGCGCTGTACTCTTCGAGGCGGCGCGCGAAGGCACGGTGCGCTTCGTCCTTGTGCGTCTCGATCGTCGTGCGCGCGAGCTTGACCGCATGGTCGAACGCTTCGAGGCGCGCGATGTCGGTGCGCGTCGCGGCGAGCGCTTCGTCGAGCGACGCGATGTCGGGGACGTTCTCTTCGCCGGCGCGCAGCTCGCCTTCGAGCGTCGCGACGAGGCGCTCCGCGTCGCGGCCGCGCGCGTCGAGCTCGGCGCGTCTGACTTCGAGCGCTCGCAGCAGCTGCGGATCGTCCGCGGCCGCCGGCTCGGCGCCGCTCGCGAGGAGCGCGTCGTACTCCGCCTGCAGCGCGAACTCGTCATCGCCGTGGAGGATCGTGGTGCGCTGCATGGCGAGCATCGCTAGCCGCGCGTCGAGCCCGTCGCGCTCGCGGCGCCGTGCGGCGCGCACGCGCGCGGCCGCGCGTCTCGCCTCGCGCTCGCCGCCGACTCCGGGAACGATCGCGTCGGCGAGCGCGTCGAAGCGCGTTGCCGCAGACACCGCGGCTTCGCGCGCGGCGCGCGCACGCGTCTCGGCTTTCGTGGCGGCTTGCGCGGATGAGGCGAGCGCGACGAATCGCCGGCGGCGGAGAACGAGCTCGTCCATCGCCGCGATCCCGAGCGGCTCGAGGACGCGCGCGACTGCCTGCGCGGCGACGTGCTCTTCGGCCAGCGCGGCGTCGGCGATCCGCTGTTTCGCCTCGGCCTCATGGCGCCGTGCGGCGCGCGCGCGCTCGCGCCGAACGCCGGCGACGGTGAAGATCACCGCGACGACGCTGGCGAGCGCGGTCCAGAGCCACGCGTGGGCGATCGCTATCCCGACGTCCGCCGCGAGCGCGAGAAGCGCCGCGGCGAGCAGCACGATGCTCCCCGTTCCGCCGCCGTCACCCTCGATCCGTGCGGCGGCCGCGTCGCTCGCGGCGGCGGCGGAACGCGCCTGCGCGGATTCGGCGTTCGCGGCGGCCGCGCGCAGCGCGTCGAACGCGACCTCGTCGAAGCTCCCCGCATCGCGGCGGCGCTCCTCGAGCTCGCGTCGGTTCTCGTCGCTCAGCGCTTCTTCGG